>JAYTUA010000206.1:0-17819 GCA_043745015.1 Opitutaceae bacterium | reverse complement strand
CGGGCGTCACCAACGAACTGATCGCCAAGGCCAAGGCCATCACGGACCGCCCGGATACGCGCGAAATGGACATGCTCCTCGCCATCGGCGAACAGGAGACCATCGCCCTGACCGCCATGGCACTCCACGCCGTCGGCGTCCCGGCGGTTTCCTACACCGGGGCACAGGCCGGCATTTTCACCGACGAGGTTTTCACCAAGGCCAAGATCAAAAAGATCAATCCCAAGCCCATCCTCAAGGACCTCAAGGACGGCAAGGTCGTCATTGTCGCCGGCTTCCAGGGCATCAACGAGGAAGGCCAGATCACCACGCTCGGCCGCGGTGGTTCCGACCTCACCGCCATCGCGCTCGCCGCCGCCTGCAAGGCCGACAAGTGCGAGATCTACACCGACGTGGACGGCGTCTACACCGCCGACCCGCGCATCGTGAAGACCGCGAAGAAAATCACGGAGATCAGCTATGACGAGATGCTCGAGCTGGCCAGCCTTGGCTCGAAGGTCATGCAGTCCCGCTCCGTCGAGTTCGCCAAGAAATATGGCGTCGTCTTCGAGGTCCGCAGCAGCTTTAACCAAAACCCAGGAACCATCGTGAAAGAAGAAGTCGCCTACATGGAAAAAGTCGTCGTCCGCGGCGTCGCCGTCGACAAGGACCAGGCCAAGGTTGTCATCAGCAACCTGCCGGACAAACCCGCCTCGGCCGCCACCATCTTCACGGCGCTGGCCGACGCCAGCATCAACGTGGACATGATCGTCCAGAACGTCGCCCACGACGGTGGCGTGGACCTGACCTTCACCGTGCAGCGCGACGACGCGCAGAGCGCCGTCAAGGTGCTGCCGGCCGTCCTCAAAAAACTCGGCGGCGGCGAAGTGAAGGCCTTTGACAACATCGCCAAGCTTTCCGTCGTTGGCGTCGGCATGCGCACGCACGCCGGCGTGGCCGCCACGCTGTTCACCGCCCTCGGCGAGGCGGGCATCAACATCCAGCTCATCGGCACCTCGGAAATCAAGATCACCGTGGCGGTTGATCGCGCCAAAGCGGACGAGGCCACGCGGGCCGCGCACGAGGTGTTCGGCTTGAGCAAATAGCCTTTAGGTAGGGCGCGACCGCTGGGCGCGCCGCAAGCTCTTCACGGACGGCCCAGCGGTCCGTCCCTACCAGCTATGCCGAGCCGCGAAAAAGCTCCCGCTGACCGCTGATTTCTGACATCTGACTTCTGCAATGCGTTTCATCTCCACCCGCGGCCAGACCGACCCCGTCTCCTTCAGTGAGGCCGTGGCGATCGGGCTCGCGCCCGATGGCGGACTTTTCCTGCCGGAGAACCTGCCCGACATCAGTCCGCGGCTGGCGGCGTGGCGGAACCTGAGTTACGCCGAGCTTTGCCACCAGTATCTGGCGCTCTTCGCCACCGATGTGCCCGATGACGTGCTGGCGCGGCTGATCCACCGGTCCTACGCAACCTTCACGCATCCCGACATCGCTCCGCTGCGGAAGCTGGACGACCGGCTGCAGATCCTGGAGCTGTTCCACGGGCCGACGCTGGCCTTCAAGGATTTCGCCCTCCAACTGCTCGGCAATTTCTACGGCTGGCAGTGCGAGCAGAGCGGCAAGAGCATCAACGTCCTCGGTGCCACCTCGGGTGACACCGGGGCCGCCGCCATCCACGGCCTGCTCGGCAAGCCGCGCACCGCCATCTTCATCCTTTATCCCGAGGGCCGGATCTCCCCCCTGCAGGAGCGGCAGATGACCTGCACCGGCGCGGCCAATGTCCACGCCATCGCGATTGACGGCAGCTTCGACGACGCCCAGCGCGTGCTGAAGGATATCTTCGCCAACAAGACCTTTGCGGCGCAGCACCGGCTGTCCGCGGTCAACTCGATCAACATCGCCCGCGTGCTGGCCCAGTCCGTCTATTACCTTTATGCGTGGCTGCGCCTGCCGGAGTCCGAACGGTTGAATGTGGAGTTCGTCGTGCCCACGGGAAACTTCGGCAATGTTTTCTCCGGGTGGCTGCTGCAGCAGATGGGGGTGCCGATCGTGGGCTTCAAGGTGGCGACCAACCGCAACGACATTTTGCACCGGCTGTTCACGACCGCCGAGTATCGGAGCGGCGAGGTGCAGGCGAGCCTGGCGCCGTCGATGGACATCCAGGTGGCCTCGAACTTCGAGCGTTTCCTCTACTACGCGCTGGATGAGAACCCGACACGCGTCTGCACCGTCATGGCGCAGATCAAGGCGACCGGTTCCTACCGGTTCGACCTGCTCAACAAGTCTATCTTCAGCTCCTCGGCGGCGACCGACGGGGAGATCTCCGACATCATCCGCCGGGTGCACGAGCGCTACCGCTACATCGTCGATCCGCACACCGCGTGCGCGTTCAAGGACCTTAATCCGCAGCGCATGAGCATTGTGCTGGCCACGGCGCATCCCGCGAAATTTCCGGACGCGATCTCGGCCGCCCTGGGCCAGGCCCCGACGGCCCCGGCACTGGAGGACCTCAAGTCCGGCGTCATCGTCAAGCACCGGCTGCCGGCGGACGCGGCGGCGATCAAGGCGTTCATCACGCAGCGGGCGGTGTGACGGCCGGGCGGGGCGTTCAAAAATAGCCGGGCGGACTTGTAAATATAGCCCAAGGATTGCACTCGCTCCCGGCGGTCGCCCGCCCACGCTCGCGGGCACATGAAGTTCCGCATTCCTTTCGACCGCATCAACTGGGTCAACAGCTCGTTCCTCATCGGAACCGCGGTCATCACCTGCACCGCGGTGCCGCTCTACCTGTGGAATTACGGCATGGATGCCTTCCAGGTGGCGCTCTTTCTCTGCTTCTTCACCGCCACCGGCCTGAGCATCACGCTCGGCTACCACCGGCTGTTCGCCCACGTCGCGTTCCAGGCCCACTGGCTGGTGCGGCTGGTCACGCTGCTCTTTGGCGCCGCCGCGTTTGAGAATTCCGTCATCAAGTGGGTCTCGGATCACCGCCGGCACCACAAACATGTTGATCATGAGGACGACCCCTACGACATCACCAAGGGATTCTGGCATGCCCACATGGGCTGGATTTTGTTCAAGCTGGATGTCCAGCCGCCCTTCGACAACGCGGCCGACCTCTTCAAGGACCGGCTGGTGGTGTGGCAGAATCAGTTTTATGTCCGGATTGCCGTGACGGTGGGCTTCATTCTCCCGGCCTTGCTGGGCTTCTGGCACAATGGCTGGCTCGGCGCCCTGGGCGGATTTTTGCTTGCCGGCGTCGCCCGGGTGACAGCGGTGCAGCACATGACTTTTTTCATCAATTCGCTCTGCCACACGATCGGCAGCCAGCCCTACTCGGACAAGTGCAGCGCCCGCGACAGCTGGATCATGGCGCTCTTCACCTTCGGCGAGGGTTACCACAACTATCACCACGAGTTTCAGCACGACTACCGCAACGGCGTAAAGTGGTGGCAATGGGATCCCACCAAGTGGACCATCTGGACCCTGGAGAAAGTCCGCCTCGTGCGCGGCCTGCGACGCGTGTCGGAGGAAAAGGTGCTGCTCGCGCAGCTGACCGACACCCGGCGCCGGCTCAACGAAAAGCTGGTCTGCCCGAAAGTCGGGCGCAACGCCCGGCTCCACGCTTTGCTGCAGGCCTCCGATGCCAAGTTGCACGAGCTGGGCGAGCGGTGGGCCGCGATGAGGGCGCAGTATGCCGAAAGAGCCGGGGCGCTTAAGATTGAATATTCTGGCCGGGCCGCGGCCCAGATTGACGGGGCGCGGGAAGCGCTGGCCGAGATGCGGCGGGAATTGCGGCAGGCGCTCCGGTTGCTGGAGCACGCGCACGCGGCCGCCTGAGCAGCATATTCTCGAAAGAATCAGAATATCGAAACTGTCATTCTTCGCTGCGCTCAGAATGACATGCAGTAAAGTTCAGTTATAGGGACTTAGGGGGAGACTTTCCTACAGCATCGGGGCGAGCAACCGGGCGATCTCCTCGCCAATCCGCGGGAGCAGCCGCGGGTGTTTTTTCGTGGCGGGCATGGGTTTCGCGTGGGCAAAGACGTCGTGCATCCAGCGCGCCAGCTGGCGCGCATTGGCGGCGGAGTAGGTGAGCGCGGCGACCTCGAAGTTCACAAAGAGGCTCCGCATGTCCATGTTGGCGGAGCCCCACAAACCCACGGCTTCGTCGACAAGGATGAGCTTGGCGTGGTTCATCCCCGGTTGGTACAGCAGCACGGTGACGCCGGCGGCCTGCAACTCGCGCAGGTAATGGCGGCGGGCGAAGTCGGTGATGGGGTGGTTGGAACGGGCCGGCACCACGAGGCGGATGTCAATGCCCGCGCGCGCCTGCACCATGAGCGAGCGCTGCAGCACCTCGTCGGGAATGAAATAGGGGGTGACGATCCACACGCTCCGCTCGGCCTGCTGCACCAGCGAGAGAATGCCCTCGTAGAGGGGGTCGCCCGTGACATCGGGACCGCTCGCGACGATCTGGACCTCGTGGTCGCCCGCGGCGGCGGGCATTTCCGCCGGCAGTTCCCGCTGCAACTCCGCCAACGACTGGCCGCTGGCGAAGGCCCAGTCCGCCAGAAAGATTTCCTCGAGCACCCGCACCGCCGGACCCTCGATGACACCGCCGAAATCACGCCAGCGGCGCTTGAGCGGGGTCGGGCCCATGTATTCGATCGCGAGATTGCGTCCGCCGAGGGCGGCGATGCGGTGGTCGATGATGGCGATTTTGCGGTGATTCCGCAGGTTGGCCGAACCGCGGGTCTGGAGCGGCATCACCGGCATGAATTTCGCCACCTCGCCTCCGGCCTCGCGGAGTGGATCGCAAAAGCCGCCGCTGGTCAGGAAGCAGCCGAGCGAGTCGAGCAGCAGGCGCACCTTCACGCCTTCACGGGCGCGCGAGGCGAGCAGCTTGACGATGCGCCGGCCCACGGCGTCGCGGCCCAGGATGAAGGTCATCAGCTGGATGCTGTGCCGGGCCTCGCGGAGGTGATGCTCGAGCTGGGCAAAGGCCTCCTCGCCTGTGGTGATGAAGTGCACCTTGTTGCCGCCGACGGGCGGGCAGGCGCCGTTGAGGGTGAGCACCCGGGCGGCAAAGGTATCGGCCGAGGCCGCCGGCGGACCGCCGGGCAGGACGGGACAGAGCACGGCCTTGCGGGCGGCGAGTTTTTTCACCTTCCGGCCGCCGAACATCAGGTAGATCGGCACGCCGAGCCAGGGGATGAACGCGATGGCAAAGAGCCACGCGAAGGTGTTGCCCGGCTGCTTGCGCTCGCTCATGAGACGGGCGATGGCAAGGAAGGCCAGGAGGAAGCCGGCCACGGTCAGCAGGTGCGGCAGGAGGGCGTTCATGAACGGGTGCTCCCGCACCGAATCATAGACCTGCCGGATCGTTTCCATCGGGGGAAACACTCGTTCGCACGGGGGCCATTGGCAAGCGGGGTTCGGAGGGCCTGTAGCGGCGGCCGGCAGTGGGTCAGTTGCGGCAGGTCGGGCTTTAGGCCCGACACGAACCCGTAACCTGTCGGGGATAAACCCCGACCTACAAAACGTCACGAGCGACTTCGGGTATTCAACGGCGGTCATAGACCGCCGCTACAGTTCATCCCATGAAAAGCCCTCCGTCGCCAAGGCGAGGGAGGGCTTATATCTTCGCCCGGCTCAGGCGAAAATTGGTGGTGGAGACTGGAGTCGAACCAGTGAACGGCAGAAGCCGAATTGATTTACAGTCAACGTCCTTTGGCCACTTGGATACTCCACCAAACCAAAATGAACGGTGAAGGTATGGGGGCGTTTCGAGCTTTGCCAAGCGGTATTTTGCAAATCCACCGGGTGGACTTAAAGCACGCCTGCCTCGCGAAAACTGTAGTAGCCGGTCCCGCGCGGATCGTTGGCCGCCAGCCCCACGATGACGTGGTCCTGCAGGTCGATGTCGAGGGTCCGGGCCGCGTCGCGCAACTGCCGGGTGACCTGTACATCGGCCGCGCTGGGGGCGGGATCGCCGCTCGGGTGGTTGTGCACGCAGATGATCGCGGTCGCGCCATGGTGGACGGCCTCGCGGAAAACCTCGCGCGGATGGGCGAGGCTGCTGGTGGCCGTGCCCGAGGTGACTTCAACCTGCTTGAGCAGGCGGTTCTTCCGGTTGAGGCAGAGCACCCAGAATTTTTCGACCGCGAGCCCGGTGATGAGCGGACGGAACCTGGCGAAGACCAGCTCCGGCCGGTTGAGCACCGGGTTGGGGTCGGCCGTCGCGCCGAGCACCCGCCGGGCGATTTCCATGACCGTGATCAACTGCAGGGCCTTGATGCGGCCGATGCCCTTGACCTTGCGGAAGTCCGCCTCGCGCCAGCGCGTGAGCCCGGCCAGCGAGCCGGCCTCGGTGATCAACTGCTGGCTCATGCCGACGACGCTGAGGCCCTTCCGCCCGCTGCGGAGCAGCATGGCCAGCAATTCGGTGTCGCTCAAGGCGCCGGCGCCGTGCCGGATGAGGCGTTCCTGGGGTCGCTCGCCCACGGCGAGGTCCTGGACGCGCGGGGTGGAGTAGGGCTGGTCGGTGCTCATGGGCCGGGGGGCTGGCGCCCGCTGGCCCGCGAGCATGATGACTAGAAGTGCTTCACGTAGGCGTTACGTCGGAGCTTCTCCAGCCAGCGTTCGGTGGCCTTGCGGGAACCCTGCTGCACGAGGGCGCGCTCGATTTCGGGCCGGACCTCGTCGATGGGAAGCGTGCCGGCGTATTTGCGGTCCTCGGCGAAAAACAGGAAGGCGCCCTCGGCGGTGATGAGCGGCGCGCTGCGTTCGCCTTTCTTGAGGGCAAAGATGGTTTCGCTGAATTCCTTGCGCAGATCGGCGCGGCGCTGCCAGCCCCAGTCGCCGCCTTTGCCCTTGCGGGAATCCTGGCTGTACTTGCGGGCGAGATCACCGAAGTCCGCGCCGGCCACCAGCTCCGCCAGGATTTTCTCGGCCTTGGTGCGCAGAATGTCGTCGGTGTCATCGGGGGTGCGGGCGACCTGGATCAGGCGGAGGTGGACCGAGTCCTCCTGGTTGAACCGCTCCTTGTTCTCGTTGTAGAAGGACTCGATGCGCACCGGGCTGACCGTGCTGCCGGTCTTGGTCTGCTGCTGGCGCATATAACTGTAGATCATGTCTTCCTCGATTTCGCGGCGGTAGTCCTTCTGCGAAATGCCGCGGGAGCGGAGGTAGGCGAGATACTTGCTGCGATCACCGTCGAACTGGGTGATGACGGTTTCGGCGAGCTGGTTGTCGATGTAGCTGGCGGGGACCTTGCGCTTTTCGTCCTTGTAGAATTCCTTCACAATCAGGACGCGGTCGATGAGGTTCTGGATGACGTCCTCCTGGAGGGCCTCGAGCTTCTCGTTGAATTCCTGCTCATTGCGGCTCGTTTTCTGGATTTCGGAGACGAGGGGGCCGATTTCCCGGCGCACGTCGTCCACGGTGATGACCTTGTCCTCGGCGATGGCCACGATGCCGTTGGCGTAGCGCAGGTTAAGATTGTCCGAGGGGGCGGCAGTCTGGGCCTGCGCGACCAGAACGGCTCCGAGGAGACTGAGGGAGGCGAGAGTGGCGGGGCGAAAACTACGGAGACTCATGAAGCGGGAAGATTGTGCAGGAATGTGATTACTTCTTTCAACCTTGCAAGAGGGGTGGGGGCGGTCAAGCGGGGAAAGCGGCTGCTGAGTTGGATGAAATCGTCGCGGCGGCCTGAATGGCGGAGGCATTTCAGACGGGTGCCCTCGGTTTCGACGGACAGGAGGCCCTTTTGTTCCGCCCGGGTGCGAATTTCCGTCACCAGCAGGAGAGCGCGCACCGGTTCGCCGAATTTACCGAACCGGTCCCGCAATTCCTGCTCCAGGTCCTTCACCTGCTTCGGACTCTCGGCCAGCGCCAGCCGGCGGTAGAAATCAATGCGCAGGCGGGTCTCGCCGATGTAGGTGGAGGGCAGGCGGGCCTGGACCCGGTCGATCTCGCCCGCGACCCGCTCGGCCTGCTTCAGGGCGGTGAAACTGTCGGTGGCCCCGGTGCGGTGGCCGTCGTGGTCGGCGCTTTCCCCGACGAAGACAAAATCAAGCTTCACGCTGGCGCGTACGCGGGCGGCGTGCTTGTCGCCCTTGAGCCGGGCCACGCTTTGGCGGAGCAACTGGCAATACAGCTCGAAGCCCACGCCGACGATGTGGCCGCTCTGTTCCGCGCCGAGGAGATTGCCCGCGCCGCGCAGTTCCAGGTCGCGCATCGCGATGCGGAAGCCCGCCCCGAGCTGGTTGTGCTGGCGGATGGCGGTCAGGCGCTGCCGGGCGAGATCGAGCAGCCGGGTATGCCGGTGCAGCAGGAGGTAGGCGTAGGCCTGGTGCTTGAACCGGCCGACGCGCCCGCGCAGCTGGTAGAGCTGCGAGAGGCCGAAGCGGTCCGCGCCCTCGATGATGAGCGTGTTGCAATTGGGGATGTCGAGGCCGCTCTCGATGATCGTGGTGCAGACGAGCACTTGGTATTGGCCGGCGACGAAATCGGTCATCATGCGCTCCAAGCCGTCCGCGCCCATCTGGCCGTGGCCGACCCCGATGGTGAGGTCCGGCAGCAGGGCGCGCAGGCGGGCCGCGACGAGGTCGATGCTGACGACCCGGTTGTGGAGGTAGAAGACCTGACCGCCGCGGCGGATCTCGTGCCGGATGGCCTCGACGACGAGTTTCTCGTCGTAGCTCTTGACGATCGTCTGGATCGGGAGGCGGTTGATCGGGGCGGTCTCGATCGTACTCAGGTCGCGCGCGCCGGTGAGGGCGAGGTAGAGGGTGCGGGGGATGGGCGTGGCGCTCATCGAGAGCATGTCCACGTGCGCCCGCCAGCGTTTGAACACTTCCTTGTGCTTCACGCCGAAGCGCTGCTCCTCGTCGATGATCACGAGGCCGAGTTCGCGGAACTTCACATCGGCCTGTATCAGCCGGTGCGTGCCGATGAGGACGTCGATCTTGCCCTCGGCCAAGGCGGCGAGGATGCCCTGCTGCTCCTTGCGCGTGCGGAAGCGGCTGAGCATCTCAATCGCGACGGGGTAGCCCGCCATGCGCTCGCGGAAAGTGTTCAGATGCTGCTGCGCGAGCACGGTGGTCGGCACGAGCACCGCGACCTGCCGGCCGCCCATGACGGCCTTGAACGCCGCGCGGATCGCCACCTCGGTCTTGCCGAAGCCGACATCGCCGCAGAGCAGCCGGTCCATCGGGCGGGTGCGCTCCATGTCGGCCTTGGCGTCGACGATCGCCTTCGCCTGGTCGGGCGTCTCGGTGAAGGGAAAGGCCGCCTCGAATTCCTTTTGCCAGACGGTGTCCTCGGCAAACGCGTGGCCGGGCTGCGCCTCGCGCTTGGCCTGGATGGCCAGCAGCTCGGCGGCGAGGTCGAGGGTCGAGCGCTCGGCGGCCTGCCGCGCTTTTTCCCAACGGCCCGAGCCGACCCGGCCGAGTTGGGGCTTGGCTTTGGAGAGGCCGACGTAGCGGCTGATCAGGTGGGATTCCTGCAACGGCACGTGGAGCGTCACCTTGTCGTCGAACTCGAGCGAGATGACCTCGCGCACGCCGTCCTGGGTTTCGAGTTTGGTGAGGCCGCGGTATTGCGCGATGCCGTGCTGGAGGTGGACAACAAAGTCGCCCTCGACGAGTTCGGAGAAATCGAGCAGCTGGTCCACGGTGGACTGCGCGGCGATGGCGCGCTTCGGCACGGACCGGCGCGCGCGTCGCCGGCCGAAAATCTCGGTCTCGGAAACAACGACAAGGCCTTTGGGTAGGGCGGCGAGTCCCTTCGCCGCCGCCGTCTCCTCGGCGCGGAACGGAGTCCGCGCCCTACCTTCACGGAATTTAATCTTGAATCCCTCGCTCAGGGTTCCGCGCAGGAAGCGGGGCGAGAGTTTTTTCAGGGCCTTGTCCTCGGCCAGCAGTTCGCGGACGCGCTGCTCCTCGCCCTCCTTGGAGATAACGAAGTCCACCGCGTAGCCCTCCTGCTGCCACGCCGCGACTTTCTCCAGGAACTGGCGCCGGGCTTCCTCCTCGGCCTGCAGGCGTTCGTGGGCGATGAGACGTTCCTCCGGGTAGGTACGGTGATGCGAGAGTGATTCGGTGTCCCAGGTTTCTTCGGTGGTCGCGTGCTCAAACAGATCGCTGGCGAGATCGAGGTCGCCGAGGCCGAACAGACCGGCGCAACGTTGAGTGAGTGTGGCGAGGATGGGTAGGGCGGCGAGTCCCTTCGCCGCCGCTTCGACATCGGCGCGGAGCGGAGTCCCCGCCTTACCGGTTTCCTGCAAGTGGAAGAGCTCCTCCAGCGCCTTGGGCTCGAGCAGGGCAAGGTGCGCCGTCGGGGGAAAATAGTCCAGGAGGCTGGCCGAGGCGGCGGTCGTCTGCAGATGCGGCGCGGCGGTGAGCGTGATGGCCGCCACGGATTCACCCGAGCGCTGGGTGACGGGATCAAGGGTCCGGATGTCCTCGAGGGTGTCGCCGAAGAAATCCAGCCGGTAGGGCTGGTGGGCCGTGATGGGATACACGTCCACGATGCCGCCGCGCACGGCATATTGGCCGGGGGCCTCGCACACGGCCTCGCTGTCGTAGTCGTAGGCGTGTAGCAGCTCGAGCAGGCTTGGGAACGGATGGAGTTCACCGCGTTGCAGCGTGGCTTCGCGGGACGCGAAATCGGCCGGCGCCGGCACCGGCTGCAGCAGGGCGCCGGGCGTGGCGAGGATGAGGAGTGTCCCTTGTGGGCGGGGTGCCCTCACCCCGCGGGTGTCATCGTCGCCGGGTGGGGGCACCCGGCCCACATTTTCCAACCCCCGCAACCTGCTCAGGACCGCGAGCCGGTCACTCGCCGCGTTGAAGGACTCGCGGAGTTCCCGGTTGTCCAACTGGGTCTCGGGGAAGGCGAGGATTTCCAGCGGCGCCTGGCCACCACCGGCCGAATGGAACAGCGCGATGTCCTCGGCGAGTGCATCGGTCTGCGCGGCCTCCTCGTGGAGCACGAGCCACACCGGGGCGGGGTGCGTGCGGACCAGTTCCGCGAGGGCATGGGGGTGCGCGGCCGGACAAATTCCGGTGAGCCTGATGCGCGGAACAGAATTTTCTGAGACCAAATCTATCGCGAAAACGCGGAAGGACGGAAGATTGACAGATTTCCCACCAGTGCAATTCCGCGCTTTGGTTATTTCGCGGTTCCGCGATCATCTGCCCGCAGGCTCGCCAGCGCCATGCGGGCGGCGGCCTCCTCGGCCACTTTCTTCGACGGACCGGAGCCTGCGCCGATCTTCCGGTCGTTGAGCAGGACATCGACCTCGTAGATGCGGGCGTGGCGGGGGCCGGACGTGCCGCTGACCTCGTAGTTGAGGGCGGTATTGCCGTGCTCTGGCTGCACCAGTTCCTGCAGGCGGCCCTTCGGATTCTCGGCATCCTCGGACACCGCGAGGCGTTCACTGAGTGGGCCATACCAGCCGAGGACCAGCGCCTGGGTGGTGGCGAGATCACTGTCGAGATAGATGGCGCCCACCAGAGCCTCGAAGGCATCCTCCAAAATGGAGGCGCGGTTGCGACCGCCCGCTGTTTCTTCGCTCTTGTTGAGGCGCAGGCTGGCGTCGAGACCGAGATCGCGGGCCATCTGGGTCAGGAACTCACCCTTGGAGAGGACCGCGCGGCGGCGGCTGAGCACCCCCTCGCGTTCGGCGGGATAATCGCGGTAGAGGGCGGCGGTGAGGATGAATTGCAGGACGGAATCACCGAGGAACTCGAGGCGCTGATTGTGTGGCGCGGCGGCGGGGTCCTCCTGCAGGTAGGAGCTGTGGGTCAGGGCCTCGACCAGCAGCGCCGGCGACCGGAACTGGTAGCCGATCTTTTTTTGCAGGGCGGAGAATTTTGGAGGCGCGGTCATCGGCTCAGGAACTGGCGCTCGAATAGCGGCGGAGCCCGCGGTGGAAAAAGACCACGGCGAGGGTGAACCAGATCGCGGTAATGCCGAGCAGCCAGCCGACGGTCTGGAGGTCGAAGCCGTGGAGGAGGGTGCTGGCCGGGGCGTTGCTCACGACCACGACCGGCAGGAACCAGACAAAGGCAAACTTGGCGACGCCGCTGAAAGCCTGGCGGGGCAGCCGGGAAAATTCGCTGAGGGTGAAGTAACTGCCCTCGATGCCCTGCACGCTGGTGATCCAGAACGCCGGGGCGATGCAGAGCACGAGCATGCTGTAGTGAATGATGACGCCGCAGACGATCAGCAGGGCGTAGAGCGCGAGGTCCGCCGCGCCGGGATGCAGGCCGAGCTGCCGGGCCGAATACACGACCACCGAGACCGCCACGAGGGAGTTGAGCAGGCTGTCGGGATCGATTTTCCGGGTGGTGGCCATGAACATCACGTTGCCGGGCTGGGCGAGGAAGAAGTCGAAGTGGCCGCTGCGGATGTTGCGCCCCATCTCGAAGATGCTGCTCCAGAAAAAGCCCATCAGGAAGCGCTGGATCAGCAGCGAGGTGCCGACGAGCAGCATCATCTCGTACTTGGTCCAGCCGGCGACCGTCTTGGTCTGGTCGTAGATGACGGAGATCATCAGGAGGTTCACCGACATCCAGAACAGCTCGACCAGCGTCCAGATGAAGAAATCGCCGCGGAACATCAGGGTCCGCACGATCGAGTAGCGGGCGGAGGTGAACCAGAGGCGGACGTAGTGGCCGAGGGAGTACATGGGTCAGCCGCCGACGGCCGTGTGCAGGCGCAGGCCCCGCCGCCAGAGCAACTCGCCCAAGGCGAGGATCACGACCACCCAGCAGGCCTGGAGGCCGAGGCCGGCGAGGGCGGCCGACGGGTCGTTGAGCCGGCCGGTGAAGATCGCGACCGGGAAATACATCTGGTAGTAGTAGGGCAGGTATTGCGACAGCCGGAAGAGCCAGTCGGGCAGCAGGTCGAGGGGGAAGATCTGCCCGCCGAGCACGGACTCGAGCGCCATGGAGAGGATCACCAGCCCTTGGATTTCGAGGAGCCAGAAGCTCATGAGTCCGAAACAATAGGCGATGCCGAACTGGATGAGCGCCGACATGAGCAGCGCGGGCACGCCGATGCCCAGCCGCCAGAGGTCGGTGGGCAGCACGAGATAATCCCGGAGCAGCGGATAGAGGACGAGCAGCGGCAGCAAAATGAGCAGGCCGGTGACGAGCCGGGCCGACACATAGATACTGAAGCGGTAGGCGAAGTAATTGACCGGCTTGAGCAGGAACTGGTTGATGAGGCCGCTGCGGATTTCCTCGCTGATCTGGTAGTCTTCGTTGAAGGCCCCGATCATGAACTGCACCACGATGAGCGCCACGAAGTAGGTGAAGGTCTGTGCGAAGTTGAAGCCGCCGATGGCCGGGTTGCCCGCGTAGGCGGCGCTCCAGAGGATGAACACCACGACGAGGTGGAAGAACGAGAAAAAGCCGCGGATGGCGAAGTTCACCCGGTAGACCAGGTTGCTCTGCAGGCCGACGGAGAAGGCGGCGCGGTATTTGTTCAGGATGGTGAGCATGACAAGTGAGCGGTGAGCAGTAAGCAGTTAGCTGGACAAACCGCAAGCGGGAGCTGGTGGTTCGGTGCTTGATCAGGCTGCTGGCTGCTCACCGCTTACTGCTCACCCGTTCTCCTGCAGGCCGAAGCGGGCGGCGACTTCCTTGCCGAGCGCGCGGTAGGCCGTGGCGCCCGGGCCGTGCGGATCGTAGGTGAAGATGGGCTGGCCGAAACTCGGGGCCTCGCTCAGCCGGACGGTGCGGGGGATGATCGTGTCGAAGAGCTTGCTCGACAGGTGCTGCCGGACCTCGTCCACGACCTGCCGCGAGAGGTTGGTGCGGCTGTCGAACATGGTCATGACGATGCCGCCGACATCGAGGGTGGGATTGACGCCGGCGCTCTTGAGGCGCTCGACGACCTTGAGAATCTGGCCGAGGCCCTCGAGCGCCATGTATTCACATTGCAGGGCGATGAGCAGGTGGTCGGCGGCGGCGAGGGAGTTCATCGAGAGCATGCCCAGCGCGGGCGGGCAATCGATGATGATGGCGCGGTAGCCGCCGGAGTTGCGCAGGGGCTCGAGCACCGAGCGCAGGCGCATGAGGTAGTTGGGTTGCTGGGCCAGCTCGATCTCGATGGCGGCAAGGTCCACCTCGGAGGGGATGAGCGCGAGATGCGGCCACGCGGTGGGCGTCAGCATCTCGAACGCGCTGCCTTCGCCCCGCAGCGGGCCGTAGAGGCTCTTGCCCTCGAACTTCTCGACGCCGAGGGCACTGGTGGCGTTGGCCTGCGGGTCGAGGTCCACGACGAGAGTGTGGACCTTGCGCTCGGCGAGGGCCGCGGCGAGATTGACCGCCGTGGTGGTCTTGCCGACGCCGCCCTTCTGGTTGGCGATGGTGAAAACGGTGCAGGCCATGGGGCGATTAACCGGAAACTGCGCCCGGGAGTCTAGCGTGAAGTGCGGCGGCGGCGCCAACCGGTGCGGCGGTAACGCTCGACGCGGGCCAGGGCGTGGCCGGGATACCGGCAGATAATAGCACAGGCTTTGACCTTCCATGTGCCGGACGGGTCTGGTAATTCAATCGGCCAAAATCAGTTTCTTGCCCATGACCGGCCGACTTCCCTCCGCATTACTGACCCTCGCGCTGCTCGCCGGTGCGGGCTGTTCCAGCCTGAAACACACGGCGGTCAGCCAGTTGGGCAATGCCCTGGCCGAGGGCGGCGCCAGTTACGCCAGTGACAACGATCCGGAGCTGATCCGGGCGGCGGCGCCCTTCAGCCTGAAACTGCTCGAGAGCCTCCTGGTGGAAACGCCCGGACATCGCGGGCTGCGGCTCGCGGCGGCGAGCGGTTTCACGCAATACGCCTTCGCCTTCATCGAGCAGGATGCCGACCAGCTGGCCGACCAGGACTTTGCCGGCGCCAGCCAGCTGCGGATCCGCGCCCGGCAGCTCTACCTGCGCGCGCGCGACCATGGCTTGCGCGGACTGGAGCGGACGCATCCGGGTTTCTCGCGCCAGCTGCGCGCCGATCCCAAGGCCGCGGTGCAGGCCGCCGTCCCCGCGGACGTCCCGCTGCTCTACTGGACCGCGGCCGCCTGGGGTGCCGCGATCACCCTGTCCAAGGACAATGCTGAGTTGCTCGCCGACCAAGGGAGGGTCGAGGCCCTGATTGACCGCGCGCTCGCGCTGAACGAGAGCTTTGAGGCCGGGGCGATCCATACGCTGCTCATCCGCTTTGAGATGGCCCGGCCCGGGGGGGCGGGGGATGCGGCCGCGCGGGCCCGGGGGCATTTTGACCGGGCGATGGAACTGAGCGGCGGCGGAAAGGCCGGACCCCTGCTCAGCCTCGCGGAGGCCGTGGCCGTGGCCCAGCAGAACCGCGGGGAATTCCAGGCCCTCCTGACGCAGGCGCTCGCCATCGACCCCGCCGCGCATCCGGAGTGGCAGCTGGAGAACCTGGTGCTGCAACGCCGCGCCCGATGGCTGTTGTCACACACGGATGAAATCATATTGCCTGATACCACGCTGACTGAGCCAAAGTGATCACCATGAAATGCCGCCTGCTGCCTGTTGGATTCTCCCTGGTCCTCGCCCTGCTTATCGCCCCCGCGGCCTACCCGGACGACCCGGTTGAAATCAAGCTCGCCACCATTCTGCCCGTTGGCACCTCCGGCCACCAGAGCCTGATGGAGATGCGCGCCGCGTGGCAGAAAGCAGCCGGCCCGGCGGTGAAACTGACCATCTACGCCGGCATGGCCGACGGAGAGCCGCTGTTGGTCAAGAAAATGCGCGCCCGCCAGATCAACGCCGCCGTCCTGACCGCGGTCGGGATTTCGGAAATCGACCGCTCGGTCTCGAGCCTGCAGATGATGCCCATGATGTTTCACAACTGGGCGGAAGTGGACTACGTGCGCGAGAAGCTCCGCCCCGAGCTGGAGGCGCGGCTGCGCGCCAAGGGTTTTGAAGTGCTGTTCTGGGGCGACGCCGGCTGGGTGCGCTACTTTTCCAAGGAGCCGGGGGCCCATCCTGATGACTACAAGAAGATGAAGCTGTTCATTCTGGCGGGGGTGCCGCACCAGGTGGAGATCATGCGGGAACTCGGCTATCAGCCCGTCAGCCTCGAGACCGAGCAGATCCTGCCCGCTTTGACGACGGGCATGATCAATGTGGTGCCCGTCCCGCCGTTTCTGGCCAACGCGCTCCAGTTTACCCGGCAGGCCAAGTATATGCTGGATCTAAACTGGGTGCCCATCGTCGGCGCGGCCATCGTGCGCCGCGACGTCTGGGAGAAAATCCCCGCACCGCTCCGCGCCCAGCTGGCGGAGATCGCCGCCGCCTCCGCGGGGAAAATCCGGGCGCAGGGACGGGCGGAGGATGAAGCGGCCATCGTGGCGATGAAGCACAACGGTCTCGTGGTCCAGATCGCCACCCCGGAGGTGACGGCGGCCTGGCAGGCGATCGCGGCGCGCGCCTACCCCCTGATCCGCGGGACCATGGTGCCGGCCGAGATCTTCGACCAGGTGCAGGCGGCCCTCGCGGAGTATCGCGCCGCCCACGGTGGTACCCAGCCCTGATTGCCGGGCGCTACTCTGATGAGACTCACGCTGCCAGTCCGCTCCGCCGCATGAACCCGGAGCTCACGGCTGCCGCCGCCAGCGTCGCCCCGCCCACGGGCATGGCGCCTCCGCGCCGGTGGTGGCACTGGCTGGAAAACCACCTGCTCGCGGCGCTGCTCGCCCTCATGGTGGCGCTCCCGCTGGCGGAGATGGGCCTGCGGAAATTCTCGAGCGGCATTCCCAATGCCCCGGAATTCCTGCGCCACCTGACCCTGCTGGTCGGGATGCTTGGCGGGGCCGTGGCCGCACGCGACGGCCGGCTGCTGGCGCTGGCCACTGCGCCGGCGTTGTTGCGCGGTCGCTGGCGGAGCTTCGCTGTGGTTTTCAGCACCGGCATGGGCGCGGCGGTCAGCGCCTTCCTGTGCATCGCAAGCCTGCAATTCGTGCTGCAGGAACGGGAGGGCGGCGGGGTGCTCGCCTATGGCATTCCGCTGTGGGCCGTGCAGCTGGCCATGCCGCTCGGCTTCGGCCTCGTTTGTCTGCGCCTGATGTGGCGGGCGGGGGATGCGTGGCCGCGCCGGGCCGGCACCTTGGGGTGCGCGGCGGCCCTGGTCTTGCTGGCCATTTTTCCGCCAGTCGCGGTGTCCAGCCTGACCCTGCTCGCGTTGGCGGCCCTGCTGGCGGCCACGGTGCTGGGCGCACCGATCTTCGTCGCGCTCGGCGGCACCGCCATGATCCTCTTCTGGAGCCGCGATGTGCCCATCACGGCGGTGTCGATCGAGCATTACGGACTCGTGACGAATCCCGCGCTGCCCTCGATCCCGCTCTTCACGCTCGCCGGCTACTTCATGGCGGAGAGCGGCGCGTCGCAGCGGCTGGTCCGGCTGTTCCAGGCCCTGGTGGGCTGGTTCCGGGGCGGACCGGCGATTGCCACCGCGCTGATCTGCGCGTTCTTCACCTCCTTCACAGGCGGCTCCGGGGTCACGATCCTGGCGCTCGGCAGTCTGTTGCTGCCGGTGCTCATCGCGGCGCAATACTCGCAGCGCGACGCCCTCGGATTGGTGACCGGAGCCGGGTCGCTGGGCATTTTGCTCCCGCCCTGTCTGCCGGTGATCCTCTACGCGATTCTCGCGAAGACCGACATCAAGGAGATGTTCCTCGCCGGCCTGGTGCCCGCGATGCTCCTGATTACCATGACCGGGGCCTGGGGCGTGTGGGCCGGCCGCAAGGCCGTCGCCGGGCAGCAGGCCTTTGATGCCCGCGAGGCCGGTCACGCCATCTGGGCGGC
>JAYTUA010000205.1:0-17883 GCA_043745015.1 Opitutaceae bacterium | reverse complement strand
CGGAGGGAACGGGCGGTGGTGAGATTGTCGCGGAGCGTCTCGGGGCGATGGAAGGTGAAGACCTCGCGGGAGCGGGGCTTGGGGTCGCGCTGGTCGGTGAAGCGGGTGAGGACACCGGTGGCTTCGTAGAGGAACGGGAGCGGCTGGCCGGTCTGCTGGACCCACTTGAGCTTCGCGGCGGCATAGGCGCCGGTCTGGTCCTCTACGGCGGTGATGTTCTGGCCGAGGGTTTCCTTCTTGGCCTCGATCACGCCGACGGGCTGGCCATCGACAAAGAGCACGTAGTCGGCCGGGCCGGTATCGGTGGTGTATTCGCGGACGGCCTGCCCCTGGTTTGCATGGAAGTTGATGGCGTCCTTGGACTGGATGGCCCAACCGGCGGCCGCGAGCTGGGCGTCGATGGCGTCGCGGGCAATCTGCTCGGGGTTTTGATTGGGGGAACCGGCCATGCGGAGCGGATATCAGCCGAGGAACCGGCGGGCGGCAAGCGCGGAGCCCTTACAGTCGGGCGCCGAGTTTCCTGCCCCTCAGCGCCGGAGATCGAACGGGGCGACGGTTTGCAGGATGGGCCGCGGTTTGCGCGGCAGCCAGCGGGGGAAGGTGCGCCCGGCGAATTAGCCTTCCAAGGTCAGGTGGTCGTGAGCAACGGCCCTATAGTAACGATATAATTGGGATAAAAAGAGGGGGGTTGACGGGTGTGGTATTATTCTACCACAAAACCAAAGCGCCCTATGTTCAACGAAACCGTCAAATCCCTCCGTCTCAAGAAACGTCTCACGCTGCGCGATTTTTGCGAGCAAGCCGGACTGGACCCCAGTAATTGGAGCAAAGTAGAGCGGGGCATCAACCCGCCGCCCGGTGATGTCGGACTGCTGGAAAGTCTGGCAAAGCTCTTCGGGCTCACGGGCGCGGCCAAGCTGGCCTTCATGGACGAAGCGGCCCTGCAACGCGGGGAACTTCCGCCGGATGTGGCCGATCATGCGATGCTCCAGAAGGCGCTGCCGGCATTTTTCCGCGCAGCCCGGGGGCATGAGCTGACCGAAGCCGAGCTGTCGAACCTGGCGGCGGATATTCGCAGGCTGCACACGCGCGATCCGAAATAAGAACCCCGGCAAATGGAACACGTTTGGAAGAAAATCGGGGAATTGCGCGCTCAGTATGAGCTGTTGCGGGAAGACCGGACGCCGATCGATGTGTTCACTTTCTTCGAGGTGGATCTGGGGTTGGACCCGATCCCGTTTGATAGCCTCACCGCCAAATACCGGGTAGAAGCCGCGCTCAAGGCAGACTTCACTGGCATCTATCTCGATGCCGAGCAATACGCGCTGATGGAGAAAGGCCCGGACTGGAAGCTCAGCCGCCTCCGTTTCACCGTGGCCCATGAACTGGCGCATTACTTCCTCCATCGCGATCTGCCGCAGGCGGCGAACTTCGCGTCCCTGCCGGACTTTACGCGGTGGACCGCCAATTACGGCGGCAACAAATACAGTGCGGAGCAGGAAGCCAACGAGTTTGCCGGCCGTCTGCTGGTACCCGAGTCCCGTCTGGCTTCCTGTTTTGATGAATTTGCGCCCCAAGCGGAGAAACTCGTCCCCAACTTCATGCAGAGCAGTTCGCTGAGGGATAAATTCGCCGACTCGGTGGCAACACGCTTTGGCGTGAATGCCCAGGTGATCACCGTGCGACTGGACCGTGACTCTATCTGGCCGGCAGCCTGAGGTGCGGCGTCAGCGCCGGAGATCGAACGGGGCCACGGTTTGCAGGATGGGCCGCGGTTTGCGCGGCAGCCAGCGGGGGACCGCCCGCTTGTAGTCTTCATACATGGCACCGAACCTGAACCGCAGGGCGTTCTCCTCGTAGGTCAGCACAAAGACATGCACCGCACAGGTGAGGCAGATCAGGTAAACCAAAATATGGCCGGAGCGGAGGAACAGGGTTTCCCCCGCGACCAGCGCGAGGATGCCGAGATACATCGGGTATTTGTAGAGCCCGCGCCAGACCAGTCGCCGGGGCGGGTCGAACGGCGCGGGCGTGCCCTCGCCGCGGGTGGCGAACAGCCAGAGACAATGGAGATAAATCACCGCGCCGACCGCAAACGCCACGGTGCCGGCCGTGTGGTGCCATAACCACGTCTCCGGCCACTGCGCCCGGCGCTCAAACCACCGCAGCGGCACCCAGCCGACGATGAAGTCCGGCCCGAGCAGCGTGAAGAGCAGGTTCTTGAACAGCAGCCAGAGGGATTTCATGGGGCCGGCGGGACCTGCAGGATAATGTCGGCCCCGAGCGAGCCGAGGCCGACACCGTGGTGGTGGCGCAGCATCTCGATGTTCTCCCGCACGAGCGCGCCCATGCTGGCGCAGCGCAGGTAACGGGGCGACTTGAAATGCTCGGCGAGGCCCTCGCGCAGGCTCTGCACGTTTTCCTCCGGGGCGATGGGATCGGCCTCCATGGCGGCGAGCAGCGCATTGAGGCGCGGAGCGGTGATCTCGGCCCGCGCGAGGATGAGGGTCTGCTCCTCGCGCTGGTATTGGAGCGCGGTCTGGGGGTGGAGATGCTTCGTGCAGAATTGATTGAGCAGGCTGTTCTCCTTGAAGAACTGGGGCAGGTAGAAATTTTTCCGGCCGTGGTGCGACTGCTGGTCAAAGTCCATCGCGCGGATGCGCACCTGCCAGCCTTCGAAGTCGGGGGTGAGCACGACGACGTAGTTGTAGCTGCGCATGTCGCCGAGCAGGCGCACGAAGCAGCGCTCGTTGAATTTCACCAGCTCCTTGGCGATGCGGATGGGCTTGAGCTCGCGATTGTCCAGCCAGCGGGCACTGAAGATGTCGCCCGGCACGCCCGCGATATGTTCCTCGATGAGCGTGCTGCCGTGGGTGAGGAAGTTGAGCCGGTTGGGGGAGAGCAGGTGCTCCAGCTCGAGGCCGTAGAGGCGCGAAGCGTCGGCCTGCTTGATGTAGAAGTAGTCGGGATTGTCGTTGAAGGCGTTGACGATCCGGATGCGGAACGGCATGGAATTGCCGAAAGTGCAGAAATCGATGCGGTCGATGTAGAGATGCGACATCACCGAGAAGTCGCCGTCCACCCGCAGCAGGGCATAGATGCGCTTGAGGTCCTCGTTGAGCGCGGAAATTTCCTCCGCCTGGTAGGCCACGGAGTCCCAGAGGGTGGGGCGGCCCTCGGCATCCATGATCGGATAGGCCTCGTGAAAGTGTCGCAGCCGCTCGTACGTGACGGACAGGTCGCGCTCGCGCCGGTATTTTTGCAGGTAGGCGCGCAGATCGGGACCGATCGGGTAACTCGGTTTTTTGCGCGTGCGGAAAGGGGCTTGCGAGGCAGTGGGCTCGTCCATCCGTCGCGCACCCTAGCCAGACCCGGGGACGGTGGCAACTCCGGTCGTGCGGTCCGGGCGGCGGGGTGGGGGCAGGGCGGGTGCTCCGGTGTTGCGTCCGGTGCCAGCCGGGCATGTTCTCCGCGCCATGTCCGAGCGCTCCAGATTTCCCGCCCTGTCCCCCGTGGCCGGGTGGTGGCTGGCGCGAGCCGTGCTCGTGCTCGGTTTCGCCCTCGTGGTGAAAAGCTACTGGTCCCCCTACTACGGTTTCACGATGTTTCTCGAGGCCGACACCGTGACCGCGGCCAGCCTGCCGGCGAGTCTGCGCGACGCCCCCCTCTACATCCACCCCGGGGTGGGTCGCTACGATGGGGTCTATTATGCGCAGATTGCCACCAGTCCGGGCCTGCGGGATCCGGCACTGGCTGACGCGGTGGACGACGTGGGCTACCGGGCGCGGCGCATTCTGTTGAGTGCGATCGCATGGATCCTGGGTGGTGGTGATCCCGTGGCGGCGGTGCAGTTATATGCGTGGCTGAACGTCATCTGCTGGTTCCTGCTGGCCGGGATCCTGGGGCTGGTCCTGCCGGTCGGTGGCGGCTGGCGCGCCACGCTGGCTTGGGCCGGCTTGCTGCTGGCGAGCGGGGTGCTGGCCAGCGTGCGGCTCGCGCTGACGGATCTGGCGGCCCTGACCTTGCTGGCCTCAGCCCTGCTGTTGGATGAGCGCGGGCGGAGCAAGGCCGCCATGCTCTGCCTGGGTCTCGCTGGTCTGGCGCGCGAAACCGCGCTCCTCGGCGCGGGGATTCTCTGGCCCGAGGGCCAGCTGACTTGGCGCGGGCTGGTCAAAAAGTGCGCCCCCGCCGGCCTGGCTGTTCTGCCCTTGGCCGGCTGGTGGGTCTATGTGTATTTCGCCGTGGGGTCATCGAGTGCGGGCAGCGACAACTTCGCGTTGCCCCTGGCCGGCTGGCTGGGCAAGTGGCGGGAGTTGTGGCAACTAATGGACACCGAGGGCAACCACCTGCTGCTCCTTGGCGGCGGGCTGGATTGCTTCGCCCTCACCGCGCAGGCGGCCTACCTGCTGATTTTCCGCGACGGGCGCAGTCCGTGGTGGCGGGTGGGGTTGTTGTTTGTGGTGCTCGGCGTTCTGCTGGGGCCCGCGGTATGGGACGGGCTGCCGGGGGCCTACTCCCGCGTGCTTCTGCCCCTGACCCTGGCGTTCAACGTGGTGGCGGTGCGGCGGAAGGCTGCCCTGGGGTGGCTCCTCGTCGGCAACCTGTCGGTTTTCAGCGGGGTTTACCAGCTGAGGCCTCTGCCGCAGCCCCCGCATGAACTCCCGGCCCACAGTACCTGGTCAAGCCGGCACCTGCTGGAGACGGACCCGCGCTGGTCCGTGGCCGAGTGGAACAACAAATGGCGGTGGGCTTGGTGCGCCGGCGAGGGCGGGTTGACGTTCAATGTCTGGCCCCACCGGTCCACGGTGAAATTGGAACTCCAAGTGCGCGGCGTCACGCCCCGGTCCCTGACGGTGACCCATGAAGGCCGCGAGGTCTGGCGGGGACCGATCAGTGACCGCCCCCAATGGATTGTATTGCCGGAACTGCCCGTGACGAAGGGCCGGGTGCGGCTCGGGTTGCACAGCGGGACGCCGCCGGCCGGGGAGGGCGCGGACAATACGGCGCGCGCCATCAGCTTCGCCTGTTTCGGCGCGCGGCTGGCGGAGTAGTCAACCGGCCTGCAACCGTTCGCCCAACCCGATGAGCCGCGCGCGCAGCGGCTGGCTGCGTTCGGCGAAGGCGCGCTGGTGCCCTTCGTATTCGGCGCGGCCGGCCGGCGTCTCGATGGCGATGGGCGCGCAGCCGAGGGCGCGAAAATCATAGGGGCTGGCGCGCATGTCGATCTCGCGGATGTCCCAAGCCAGCGCGAAGCAATCGGCCGTGAGCTCACTGGGCGTGAACGGCGCGAGTTTGAACGCCCACTTGTAGAGATCCATGTTGGCGTGCAGGCAACCGGCCTGCTCGAACTGCACGGTGGTGGTGCGCTCGGGCTGGAGCCGGTTGAGCGGCCGGGCGGGCGCCGTGAAAAACCGGAAGGCATCGAAATGCGAGCAGCGGATGGGCTGGGCCTCGACGATGCGGGCGAGTTCGTCGGGCGGAAACCGCAGCGGCCAGGCGCTGTGCCGGACTTCGCCGGGCGTCTGGCGATAAACCATCGCCCACTCGTGCAGGCCGTAGCAGGCGAACTGGGGCTGACGCTCGGCGGTGCTGCGCAGCAAAGCCAGGATCCACGCCAGGCTGTCGCGCCGCCTCGGCTCAAACGCGGCGGGGTTCACCATCACGCCACCAGCGCTCTCGTGATACCCGGGCCACTGCAGATGATCGCGGGCGGCCTCCCCGAGCAGGACGACATCGGGACCCGGATGCCAGCGGCGCAGCCAGCTCGGCCGGAACCGGTAGTATTCAAAGAGAAAATCCTCCACCGGGTGTTTCTCGCCCCGGGCCTGTCTCATCTGGTGTGGGTCAGTCCAAGCCCGAACCCGCTGCTCATGCGCGGCGCGGCGGGCCAGCCAGTCCGTCTCGGACAGATGAACGATGGCGGTGGTGGCAACCATCAGGGCCAGACGATCACGGCGGTCCCGGCGATGATCAGTGTGCAGCCGACCGCGGTTTTCAGGGTGAGGGATTCACCAAGGACCAGCGCGGCGAGCACGAGCGTCAGCGCGAGGCTGGATTTGTCCACGGCGCTCACGAGCGACGCCGTGCCCGCCTGCAGGGCCTTGAAATAAAACAGCCACGACGCCCCGGTGGCGAAGCCCGAGAGAAACAGAAACGTCAGCGACACGCGCGGGATGGCGGCCACCGCGCCGAGGTTGCCCTGCATCGCGACCACCACCCACGCCAGTACCAGCACCACGACGGTGCGGACGGCCGTGGCCACACTGGAATCAACACCCTTCACGCCGAGCTTGGCGAGAATGGCGGTAAGGGCGGCAAAGACCGCCGAGAGGAGAGCATAGGTCCACCACATGGCGGGAAAATGAAGGACCAAGGGTCAGGTAACAAGTGGCAAGAATGACGAGCCTCGCCCCCGGGTGTAGGGGCGCCGCTCGTCGGCGCCCGATACCCAGAATCGTTTTCAGCTGTGTGGGAGGGGCTTTACGCCCCGACATTAAACCCCTGCCCATCCCGTCGGGGCGTAAAGCCCCTCCTACAGTCAAGCAGCCGGGCCTCGGATTTCTTGTAGGAGCTTGCTTGCAAGCGATGGGTTGTGGCGAAGATCGCCTGTAAACAGGCTCCTACAATTTGGCGAGCAAGCGGCGCACGCCCTCAATCGGCGGCTGGGCGATGAAGCTCAATTTGACCGGCCAGACCAATTTTCCAGCCAGCGAGCGGAGCACGGCGGCGGCGGGCGCGGAATTCAGGATGCGACCGCTGATGCCGCAGGGCGGAGGCAGGGTGGGCGAAGGGAAAAGCCGGTGGATGACCTGATCGGCCAGCCGGGCAAGGTCGGTGACCGAGTCAGCCACCGCCTGCCGGGCCGGTTCGCAATTTTGCCCGGCCAGCTCCAGCACCCGGGGGGCAAAGCCGGCAATGACGGTATTGGCCGCCGGATCACTGTAGAAAAACCGCGAGTTGGCCGCGTAGTCGGCGATGCCGGTGTGCGCCTGCAGGGCGTCGGCGAGCGGGGAGGGATTCGCGGCCTGCAGATCAAGCAGGGCGGCGGCGATGGCGCGGCGGCCGATATCATAGCCGCTGCCGGCATCGTTCAGCCTCCACCCCAGTCCACCGGAATAATGGATCGCGCCATCAGGGCTGCGCGCCGCCACGAACGAGCCCGTGCCGGCATGCAGCACCAGTCCGGCCTCGCCCCCGGTCGCAAGCTCGAGCACCGGCACCGAGTCCGCCGCGACCACCAAGGAGCCGAGGTCGGTCAAGCCATAGGCAATTTCCCGCCAGGTGGCGGTCGAGCCGGCCATATAAAGGTGGGTCGCGGTGATTTCGCCTTTCCCGCACTGGCCGCGGGCGCGCAATCCGGCAAGGGCCTCGGTCAGCAAGCGGCGGGATTGCTCCGCGCCAAGGTGGCTGGGGTTGCAGCCGGGCGCAGTGTGCGTTGCGACGATGGTTCCGGCGGAATCAACGAGGATGAGTTCCGTCTTGGTGCCGCCACCGTCCACGCCGATCTTGTAAGAAGGGGTAACCACAGAACACACGGAATACACGGAAGAGTCGGCGGCCCAAGACTGTTTTCTGTTTTTTCAATTGTAGGCGGGGTGCCCCCACCCCGCGAGACATGGGAGAGAAAGCGAAAACCCGCGGGGTGGGGGCACCCCGCCCACAGAATCTTGTGGCCTACGCCAGTTGGCGGCTGAGCCGGCCCTTGTATTTTTTGCCGAGCTCGCGGTTGTAGGCGATGGCGTCGGGCATGTTCTGGCTGCGGAGAATCGGCAGGTGATGGCCGCCGGCCTTCAGCCACTCGATGGTCTCCAGCATCAGCAGGTTCAGCAGCGTGGCGCCGATCAGGGTCGAGGTGGGCCCAGCCTTCGCCAAGGCTTCGGCTGGCAGGCCGGCCTTGGTGTCGTGAATCTCCACTATCGCGTCGCCGGGCAGGCCGAGGTTATCGAGCGTGTAGTCGGCGATCTCGTGCAGCTTCTTGCCGCTCGGGTGGACGGTGATCGCGGTCCGGGCCATTGCGACGCTGGTGAGGGCGACGACATTCAGGCCCTTTTGTTTCGCGTAGAGGGCGACCTCGATAGGAGAGGCGTTTTTGCCGGAGTTGGAAATGACGATGATGGTCTCGCCCGCGAGCAGGCCATGGGCGCGGTCGTAGCGCTCGGCGAGCTTGGTGCCATAGCCCACGAGATTCTCGATGAAGCCGCCCGTCGGGTCGGCAATTCCGCTGACGCAGACCAAGCCGCCGGCGCGGCCGATGATTTCGCGGCCGATGACCTCACTGTGGCCGCTGCCGAAGGTGTGGATGACGCCGCCGTGGGTGACGGACTGGCCGAGAATCGCGCCGAGCTTTATCAGCGTAGGCGCATTCTGCTCGCGGGCGCGGGCCAGCAGGGCGGTGGCGGTGGCGTAATAATTATCGGCGAGGGAGGCCATGGGTCAGCGGGAGTAGGAGAAGCCAACCGAGCCAAACACATCACGGCGCAGTTGGCCGTAAAATTCTTTCGTCCGGTAGTTCTGGGTGTAGGCGATGCGGAAGCCGGGCCAGTAAAGGACAAAACCGAGGTTGAGGTCGGCTACGACCGGGCGCTTGTCCACGGAATGGCTGGAGCGCCAGGTGTTGCCGTCGAGGAAGATATCACGGGCCACGGCGCGCACCTCGCCGCTGGCATAGGTGTAAGCGGCGAATCGCTGCGGACCGCCGTCGTTGGCTGTGTTGCCGCCACCCGGGCGGATCAGGTCGGCGCCGAAGTCCGCAGGCAGATGCCAGCCGATGCGTACGACCGCGCCGCCGGCGAGGTGGGTGGCGACATTGCCCAACGTGACCCGGTGGCGGAGGACGAGGTCGACCCCGAGCGGCAAGCGGGCCGTCTCCGCCCACTGCCAGGTGCGGTAACGACGCTCCCACGAAAGCTGCAGGCCGGGTTCGTCGTGCAGCTGATTGGCCCAGCCCTCGGCGTGCGGGACGTTGATGACATCATGCCACGCGTTTTGGATCTGTTCGCCGCGCGCGGAGGGGCCAATGACCCCGGCCGAGAGCTCGACCAAGCGGAGCTGGTTGTCCAGCTGGGCGTGAAGCAGGATTGAACCATAGAGCCAGCCCGCGTAGGGCCGGTCGTTCGTGAGGAGGGTCGGCGTCTCGGTATCGGTGGGCGTGTAGATATTGTGGCCAAGGGCAAAGCCGACCTTGTAGCGCCAGTCCACGTGCTCGGGGTCCATCCAGGGAATGAAACGTGCGGCCAGTTGCACGAATTTGCGCGAGCGGTTCAGGTCAGTCTCGCCCAGCCAGGTAAGCTTGAAGCCGTTGGTATAATGGCGGTCGGTGCCGGCAAAATATTTGTCATTTTCGGAGACCACCGAGAACGTCCAGTGCCGGATGTTGATCGTGGGCAGCCCGCGGGTGGGGTTTTCTTCGGCCAGCGCCGTTGCGGCCGCCAAAAGGATGAGAACGAGTTTTCTCAAGGGGACCTCAGGCGCTCTCCCAGCGGCCGTAGATGCCGCAGGGGAGAATTTTCCCGTCCTTCTGGATCGGCAGGCCGACCTCGCCGCCATGGATGCGCCCGCCGGCGTCGTGCAGCAGGCCGTCGAGGAGATTGATGACGACCGAGGGCGAGAGCCGGGCCGTGTAGGCGTTGATCAAAAAAAACAGCGGCCGGTCGCTCAGCACCTGCTTGCACTCGCTGAGCAGATCCCAGAGGTGGTCCTCCAGCTTCCACATCTCGCCGGTGCTGCCCCGGCCGTAGGTCGGCGGGTCCATGATGATGGCGTCGTATTTGCGGCCGCGCTTGATCTCACGGCGCACGAATTTCATGCAGTCGTCGGCGATGTAGCGCACCGGGGCCTCGGCCAGGCCGGAGAGCACGGCATTTTCCTTGCACCATTTCACCATGCCCGCGGCGGCGTCCACGTGGCAGACGCTGGCGCCGGCCGCGGCGGCGGCCACGGAGGCCGCGCCGGTGTAGCCGAAAAGATTAAGCACGCTGACCTCGCGGCCGGCGGCGCGGGCGTCCTTGATCTTCTTGGTAAACCAGTCCCAGTTGACCGCCTGCTCGGGGAAAAGGCCGGTGTGCTTGAAGCTCGTGGGGTGGATCTTGAAGGTCAGCGCGCCGTAGCGGACCGTCCAGTGCTCGGGCAGTTTCTGGCGCTGCTCCCATTTGCCGCCGCCGGTTTCGCTGCGGTGGTAGAAACCATCCCAACCGGTCCAGAGCTTGCCGCCGGTCTTGGGCCAGATGACCTGCGGGTCGGGCCGCACGAGGCTGTAGGGGCCCCACTGCTCCTGCTTCATGCCGTCACCGCAGTCGAGCAGGCGGTAATCCTGCCAGCGGTCGGCGACGATGAGGCCCGGGCGGTCGATGATCATGGAGGAAAACTTGCCTGCGATTCCGGCCGTTGGACACGAAAAAATGGAATGAACCGCCGGATGGCCGCTCCTACCCGGATGAACGCGCGCATCCTTGGCCTGCTTTTGTTTTCGGGCGGGTGGGCCTGGGCTGCGCCGCAGAAGTTTTCCAGCGGGCCGGCCCAGGTGCACCTGATCGAACTGTACACGTCGGAAGGGTGCAGCAGTTGCCCGTCCGCCGAAACCTGGCTTGGCCAGCTGCGCGACACCCCCGGCCTGTGGCGCGATTTCGTGCCGGTGGCGTTCCACGTGAACTACTGGGACCGGCTGGGCTGGCCGGACCGTTGGGCGAGCCGGCAGTTCACCGACCGGCAATATGCCTACGCTGATAGCTGGAGGGTAAGCACGGTCTATACGCCGGGGTTTGTTCTGGATGGCCGGGACTGGCCCGGGCGTTTCGGGCGGAAGCCGCCGCCCCTGGGCAAAAACACCGGCAGGCTGACAGTGGAGATCGCGGGAGGCCGCGGCGTGGTGAATTACGAGCCCGCGGCCGGCGCCGGGGAATCCTACGAAGCGCATATCGCCCTGCTGGGCGGCGGAATCGTGTCGCAAGTGAAGGCCGGGGAAAATCGCGGCGAAATCCTGAAACACGAATTTGTCGTGCTGGCGCTGGACCAGCATGGGCTGGCGCAGGGCCGGGCGGAGTTTGCCCTGCCGGTATCCGCCGCCACCGGAGTTGCCCGGCGGGCGCTGGCGGTGTGGGTGACGCGCCCAGGCTCGTCCGCACCGCTGCAAGCGACGGGCGGCTGGCTGGACTAGGGATTCCGTTTGTGATTCGAGGTTCAGTGACTGTATTGATGGAGTGTCCCAACCCCCTCACTGCATGACCACGCCCTCCCGCCGCACCTTTCTTAAAACCGCCACGCTGGCCACCGCCGCGACCATGCTCAGCGCCCGCTCGTGGGCGCAGGTGGCCGGGGCCGGCAGCGACGTGCGGGTGGCAGTCGTCGGCCTCAACGGCCGGGGCCGGAATCACCTCACGAGCCTGCGGGCCGTGCGCGGGGTGCGGATCGCGGCGATCTGCGATGCGGACACGGCCGTGCTCGACCGGGTGGCGGCCGAGCTGGCCAAGGACGGGCTCACCCCGGAGAAATTCACCGATGTGCGCGTCCTGCTGGCTTCGCCCAATATCGATGCCATCACCATTGCCACGCCCAACCACTGGCACTCGCTCATGGGCATCTGGGCCTGTCAGGCGGGCAAGGACGTCTATGTGGAGAAGCCGGTGTCGCACAACATCTGGGAGGGCCGCCAGCTCGCCGCGGCGGCGAAGAAATACAACCGCGTCGTACAAGCCGGCGTGCAGATCCGCTCCGGCGAGGGCCTGCGTGAGGCGGTGCAGTGGGTGCGTGCGGGTCAATTGGGCAAAATCACGGCCGCGCGCGGCTTTTGCTACAAGCGCCGCAAGAGCATCGGGCTCAGCACCGGGCCGCATACGCCGCCGCCGACGGTGAATTACGACCTGTGGCTCGGGCCGGCGAAGGACGAGCCGCCACACCGCACGCGTTTTCATTACGACTGGCACTGGTTCAACACCTACGGCAACGGCGATGTCGGCAACCAGGGCATCCACCAGATGGACGTGGCGCGCTGGTTCCTCGGCGACCCCGGCTTGCCGCGCGCCACCCTCAGCATCGGGGGCCGGCTGGGCTATGTGGACGACGGCGACACCCCCAACACCCAAGTCGTGATCCATGACTACGCGGAAGCGCCCGTGATCTTCGAAGTGCGCGGCCTGCCGGCGAAGTATGATCCGAGCGAAGGCCAGCCCGGGGCCACGGGCGCCGAGGCCGCGGGGGCGCTCGCCGGCACCATGGACAAGTATCGCGGGGTCAACATCGGCAACATCATCGATTGCGAAGGCGGCAGTGTCGTGACCGGCAGCTATTTCACCGCCACGGCTTATGATCGCGACGGCAAGGTCGTGCGCGAGTTCAAGGGCGAGGACCGGCACATGCAGAACTTCATCGACGTCGTGCGCAGCCGGAAGACGGCGGAGCTCTACGGACCGATTGACCAGGGGCACCTATCCAGCGCGCTCTGTCACCTCGGCGGCATCTCGCACGCCCTCGGCCGCGCCACCCCGGCCGGTGAAACAAAGGAACGCATCAAGGGCGACGCGGCCCTCGCCGAGGCCCATGGCCGGATGACCGAACACCTTGCCGCCAACAACGTGGACCTCGACCGGACGCCGGCGGTGCTGGGTGCCACGCTGGCCCTCGACCCGGCGGCTGAGCGCTGCACCGGCAGCAATGCCGCCGCGGCCAACGTCCTGTTCACCGCGACCTATCGCGCCCCCTACATCGTGCCGCAACTGGCGTGAAACAGCCCACGCCAAACGGAGGCTTGACCAGAAGCACATGGTCTGACAAATGTCAGACATGGAAACCACCGCCCGCGAGTTCGCCCGCAACTTTCGCAAGCTCCGGGCCGCCGCCGCCCGAGGCAAAACGGTGCGGGTAAAGGCCCCGGACGGGGTCTATCTTTTCATGCGCGAGAAGCCGGCCAATACTTGCGGGGCCGTGCTCGCAGGGCTGGCGGTCTATGCCGGCCGGGGTTTCCTGACTGAAGCGGGTGCGGTGGCTATCGAAGCGGCCAAGCGCAAGCCCGCCCCGGCGCGGTCACCGTGGGAAGCGGCGCCGTGATCTTCGACTCCACCTACTTTGTCGCCCTGCATCGGGAACTGCAGCGCGGGGAACCCGGCCCCGCGCAGGAGTTTCTCGCGCGTCATGCCGATGATATTCCCGGGATGAGCGAGATCACCCGCGGCGAACTCGCCCGGGGGTTTGCGCACAAGGCGGCCTGGACCGGCTTCTGCGACCGGTTTGTGAGCTATCCGTTCAACGACGCGGTGGCTTGGCGGGCGGCGGAGATATTCAAGGATCTGCGCAAACGCGGGGTGATGACGGGCGAAAACGATCTCTGGATCGCGGCCACGGCGCTGGAAGCCGGCGGCGTGCTCGTCACCCGCAACACCAAGCATTTTCAGGAGGTTCGCGGGCTGAAGCTCCTCGCCCATTAAGGCGGCCGGGCCGCCTGAGCCAATCTCGCTCAGGGCTGCCGGGTATCGCGCCAGCGGCGGATGCGCCTGCCCAACAAGGCGGGAAGAATCAGCGGGACTGACATGACGCCGAAGGCGATCAAACCCAGCGGCAGCAGATTGGCGGTCGGATTGTGGATGAAGGCGATAAGGGCCTGGCCCACGGCAATCCCGAGGGGCCAGCGCCAGGGGCGGCCGGGCCGGAAATAACCGAGGGCCAGGGTGGTGAGGCCGAACAGCGGATACGCCAGTTGGAAATAGTAGGGGGAATCCCAGGCCTCCCTCCGGTGACCGAGCTTCATGACCAGAATCCAGCCGGCGCCACCGATGAGCAGGGCCACCAGCCAGGCCGGCCACTGGGGCCGGGGCGGGTGAAGCAGCGGTGGTTCGGCCGGATCGCTCACGTCCCGTAGAGCCGGTCGCCGAAATCACCGAGGCCGGGCAGAATGTATTTCCTCGCGTTGAGCGCGCGGTCGAGCGCGCCGGCATGGATCGGCACGGTGGGGTGGTTTTTCTCCATCAGCGCCACGCCTTCGGGCGAGGCCACGATGCAGACGAACACCACCTCCTTCCCCCCGGCCGCCTTGACGACGTCTATCGCCTGCGCGGCGGAACCGCCGGTGGCGAGCATCGGGTCCACCACGACGACGCGTTTGCCGTCGAGGGGAGGGAGCTTGCAGTAATAACTGCGGGCGATGGCGGTGGTGTGGTCGCGCTCCAGGCCAACGTAGCCGATCGAGACATCAGGGAAAATATCCTGGAAGGGCTGCACCATGCCGAGGCCGGCGCGCAGAATCGGCACAACCACGAGCTGGCGGGCGAGCACGCGGCCGGTCATCGGCTCCATCGGGGTCTCGATCTTTTTCTCCTCGGTGGCGAGATCGCGCGTGGCCTCGAGGGCGAGCAGCAGCGAGATCTGGTAGCTGAGCGTGCGGAACAGCGCGGGCTTGGTCGTCTTGTCGCGCAGGTGGGTCAGCACATGGGCGCCGAGCGGGTGGGTGAGAACATGAAGCGACATATCGAATTTTCGATTTTGGATTGGCGATTTCGATTTCAAAGGCCCGCCGTCAGACGGAAGGCTATTCCGGTTTCAAAGTCAGTGTGTGCTGGACTGGTCCCGGAAGCAAGGGCGTGGGTTCGCCTTTCACCCACGCGTCGTGTCCGGCGCGGTAGTAAGGCGAGAGCGGGTGGCCGCTCTGGCCGCCGGGCATGTGGAAAATCCCCTCGGACTCGCGGCCGGGCGACACGACCAGGCGTTCACTGGCGCCCTGGGTGGGGCTTTGCACGCGCGGCATGTCGGCCCCGCCGGGCAGCGGCTGGGCCGGCAGGTCGAGGCCGCGGGCGAGCAGGCCGGGCAGAAAACGGCTGAAGGGATGCCGCATGCGCAGGGTGTTGTGTCCGCCCCAGGTGAAGCGGGCGGGAGCACCGCCGGCCTCGGCGAGCACCTCGTCCGCGGCGGCGAGCAGCAGTGACTCCCACGAGTCGTGCTCCGGGTTGAGCAGATGGGCGGGCCGGTCATGTGTCAGCTGCCAGAGCGCGTCCTCGTACTGGAAACTTTTGTAGTCGAAGCCGGCGTAAGCTTCGCGGGCCCGTTCGAAGAAGGGGGCCAGGGCGTGCTCGGCGACCTTGAAGCGGAAGCTGCGCACCAGCCGGTAGGCGGCCGAGTCGGGGCTCGCGTGGCCGTTCCACTGGCGGACGGCCTCGCGCAACGCGCCGCGGGCGCTCTTTTCCGCGACGGCCTTGTCGGTAAGCGTGGCAAGGAGGAACTGCTGCCAGCGCCCGAGGAACACGGCGTGGTCATCGAGCTGGATGGCGAGCAGGTCAGCGGGCGCGGCTTTTTTCCCGCCGATGAGCTGACGGAGATCGTCGCGGATCTGCCGGCCGCGCGGACCGTCGTCGTAGCCGCTGTCACCGAGTTTCGCGTAGGCTTCGCCGCCGATCAGGCGCTGGTTGGCGGTCCACAGCAGGCCCTCGGGTGGATTGATGATCACGGGAATCTCCTCGGGCTTCAGCCAGCCATCCCACTTGCGGTCGCCATAGGCCCACGAAACGGGGAAACGTCCGTCGTAACCGATGCGGCGGGGGATCTTGCCGGTGAGCGTCCACGCGATCGTGCCGGCGGAATCGGCGACGACCAGGTTTTGATTGGGCATGCCCAGGCGCGGGGCAATCGCCACGGCCTCGGCGGCGGTGGTGGCGGTTTCCAGATCGAGCGCATCGAGATTGGTGGCCTCGGGGTCATGGGCGTTCCACCGGAGGGCGAGATGCCGGCCCTTGCCCGGACTGGAGAGGATCGGTCCCCACTCGGTCCAGCGGGCGGTGAAAGGCACGGGTTCGGCGCCCTTGACCTTGATCGGATCCGGCCGGTCCTCGATCTCGGTGTAACCGTGGAGTGTGCGGTAGAAAAGATCCGCGGTGGTCTCGGTCTCCGCCATGACCACATCCATGGTGTCGATGTTGGAGTTGGTGTAGCCCCAGGCGATCCGGCCGTTGCTGCCAACGACCAGTGCCGGGGTGCCGGGCAGCGTGACGCCGACGAGGCGGAGTGCGCGGCCGGTCGGGTCCGTCCAGCTCAGCACCGCCCGATACCAGATGTGCGGCACGCTGAGGGTGAGGTGCATGTCATTCGCGAACAGCGCCGCACCGCTGGCGGTGTGGGCCCCGGCCACCGCGAAGCTGTTGGAGCCGGTGTAGCGCGGTTCAGCAGCCGCAGGACGCAGAACAGCAGCCGGGGGCTCGGCCGGTGATTTAAGCCGCAGCGACGGCAGTGGGGCGGGCGGGAAAGTGCTGCCATCCAGCGCGGCGTCCCACGAGGTGCCGGGCGGAGCGAAAAAATCCGCGGCACCCTGGCCGAGGGTCTGCCGCAGGGCCCCGAGGCTCAGTTCGAATTTCGCCGTCGAGTCCTGCAGGTCGAACCACATGGCATAGATGACAAGGAGACTGTCCTCGGCGCGCCAGGGTTGCGGTGCGGTGCGGAGCACGAGGTATTCCCACGGGGTCTTCGGCAGCGCGGCGAGGCCGGCGTTGACGCCGGCGGTATAGGCGTCGAGCACGGCGCGTTTTCCCGGGCTGAGCAAGGCGAGGGCTTGCTCAGCCGTGCGACGGAAGCGGTGCAGGCGATGGGCCCGGTCGAGAGGGACGGCGGCGGCGCCGAAAAGCTCCGCCAGTTCGCCCGCGCCGCTGCGGCGGAGCAGGTCCATCTGGAAGAAGCGGTCCTGCGCGTGGAGGAAACCGGTGGCGCGGGCGACATCGGCCCGCGAAGCGCCGGTGATGGTCGGGACGCCGAGCGCATCGCGCTCAATCTTAGCACTGGCCGAGAGTCCGGTGAGGCGGATTTCACCGTCGAGTGACGGCAGGCTGCCGCGCATCTGCCACCAGCCCCAGCCGAGGGCCGCGCCGGCGAGAAGCAGAAGTCCGCCCAAGACGGTGGCCAGCAGTTGGCGGCGTTTCCAGCGGGGAGGGTTCACGGCCGGGCTTTCAGATTTTTTCCCATGACCGTTCAGCCACCGGGTCGCGGCCCTCATCGTATTCGATGTGATCAACGAGGGTTTCGATGGTCTTGCCGGTGAGTCCGCTGTCCCGGATTCGTTGCGGCAGCACGGACGAGCGTTCGTCGCGCCAGCCCAGCTTCAGGATGAAACGGTTCCACATGTGGCATTCTTCGTCGGTGCGCGTCGTGCCATGGGCATGCGCCCAGACAAGGAGCTCCTCGTCGTTGCTGTTGGCGAGGGTGCGGGCCTGAAGATCGGCGTAGGGCACGCCAAGGAACCGGCAGCAGCGGCCGTCGAGGACATAGAATTGGGCGTCGCCGAGGTTGGCCACGTATTCGGCCGGGAGCCGGCCGGCGGCATGCAGGCGGATTTTGTCGAGCAGTCGGCCGAAATAAACGAGGCGGCCGACCTTGGCGTAGCAACTGCGGAGACCGGGGACGGAGGGCATGGGGCGGCTTATTTCAGCCAGGCCTGGGCGGCGATCGGGTCGCGGCCTTCGTCGAAATCAATATAATCAAAGAAAGTCTCGATGGATTTGTCCTGCAGACCGGATTCCGCGATGCGCTGGAGGAGGCGCGGGCGGGCGTCGTCGCGCCAGCCGCGTTTCATCAGGAAACCGTTCCAGACTTCGCATTCCCCGTCGGTGCGTTTGGCTCCGTGCTCATGGCACCAGGCCAGCAGTTCCTCGTCGCTGCCGCCGGCCCCGGCCCGGGCCTGCAGATCGGCGAACTTCACCCCGAGAAATTGACAGCAACGGGTGTCAAAGACCCCGGGCTGGGTGTCGCCGAGGTTGGCGGCGTAGTCCGGCGGGAGTTGGCCGGCGGCCTGCAGGCGGATCTTGTCGAGCATGCGGCCGAAATAGACGAGACGGCCGACTTTGGCGTAGGGACTGCGGAGACCGGGGACGTGGGACATAGGATGGTTGGGAGGGAGAGAAAGACGGAACCCTACTCGCGGGC
>JAYTUA010000204.1:0-4602 GCA_043745015.1 Opitutaceae bacterium | reverse complement strand
CGTTCATCTGGCCGTTCTTCGGGTTGATCTCGATTTTGAGCTCCTGGCCGGAATTCACGCCTTTCAAGGCGGCGGTCTTGATCGCATTGACGATCGTGGAGATCATGTCGGCACGGGGAATGCCCTTCTCCTTCTCCATGTATTCGAGAACGGACAGAATTTCGCTGCTCATGGTGTGGTTTGATTAATGGGGAAAAAAAAGGCGGACCCGAGGGCCCACCTTTTAGGAAAGTGAACTAGTTGTATGGGGGGCGAAGGTATTAAACCGTCCGAAGACTTGTCAAGCCCACGGCAAGTTTTATGCCATCAGCCACTTGCGCGAGCATCGCGGTCCAACATCCAACCCAGCAAACCCTGCCCCCAGCCGTGGCAAAGCGGAGGCGCATTTCGTCCGGCAATTCCCGTCTCCCGGAGCGCCCGGCGGACTTCCAGCGGCACATCGCCCATATACCAGTGAAACCAGACCGGCCAGTGCTCGTGCCCGGTCGCAGCGGCCGCCAACGGCAGAAAGCCATCGCAGATCAACGTGTCGAGCCGCGAGCCGCCGACCGAGTTATCCATGATATCCTGTGCCAGCCGTTCGCGACACCGGCTTAGCTGCCATTGTTTGCGGGCCGTCATGGTCGAGGTGCGATCGTCTGATCCTTGGAGGCGCAGCGACCTCGCCGCGTTTCGCCCGCCATCCGCAGCGAGGTCGCTGCGGCTCCAGAATGCCAGCGTCTCGGGCCAGTCGGGCCGGGCGGTCACCCAGCGTTGATACTGCTTCAGGCGCACCCGCGGATGGTTGGCCGGACGCACCCCCTGCAACTGCCACTGCCCTGCCCTCTCGCTAAAAATTTCGTCGAGAGCCAATCCACCCGCCCACTCCTCCAGCGGATGTTCGGTCGCCACCGCCAGCATCGCCGCCCGGTTCTGCCGGTAGCCCAGAATCTCCAGCACCGTGTGGTGCGCCGCGCTGGACCAGCCCAGTTTCTTGATCCGCAGCGTGGCAAAATGCTTTTTCAGGTCCCAACGGGCTTTGCCCTTGCGCCGGAGCAACTGCTGCAACTCGCCGGCCGGCAGCGTGAGCAACTCCGCGATACGGGCAGTCGCGTCCCGCGCCGTGATATTTTCCAGGGCATCATCCGACGCATATTCCTCCAAACTCCTGTGCAGCAGCGGCAGCAGCACCAGGGTCGGGATTTCGCGACCGTCCCCGTGAATTGCCCCGCGCTCACCCTCCGCCGGCGGAAACATCACCACATGCAACGCGACCTTGCCATAGGCCCGGTCGGCCGCATGGCCGTGCGCCCGCCAGTCCGAGACATGAAAATGAACCTCAATGTCACCGGTGACCGGCTGGCCATCGACCATCAGACAGGCGGCACGAAAGTCAGGACCGCCGAGCAGATTCCAAGTCCCGGGTGAACGGATCTCCAGCTTGCGTCCGTCAACCAGCCGGGCGCCGGTCGTCGCAAAATCCCGGCGCAGCCAGATTTTCTGCACCACGCGCTCGGCGATGGTATAGGGACCATAGAGTCCCTGCATTTCGTGAACTTGGTCGCTGCTTGAGGCCATGGAATCCGCACCCGCCGCCTGGCCCTGCGACGAACTTGCAGACTCGACACAGCGGGAATTTCGCCAACGCTGCGAGCCGAAATTAGCCGTCTCTGACGGCACCGGCCTGCCAACCGTAGGCCCGGCGAAGGTTGGAAGGGTGGCAGAGTGGTCTATCGCGGCGGTCTTGAAAACCGCTGAACCGCAAGGTTCCGGGGGTTCGAATCCCTCCCCTTCCGCCATAAATCGCAGATTGATGGCGACCGGCGGCAGCCGCCCGTTCAGTCGTCGCGGCGCGATCCGCTCAAAATCAGGAGAATGTGCAGCAAGCTGCCGAGCGAGGCGACGAAGGCGGCGACATAGGTCAACGCGGCGGCGTCCAGGGTCTGATTGACCCCCGGCATCTCGTCCCGATCCAAAATGCCCAGATTAACGAGTTGGGCCTTGGCGCGGTTGCTGGCGTCGAATTCCACCGGCAACGTGACCAGTTGGAATAGGCAGATGACCGCCAGCGCCACGGCGCCAAGCGTCAGGAAGATGCCGCCGAGCCCCCTCGCCCCAATCACGATGCCGATGATAATAAGAAATTGCGAGGCACTCGCTGAAATCTGCGTGGCCGGCACCAGGGTCTGGCGGAGCTGCATCATCGCATAACCGGCCTTGTGCTGGAGCGCGTGACCAGCCTCGTGGGTCGCCACGCCGAGCGCGGCTAGGCTGGTGCCGTTGTAATTGTGCTCGGACAAGGCCAGGCGCTTGTTCGACGGGTCGTAATGGTCGGTCAGCTCGCCTTCCACCGCCACGATCTCGACATCGGTAATGCCGGCGCTCTCCATCACGGCGGCCGCCGCCTCGCGGCCGGTGATCCGGCCCCGGGACGGGATCTGGAGGTTTTTGTTGTAGGCGCTGGACACGCGGAACTGCGCATACAGGCCGAAGAGCATGGGAACAGCGATAAGGGCAAGCCAGAGCATCATGGGATTAAAGTGGGTTGTATGATGGGAAAATCACCACGGGCGGGAAAATCACCAGTGAAAACGCGCAGGCTGGAAACGGTGGCGGGGGTTATAATCAGGCCAGCCCCGCCCGCACGAGCAGGGCCGCCTGGTCCGGCGGGCGGCCCATGAAGTCCACGAACAAGTCCATCGGATCGGCGCCGTTGCCCCGGCTGAGGATCTTGGCCGCGAACTCCCGGCCGACCGTGCCGTTGAAAATCCCCTCACGCTTGAACCGCGTGAACGCATCGGCGTCCAGCACCTCCGCCCATTTGTAGGAATAGTAACCGGCGGCATAGCCGACCGGATCGGCAAAGACGTGGGTAAACCGGTTCTCGATCGTCGGCGACACCGGCTCGGTGGGCGTGAGGTAATCCTGCAACCGCACCGCCAGCCACGCCGACAGGTCGTCCCCCATCGCCGCCTCCGGCTGGGTGTGCAGGTCGAGGTCGAGCCTCGCCAGGGCCAGCTGGCGCATCGTGGCGGCAGCACTGCGAAAATTCTTCGCGGCGATCATCCGGTCGAAAAGCGGCGCGGGAATGGTTGCGCCCGTCCGATGATGGCGGGCGAACAGGTCGAGGCTCTCCCGCTCCCAGCACCAGTTCTCCATGATCTGCGACGGCAGCTCGACGAAGTCCCACGCCACGTTCACGCCGTTGAGCGACTTGATCTCGACCTCGCCGAACAGGTGATGCAGCAAATGGCCGAACTCGTGAAAAACCGTCTCCACCTCGTGATGGGTCAGCAGCGCGGGCTGGTCGCCGTTGGGTGGCGTGAGGTTGCCACAGATCAATCCGAGATGGGGCGCCCGCGAGCCATCGGGTCGCGGCCCGCCGGTGATCAGGTAATTCATCCAGGCCCCGCCGCGTTTCGACTCGCGCGGATGCCAGTCGGCATAGAACGAGCCGAGGTGCCGCCCGGCCGCATCACGCACCTCGTAGAATTTCACCTCGGGATGCCAGACCTCCACCGCACCGGCTGGCGGCTCGGTCACGCGCAGGCCGAATACCCGGTGCGCGATCTCAAACATCCCCGCCAGCACACCCGGCAACGGGAAGTAGGGCCGCAGTTGCTCCTCATCAAAGTCGTAGCGTTCCCGGCGCATTTTCTCCGCCCAGAATCCGACCTCCCAGGGCGCGAGACGGACGACCGGACCACGGGTCAGCCGCGCCTTGTATTCCTCCAGCTCGCGACATTCGCGGCTGAAGGCCGGCCGGACCTTGGCGTGCAAGTCCGCCCCGAAGGCCTGCGCGTGCGCCCCGCTCTTCGCCATGCGTCGCGCCAGCACCAGGTCGGCGAAGTGCGGCTGGCTGAGCAGGGTCGCTTTCTCCTGCCGCAAGCCGAGGATCTGCTTCACCAAGCCCTGATTGGCCTGGGGCGCGACGCAACCGATGGCGGCGGCCGCCTGCCAGACTTCCTGCCGCAAAGTGGTGTCCTCCGCATAAAGCATCACCGGTTCCTGCGACGGCATGTGCAAAGTGAAACGCCAGGCCGGACACGCTGCCGTGCCGTGACCTTTCTTGAGCGCGCTTTGGCGGGCGGCTTCCCGGGCGTGGTCAGGCAAGCCGCGCAACCGGGATGCGTCCGTCACGACCAGCTCCCACGCATTGGTGGCATCAAGGACGTTCTCCGAGTATTTCTGAGTAAGCGCCGCCAGTTCACCCTGGAGCGCTTCCAGCCGCGTTTTTTTCTCGGGCGGCAAATCCGCGCCTTGCTGGCGGAAATCCGCCACGGTCTCGTCGAGAAACCGACGGTGGGCACCGCGCAGCTTCGTGGCCGATGGCTGGACGGTGGCGGATTTAAGGCGACTCCACAGTTCGGCGTTCAGCGGGATCTTCGCTTGGAAAGCAGCGACTTTGGGCAACGCGGCATTATGCGCGGCGCGCAATTCCGGCGAGTCGGCCACGCTGGTGAGGTGCGTGATCTTGGCCCAAGTCTCGTTGAGCAGGTCGGTGGCGTTCTCCAGGGCCAGAAAGGTGTTCGGATAGGTCGCCTCACCGGGGGCGCGGGTGGCAACGGCTGCGATGGCCCCGTCCGCCTCCGCGATGGCGAGATCGACCGCCGCTTCGACCCG
>JAYTUA010000203.1:0-4629 GCA_043745015.1 Opitutaceae bacterium | reverse complement strand
CGGCTCTGCCCATGAAGGCTACCTTTGAGAAGGCCGCCAGCGCGGAAGGCGCCCCGTTTGTCCTCCATCTCAAGAACGATTCCAAGGGCTCGCTCAAGGTTTCCGGCAAGGTTCTCCTGGCCGTGGTGCACCATGCCATGGACAAGGCCCGCGCCCTGCCCGAGCAGACCGTCGCGGCCGGCGGTGTCCTGACCATCAAGGATCTCTCCGCCGACGACAAAGTCATCCTCACGGCCGCTGGTTTCGCGCCGCTCGAGTTCCGGGTTCCCTTCAAGCTCTGACGAGTCCGCCCCCGCGCCAGCGGCGGTCAAGAACTGCCGCTGGCCGGTTTCCGAGAGTGTACCCAAGCCCAAGGGATCGGACGGCAGTGGCTAAGGCGGCGGGAAAAGAATATTCAGATACTTCTCGATCGCGCCGTTGACCTCGAAGTCGAAGGTCACCGGGCCGTCGGCCGACTCGCCGGCAACATGCAGGCGCGCCGAGCAACCGAGCGGAATATCGGCGGGACGGATTTCCAGCCGCAGATCGGCGAGCCGCAACCGCACCGGCTTGGGACCGATCGATTTCAGCACGGCCAGGCTGGCGTCGGACAAGGTCGCGCCGGAGCGCAGCAGGCCGGTGGCATTGCACTCCAGCTCCGCGCCGGCACCCGGCAACAGGGCGAGGTGACCCGGATCAAATCTCACTCCACCCGGCTGGATCCGCAGCGGCAACGTGCCGCTGATCCGACCCGACACCGTCGCCGCCACCCCGGTTGTCAGGCCAAGCAGCTTCGCCAGATCGATGCCTTCCACCTGCAGGGTCGTCGCGAGTTCGCGCTGGCTGAGAAAATATTTGAAGGGCGACACCACCACCCGCCCGCCCAGCACACTGCCGGCCGCACGGTTGACCGTGATCGCCTGATCACCCCACAGGCCGAAATCAGCGGTCAGATCGCGCAAGGCCAGCCGGCCCACGCGCAGCTCCTGCAAGCGCAACACGCCGGACTTGGTGCGGTATTTCCACAGGTCGGAAAACTCCAGGTCGGCCTCGGCGCCCTCGGCCGCGATGTCCTGCGTGGCGGCCTTCATCCGGCCCTCCCGCAGGCTGACCCGCGCCGTCGCGGCAAAGCGCCGGGCGGTGACATGGCCCTCGGCCACCCCGGTCAATCGACCAGCCAGCTCCCAGGGTCCGCCCGGCAGCAGCAGGTTCCGCTGAATGAAACCCTGCCAGATTTTCAGGTCCAACTCGGCGCTGTGCACTTGGAAATCCAATTCCGTGCCCCAGCCGAGCAACGTGCCGCCCCCGGCGAGTTTGAACCCGGGTCCGTCCACCACCAGGTTCCCCACCCAGTCGGATTTTCCCTTGGGCGCTCCCTCCAGTTTCACGACCAACCGTTGGTCGGGCTGCATCGCCGCGCGGACCGTCACCTCGCCATCCAGCACCAGGGACTCAACCGGCAGGCTCACGGGCGCGGCAGGCTTGGCTTCGTCCTGGTAAGTCGACCACGACCAGGGATTGGTATCGGAACCGTCGACCGTCAGGGCGACCCGGGCACCCTCCACCTGCACCCGGCCCAGTGACATTCTCCACCAGCGCGGCCGCTCCAGCGTGAGCCGGCGGGCGGCGAAGGACTGGGCGTTGAGGCGGAATTCCAAATTCTCCACCACCACGCGCGACGGGACCGCCGTCAGCGTTTGGAATTTAATCTCGGTGGCACCCGCCATGCCGAGGGCGGTCCGGATCGCATAGCCACCGAGCCAAGGCCGGACGACGAACACGAACGCAGCCAGCACCAACAACCCGACGGCGCTAAAAAACAGGCGGCGACTGACGGGGCGCAACTTCATCGGGATATCCGGCATCGTGTGGGAGCGGCTTTACGCCGCGACGAAAATCCACGCCGTACCCAGACTGTCGGGGCGTAAAGCCCCTCCCACTTCCGAACCGAGCCTCACACCTTCGCGGGTTTGATCCGCCAGATGTCCTTCGCGTATTCGCGAATGGTGCGGTCGCTGGAGAACTTGCCCATGCGGGCGGTGTTGAGGATCGCCATCTTCGCCCAGTGCTTCTGGTCCCGGTAGGCGGCGTCCACGCGGGCCTGGGCCTCGCTGTAGCTGCGGAAGTCCGCCAGCAGCAGGTAGGGATCGCCGCCCTGCAGCAGGCTGTGGTGGACCTGGCTGAAGGCGCCGTGCTCGCCGGGCGTGAAGTAATCGCTGCCCAGCCAGTCGAGGATGGCGCGCAGCTCCTCGTCGGCATGGTAGTAGTCCCACGGGTTGTAGCCCTTCGCCCAGAGCCCGACGACCTGCTCGACCGTGTGGCCGAAGATGAAGATGTTCTCCGCGCCCACCTCCTCCCCGATCTCGACGTTGGCCCCGTCGAGCGTGCCGATGGTGAGGGCGCCGTTGAGCGAGAGCTTCATGTTGCCGGTGCCCGAGGCCTCCTTGCCGGCCGTCGAGATCTGCTCGGAGAGGTCGGCGGCGGGAATGATTTTCTCGGCGAGCGACACGCGGTAATTGGGCAGGAAGGCGACCTTGAGTTTCCCGCCGATGCGGGTGTCGGCGTTGATCCGCTCGCCGATGACATTGATCGCCCGGATGATGTTCTTCGCGAGGTCGTAGGCGGGGGCGGCCTTGGCGGCGAAGACGAAGACGCGCGGCACGATGTCCAATCCCGGGTGCTGCAGCAGCCGGCGGTAGAGCGCGATGATATGAAGCAGGTTCAGGTGCTGGCGCTTGTATTCGTGCAGGCGCTTGATCTGGACGTCGAACAGGGCGTCGGGCGACACCTCGACGCCGCACTCGGCCTGGATGACCGCGGCGAGGTCGACCTTGTTGGCGCGCTTGACCGCCATGAATTCCTGCTGGAACGCGGCGTTACCGGCCGCTTTCTCCAGGCCGCGCAGCTGGTCGAGGTCGCGCACCCAGTCCTCACTGCCGAGCCGCCGGGTGATCAGGGCCGAGAGGCGCGGGTTGCTCTTGAGCAGCCAGCGGCGGGGCGTGATGCCGTTGGTCTTGTTCTGGAATTTACCCGGGTAGAGCGCGTCGAATTCCGGGAAGAGATCCTTCTTCAGGAGCGCGGTGTGCAGGGCGGCGACGCCGTTGACCGTGTGCGAGCCGGCGACGGCGAGGTTGGCCATGCGCACCTGCTTGCCGCCGTTCTCCTCGATGAGGGAGCAGACGCGCTTCTTTTCGTTGTCGCCGGGCCACTTGGCCTCGACGGTGCGCATCAGGCGCGCGTTGATGTCGTAGATCAGCTGGAGGTGGCGCGGCAGCACTTTCTCGAACAGGCCGACGCTCCATTTCTCAAGGGCCTCGGGCAGCAGCGTGTGGTTGGTGTAGGCGAAGGTCTGGCCCACGATCTCCCAGGCGGCGTCCGGGGTCATGTTCTCCTCGTCCTCGAGAATGCGTACGAGCTCGACCACGGCGATGGCCGGATGCGTGTCGTTGAGCTGCACGGCGACCTTGTCGGCGAAGTTGGCCCAGGAGTTGGCCGGGTTGCGCAGGTGGCGACGGATGATGTCGCGCAGCGAGCACGCCACGAAGAAATACTGCTGCATCAGGCGCAGCTCCTTGCCGTTCTCGGTCTTGTCATTCGGGTAAAGGACCTTGGAGACGGTCTCGCCAATCGCTTTCTCCCGAACGGCCTCGACGTAGCCGCCCCGGTTGAACGCCGCGAGGTCGAAGTCCTCGGAGGACTTCGAAGCCCAGAGGCGGAGCAGGTTAACGGTGGTGGTGCCGAAACCGGCGGTGGGAATGTCGTGCGGGACGCCGACAATGGTCTTGGTGTCCACCCAGCTCGGGCGGTAGTTGCCGCGATCATCGAAGACGTTCTCGACGCGGCCGAAGAAGCGGACCTGCTGGGTGTATTCGGGGCGGATTACCTCCCAGGGACTGCCGAAGATCATCCAGTTGTCGGGATGCTCGACCTGGTGGCCGTGGGCAAACGCCTGCCGGAACAGGCCGAACTCGTAGTAAATGCCGTAGCCGAGCGCGGGATAGTCGTGCGTCGCCAGCGAATCGAGGAAGCACGCCGCCAGCCGGCCCAGACCGCCGTTGCCCAAGCCCATGTCTCCCTCGGCCTCGCGGATTTTGTCGAAATCCTGCCCCAGCGACTCGAGGGCGGCGCGGGCGGTGTCGAACAGGCCGGTGGCCAGCAGATTGTTGCCGAAGAGCCGGCCCATGAGATATTCGAGCGAGAAGTAGTAAATGCGGCGGACGTTCTGGGCGTTGTGCACCCCTTGCGTCGTGATCATGCGCTCGTGGATCGTATCGCGCACCGCCAGCGCGGTCGCCACCCACCAGTCATGCGACGTCGCCGAACCCGCGTGCCGGGCCAGCGTGGAGACCAGGTGGCGCAGGATGAGGGAGCGCAGGATCTCCTCGGGAGAATCCGTGGACACCCGGTGGAGGGGGCTGGCTTTCTTGGCGGGCTTGGCAGCTTTGGCGGCAGACATGGGCGGACTGGTATCACAAGCCATGCCAGTGTCACAGGCAAGGCGGGACTGGGGCGTTGCCCAACTGTTGCCTGGGCTGTCGGAGAGGCCTTGGCGCACATATTCAAACACAGACCCGCGCATTGCTTGGTCAGAATGTGGGAGGGGCTTTACGCCCCGACGGGCTGGGCAGGAGTTTAATGTCGGGGCGTAAA
>JAYTUA010000202.1:0-4645 GCA_043745015.1 Opitutaceae bacterium | reverse complement strand
GGCATTTGAGTTCAAAGTGGAACCCGACCTTTTCGCCAGCGAGGCGGAGAAGGCGGCGTTCCAACCCACCGTGTCGTGCCGCATCCTCATCGACGGATTGCCGCTGCGGCATTTTCCGTATCCGCATCAGGGGGTGGTGAGCGGCGACGGGCGCTCGCTGTGCATCGCGATGGCCTCGATCATCGCCAAGGTGACCCGCGACCGGATGATGGACGAACTGGACAAGGTGCACCCGGCCTACGGCTTCGCCCAGCACAAGGGCTACGGCACGGAGGAGCACCGCGAGGCGATCCTCAAGCACGGCCGCAGCCCGGTGCACCGGGACAGTTTCCTCCGCAAGCTTTTCGCCCAGCCGCGCGACCTGGAGGGCCAGATGACACTCTTTGGCTGATTGAACAGGCCGGGCGACCGATGCCACCGTGGGCAAGCTGTGCGAACGCGCCGGCGGCGCGCCCCCAGCCTGAACTGTAATATAGGAGCGACATAATCCTGATGTAATGTATCTGCTGCTAACGTTGCCACCATTATGCCGACTCCATCCCTGACAACCACCGGCTGCCGGGCCCTCGGTGCCGCGCCGCTGCTGGCGGTGCTGGCCGGGTGTGCACTGTATCAGGCGAATCCACTCGATCCGCGCGCGGTGGCGGCGGCCTTGCAGGCGCAGCCGCTCGACGCCGTCCGTGTGGCGGCCGCGGCGCTCAAGCATCCGCTGCTGGCGCCCCTGGCCATCGATGGCCGCGATGGCTTCACGCCCGACGAGGTGGCGCTCATGACCGTCCTCACCAGCCCGCGGCTGCGCGCCTTGCGCGACCAGCGCGGCGTGGCGCAGGCCCAGGTCGTGCAGGCCGGCCTGCTGCCGAACCCCCAGCTCGGCTACACGCTCGACCAGCAGCACGGCAACAGCGACCCCGCCCTCATCAATGGCGGGAGTGTCGGACTCAGCTGGGAGGCCACCTCGCTGCTCGGTTACCGCGACCGCGTGGCCGCCGCCAAATCCACCGTGGGCGCCCTCGACCTCGATATCGCCTGGCAGGAATGGCAGGCCGCGCAGGCCGCGCGGCTGGCCGCGTATCGCGTGCTCTCGCTGGAGGCGCGCCTGCCGCTTGCCCGGGAAACCGAGGCCGACCTGGCCGACGCGCTCGCCCTCGCGAAAAAAGCCCACGCACTCGGCTACCGCACGACCGCCGACCTGGCCGCCGCCGCGGAATCCTGGAGCCTGGCGCAGGACGCGCGCTTCGCGGTCGAGCAGGAGCTGACTGCCCAGCAGCTCGGTCTTGCCCTCGCGCTCGGCCTGCCCGCGGCGGCTCCGCTGAGGCTGAAGGCGGGGGCGGACTTCCCCGAGCTGCCCGCCGGGGCGGACACCGCCGCATGGCTGCTCGACGGACTGGAGAAACGCCGGCTCGACCTCGTGGCTCTCACCCTCGGCTACGAGAGTGCGGAGGCTTCGCTGCGCGCCGCCGTGAAGGCGCAGTTTCCCCGGATCGGGCTCAGTTTCTCCAAGGCGAACGACACCAGCAACGTCCGCACGCGCGGCTACGGCGTGACCGTCGACCTGCCGCTCTTTGACCGCAACCAGGGCCGGATCGCCGCGGGCGCCGCCTCGCGCCAGCAGCTCTTCGACGAATACGTCGCCCGGGTCGCCGAGGCGCGGGCCGAGGTCGTACAGATCCTAGCCAACCTGTCCGTCGCACGCGCGCAGCTCCGGACGCTCGACGCCGAGCTGCCCGACCTGGAGCAGCTCGCCGCGGCGCTGGATCGCGCGATGCAGACGCGCAACGCGGACGCCCAGGCCGTGCGCGATGCACACGGCACGCTGCTCGCCCGCCGGGCCGAGCAGGCGAAGATGCAGCAGGACGTCCTGGAGCTGGGTGTCGCCCTGGAGATCGCCACCGGCCGCCCGCTGCTCACGCGCGGCGGTGCCAACTGAACCCTTTCCCGTCATGAAAAAAATCCTGTTCGCCCTGTTCGCCCTGTCCGTCCTCGTCCTCGGCTGGTTTCTCCTCCGGCAGCACGGTACCGCTTCGGCCGAGGCCGAGGCGGGCAAGCCCGCCGCCAAGATCGAAACCGCCGCGCTCAAGGAGCAGGCCATCGCCCAGACCATTGAGGTGTTCGGGGTGGTCGCGGCGGCGCCATCGGGCGACCGGGTGACCGCCGCGCCCTTCGACTGTGTGGTGCGGAAAATCCACATCGGGGTCGGCGCGACGGTGGCCGCGGGCGACGTGCTGCTGGAAATCGGGCCGAGCCCGGACGCCAAGCTCGCGTACGACTCCGCCCACGGCGTGCTCGCGCTCGCCACGAAGGCGCTCGCCGCCACCCAGGAGCGCTTTGATCTCAAGCTTGCCACCAGCCAGGACCTGCTGGCGGCGCAACAGGCGGCGGACGACGCCAAACTCAAGGCCGACAGTTTCGAGGCCCGGGGTCTGGGTGGCGACGGCCGGATCATCGCCCCCGCCGCCGGCGTCGTGAGCAAATTGGACGTCTTCGCCGGGGCGCTCACGCCGTTGGGCACCGCACTGGTGACCGTTTCCACGGGGGGCGAACTGGAGGCGCGGCTCGGGGTCGAGGCCGCCGCCGTGACGTCGGTCGCCGCGGGCCAGCCGGTGGCACTGGAATCCTCCAACCGCACCGCGGCGGAGAAAGTTTCCTCGACCGTGCGCTCGGTCGGCGCCGCGCTGGATGCCGCGACGGGCGCGGTCGAGGTGCGCGTGACAGTGCCCGCCGGCGCGGCCCTGATGCTTGGCGAACACGTGCGGGCGGAGATTGAAATCAAGAAGAAGGAAGGCGCCCTGGTCGTGCCGCGCAGCGCCGTGCTGCCCGACGACGACAAGCAGGTCCTCTATACCGTGAAGGCCGGCAAGGCCGTGCGGCACGAGGTGAAGACCGGCCTCGTCACTGACGAATTGATCGAGGTCATCGCCGACGGCCTGCACGCGGGCGATGTCGTGGTGACGCTGGGCAATTACGAGCTGGAGGACGGCATGGCCGTCCTGCCGGCGGAGAAGGTCGAGAAGAAGGACGACGCGAAGGCCGAGGCCAAGCCGACGGAGGGGAAGCCGTGAATTTTGTCGCCTGGATGCAGGCGCACCGGCGTTCGGTGCTGTTTCTGCTCGTGCTGCTGGCCTTGGGCGGCTTGGCCGCGACCTGGCAGCTGCCGGTGGCGCTGTTCCCGCATGTGGATTTTCCGCGCATCGTGGTGAGCCTCGACGCGGGCGACCGCCCGGCCGAGCGCATGACCACCGAGGTCACGATGCCGGTCGAGGAGGCGGTCCGCTCCGTGCCCGGCCTGCGCAGCCTGCGCTCCAATTCCAGCCGCGGCAGCTCGGAAATATCCATCAACTTCGACTGGGGCCAGGACATGATCTCGGCGATGCTGCAGGTCGAGTCGGCCATCAACCAGACGCTCTCGACGCTGCCCGCCGGCACCAAGTTCGAGGTGCGCCGCATGGACCCGACGGTGTTCCCGACCATCGCCTACACCCTGACCTCGGAGAAGCAGTCCCTCACCACGCTGCATGATATTGCATATTACCAGCTGCGGCCACTGCTCTCCACCGTGCCGGGTGTGTCCAAGGTGCAGGTCTTTGGCGGCACGCTGGCCGAGTATCGCGTGACCGTCGACCCCGCGCGGCTCCAGGCCCACGGTCTCACCCTGGCCGATGTCGCGAAGGCCCTCTCCTCAGCCAATGTCATCAGTGCCGTCGGCAAACTGGAGGATCATTACAAGCTCTACCTCGCGCTCGCGGACAGCCGGTTCCTGACGGCCGACCAGATCGGCGAGACCGTCCTGCTGAAGGGCCCGGCCGGCCTGCTCCGGGTCGAGGACATCGCCACGGTCGAGCTCGGCACGGTGCCGCAGTGGACCCGCGTGACCGCCGACGGGCGCGACGCGGTGATCTTCCAGGTTTACCAGCAGCCCGACGCCAACACCGTGCAGATCGCTCGCGATGTGCAGGTGAAGCTGGCGGACTACCGCCCGCAGCTCCCCCGCGGGGTGAAGATCGCCAACTGGTATGACCAGAGCGAGCTGATCGTCGCGTCCGCCAACAGTGTGCGCGACGCGGTGTTCATCGGCGTGTTGCTGGCCGGTGCGGTGCTGATGCTGTTCCTGCGCAACGGCAAGATCACCCTCATCGCGATGATCTGTGTGCCGGCGACCCTCGCGGCCACCGTGCTCCTGCTCAAGGTCCTGCACAGCAGCTTCAACATCATGACCCTCGGCGGCATGGCCGCGGCGGTCGGGCTCATCATCGACGATGCGATCGTGATGGTGGAGCACATCGTGCGGCGGCTGCGCGGCGTCCACGGTCCGCACCACGGCCGCGTCTGGTCGGCGGCGGCGGAATTCACCCGGCCGCTCGTCGGCTCGTCACTCTCGACCATTGTCATCTTTGCCCCGCTCGCGTTCCTGTCCGGGGTGACGGGCGCCTTCTTCAAGGCACTCTCGCTTACGATGGCGGCCAGCCTCGTCATCTCGTTCCTCATCGCCTGGCTCGCGGTGCCGATCCTTGCCGACCATTTCCTTAGCAAGAAGGACGCCGACCAGGAGGAGGGCGGGGCGCTGACGGACAAGGTGCACCATTGGTATGGCTCGCTGATGCGCCGCGTTCTCGCCCGCCCGGTGCTGGTGCTGCTTGGGGTGGTGCCG
>JAYTUA010000201.1:0-18257 GCA_043745015.1 Opitutaceae bacterium | reverse complement strand
GGCTCGGCGAACCCTTTGAACCCGAGGCCTTCAACCTCGCCGCCATCAATTTTCTCCTCAGCCGCATCAAACTTTGATCATTCCTATGGGATGGCTGTAAGTGTGGATTAGTGGTTAACTCGTCTGCTGCGGGCTTGCTCAGGTTTCTGTCCTCTGTTCTCTGTCATCCGTCCTCTGATGTCATCCGACTCCACCCCGCTCCTCACCCCTGTCCAGCGCAAGCTCGTCGGCTTCGCGCTCGGGTTCGCCGCCATTTGCGCAACCGGCTGGCTGCTCTATATCCTGCTAGCGGGGGTCGCCCGCTTCGTCGGCTACTTCTCCGGCGTCATCTGGCCGCTGGCGGTGGCCGGTATCGTGGCGCTGGTCATGCGCCCGGTGGTCACACTCTTCGAGCAGCGGCTGAAGGTGAACCGACCCGTCGCCGTGGTCATCCTCTACGTCGCCTTCCTGCTGGTCGTCACCGTGCTGCTGATCACGTTCCTGCCCGCCTTGGTCACCCAAGTGCTTGAATTCGTCGCCTACCTGCCGGTGCTGTGGCAGAAGACCGTGGCCTGGAGTGAGGTGCATTTTCCCGAGTGGCTGGCCGTCATCCGCCCCTACCTGGACAATCCCACGGTCAAGACCGCCCTCGCCAACCTGAGCCACCAGGCCCAGGACCTCTTCGGCCAGCTGGCCCCGACCCTCAAGTCGGCTGGGGCGGGTATTTTCAGTCTCTTCAGTTTCGCGGCGTCCCTCGCCGTCATCCCGGTGTATCTGTTTTTCTTTCTGCTCTCCAACGAAGACCCGACGAAATCACTCCCGGCGCATCTGCCCTTCCTCAAGGCCGAGCACCGGGACGACGTGGTGTTCCTCATCCGCGAATTCCTTGGCATTCTCGTCGCGTTCTTCCGCGGCCAGTTGCTGATCGGGCTGATCATGGGCGGGCTGCTCGCCACCGGCTTCACCATCGGCGGCCTGAAGTTCGGCCTCGCGATCGGACTCATCACCGGCCTGCTCAACATCGTGCCGTATCTGGGCTCCATTCTTGGCCTGAGCGTCGCGCTGCCCCTCGCCTACCTGCAGCCGGAGAACGGCGGCCTGACGCTGATGGGGATTTGTCTGGCCGTGTTTGCGATCGTGCAGGCCATCGAGGGCTGGTTTCTCACGCCGCGCATCATGGGGAAACAGACCGGCCTGCATCCGATGGCCATTATCGTCGCGGTGTTCTTTTGGGGCAAGGCGCTCGGCGGTATCCTCGGCATGATGCTCGCCGTGCCACTCACGGCGTTCTTTGTGACGGCGTGGCGCTTTGTCCGCCGGGAATATTTCAACGCCGACTAGCACCCCATGTCCTGGGAAGTGCGCTCTGGCGACGGCGTCCATCTGCCGCAAATCGGCTGGTGGCTCGATGCTCGCAAAGCCCGGAACCGCAGCTTTGTCTCGCACGCCCACTCGGACCACATCGGGCCGCACCGGGAGATCGTGGCCACCCGCGTTACGGCCAGTCTCATGCGTCTGCGCATGGCCGGCAAGCGGCACGAGACCATCCTCGACTACGGCCAGGCCTGGCAGGCGGAGTTTGGCTGCGAATTCAAGCTGCACCCCGCCGGACACATCTTTGGCTCGGCCATGCTCCAAGCCACGACCGAGCACGGCACCTTGCTCTACACCGGTGACTTCAAGCTTCGGCCCAGTCTGGCCGCCGAGCCTTGCGTCGCCCCCCGCGCCGACGTGCTGATCATGGAGACGACCTTTGGGCTGCCGAAGTATGTCTTCCCGCCGCCGGAGCAGATCGAACGCGACATCGTGGACTTCTGCCGCTCGGCGCTCGACGACAAGGTCACGCCGGTGCTTTACGGCTACAGTCTCGGCAAAACCCAGGAGCTGCTCCAGATCGTCGGCGGCGCGGGCCTGCCCGTGATGTTGCATGAACATGGTTACCGGATGACCAAGCGCTATGCCGAGCTGGGCATGAAGCTGCCGAAATTCTCCCAACTGGATCCGCACCATTATGCCGGGCACGTCATCATCGCCCCGCCGATGTCGGGTCAGACCGAGCCGGTGACCTGGATCAACCCGAAGCGCACCGCCGTGGCCACGGGCTGGGCGCTCGATAGCAGTGCCAAATACCAATATGGCTGCGATGCCGCCTTCCCGCTCTCGGATCATGCCGATTTTCCCGACCTGCTGGTCTTTGTCGAAAGGGTGCGACCCAAGGTGGTCTACACCCTGCACGGCTTCGCCAAGGAATTTGCGGCCACCCTGCGCGCCCGGGGAGTCGAGGCCTGGGCCATCGGCCAGGGCAACCAGATGGAACTTTCCTTGTAGCCGCCTGCCCTACCGGTCATCTCCTCTCCATGTCCCCGTCGTTCCGTTTTATCGCTGGTCTGCTGTCCCTTTCTGCCGCCTCACTCGCCGCCGCGCCCTTCACCGCCATTCACGACGGGGAAAGTTTCACCTACAAGGTGGGCTTCGCCATCTTCAGCCACGCGGGAGACATCGTGATTTCCGGCCAAAATGATGCTTTTGCCGGGCATCCCCGGGTCCGCATCACCGCCGACACCACGTCGCGCGGCTTTGTGCGCGGCTTCTACGAATTTGACAACAAGGCCGAGGCGGTGATCGACCCGACAACCGGCCGGCTGTTGTCGATGCACGAGGGCGGCGCCGACCCACGGCACGCGACCGACAGCGATTTCATCATCGACTACGACAAGCGTGTGGCGACCTACACCGACCGGGTGCGCCCCGAGCGCAACGCGGAAATCCCTTTGCCCGAGGCTGGTGACCCGCTCGACCTGATCAGCGCCCTCATTCAGACCCGCGACTGGGACCTCCAGCCCGGGCAGAAACGTGACGTCGTCGTGCAATTTGGCCACGAGTTTTATCCCCTCTCCATTTATGCCGAGGGCTTCGAGGAAGTCCGCACCCCCCTGGGCAAATACCAGACGCTCATGCTCGTCCCGCGCATGGAGAAGGACCCGAAGGGGATCTTCAAACGCGGCGGTGAGATCAAGGTGTGGATTGCGCAGGACGGCAGCCGCCTGCCGGTGAAGATGCAGCTCAAGCTGAATTTCGGCTCCGCCACCTTGTCGTTGAGCAGCTATCAGGCCCCGGCGAAATAACCGGCCGGCGCCCCACCTTCGGCGCCGACTTCAGCCTCGCCTCATCCGCCGGTTGGAGAGAGTTTCGCCGCGCTTCCACTCAAGCGCATGGACAACGCAGCAATAACGCCGGGACGGCGGCCCCGGCCCCTTTACCGCGTGTTTGTCAGCTCGACGTGGACCGACTTGCAGCCCGAGCGCAAGGCCCTCATGGAGGCCCTCAACCGTATGGAGGAAATGCGCTTCGTCGGCATGGAGTTTTTCGGCAACCGGCCGGACGACACGCACGACGCCTCTATCGACCAGGTCGACCTGTGCGAGGTGCTCGTCGGCATCATCGGCTTTCGCTACGGTTCTGGCATCACCGAGGCGGAGTACCGTCGCGCGCGCAAACTCGGTCTGCCGTGCTTCGTCTATTTCAAGCGGGCGGATCCGGCCCAGCCCGACCTCGCCGATGGGGACGCCGCGCTGGCGTCCAAACTGGCCACCTTCAAGCAGGACCTGCTGCGCGACCACACCGTCAAGGAATTCTCCAGCCCGGAGGAACTGGCGGCCAATGCGACGGCGGATCTCCACAACTGGGTTGCCGCCCGGTGGATTTCGCTCGAACCGGAGGCCCCGGTGCCGGCCCCCGCACTCGTGACCCCACCTGATACCGATCGTACAAACATCCTCCGCCTCCTCGAACGGATCCAGCACGACTGGGTCGAGGGTGTGCTCGAAGCGTCGCTGCATCACCGGGCCTGGCTGGAACTGGGACTGGATTGGAAGGAAAACGCCGTCGAACACCCGTGGGACCGGATCGTCGTGGCGCCCAACCGGCCCATCCAGATCCTCAGCCGAGAGGACAGCATCACCGGGGTGTTCGCGGCCGCCCAAAACATGCTGCTCGTCCTGGGCGAACCGGGCGCCGGCAAGACCACGACGCTGCTGGAACTGGCCCGCGATCTCATTAAGCGCGCCCGCCAATCCCCGACTGAAGCCGCCCCGGTGGTGCTCGCGCTCTCCACATGGACGGGGACCCAGCGTGATTTTTCCGACTGGCTGGTCGCGGAACTCGGCCTGCGCTACCAAGTGCCAAAACGGATAGCCCGGGCCTGGCTGGACGACGCCCGGCTGGTGCTGCTGCTCGACGGACTCGACGAAGTGCCGCCGGAGCGCCGGGCCGCGTGCGTCGAGGCCATCAACGCCTTTGCGGCGGCGCATCATCCGCCGGGGCTGGCCGTCACTTGCCGGGTGGCGGAATACAACGCCATGACCGTCAAACTCCGGTTGCGCGCCGCGATCTGCCTGCAGCCGCTGACGGACGAGCAGATCGTTCGGTACTTTTCCGCGGCGGGCGCCGGGCTGGATCATCTGCGCCAGGCCATGCGCGACGACGCGGGCCTGCGCGAGCTGGCGCAAACCCCGCTCATGCTGAGCGTGATGACCATGGCGTGGGGCAACACCCCGGCGCTGAACGTGCGGGAGCAAAGTGCGGAAACCGTGGAGGAACGGCGCCGCCAGCTTTTTGAAGCCTACGTGCAGGCCGCCATCAACCGCCGCGGCAAATCCTCGGGCGGTTATTCCGCGACCGAGACCGTCGGCTGGCTGGGCTGGCTGGCGCAGCGGATGAAGGAGCATGGGCAAACCCTGTTTGCCGTGGAGCAGCTCCAGCCCGCCTGGCTGGGCAGCGCGGGGCGTCAACTCGGCTATTTCATGGCCACCCGCCTGCTGGGTGCCGTCGGCCTGCTGCTGCCGTTTTTGTTTTTGAATCATCCGCTCGAAATCAAGGTGGCGATAACCCTGCTCGCAACCGCCCTGGGGTTGATCATGGGCGGAATTGATTTCGGCTTTGCGCGGGCGAAGCCGGGCAAGGGCAACCGCGCTTCCCAGAGGTTCTGGAGCCTGCTCCTTGTGCTTGGCGGGATAGTTGTCGTCTATTTCCTCCTGCTGCTGAAATATTTTTCAGGACAACCACCCACCGGCGCCGGTTTTGGGATCATCTATATGGTGATGGCCGCCTTCGCCTTCTGCGTGCCCCTCGATGTGCGGGCGCTGGATGTCAAACCCACGGCCAGCATGCGCTGGTCCTGGCGGGCGGCGGTGAGCCGGGGGCTGGCGGGATTGGTAGGCATGGTCATGGTGATCAGCAGTGTGATCCTGGCCGGCATCGTGCTTACCCTGTTCGAGTATGGCTGGAAGAATTTCACCGGTGAGTTCACCGAAATCTGGGTTTTTGCCGGTGGCCTGTGCGGCCCTGGTCGCCATCGGTTGGGCGCGAATCAAACCCGCCCGAACCGTATATCATCTGCTCGTGGCCGTCACCGTTGTGATTTATTGCGGCCAGGTCGGCGTGGCCCTGCTCAAGGCCGGCGATTTCGCCTCGTGGGCGTTCCTTTTTCTGGAGTTGACCCCGGCCGTCGTGATCGGGGTCTTCAGCGGCTTTGCCTCGACCCTGATTGATCCGGCGCGCGGGCGCCATGCCGGGGCTTGGTTCTGGCTGCGCGTGCCGGTGATGATGGCCGTTTTCGTGGGACTGGTGATGCTGCTGCCCGGCTCCATCTGGATCTACTCGGTGTGGGATCTCCCGACCCATGGCGACCGGAGTGGACTGATCCGGGGAGCAATGGCGTTTGCGGCCGGCTGCGGACTGGTATCCTTCTTCCGTTTTGGCGGCTTCAACGGCGTGCAGCATTTCTTCCTGCGCTGGCTGCTGGTGCGCAGCGGACACCTGCCCGCGAAACCGGAGGCCTTCTTCAACCACGCCGCCCGGCTCGCCCTGCTGCAGAAGGTGGGCTTCGGTTACCGCTTCATCCACGCGCTGCTGCTCGACCACCTCGCGGCGCGCCACTCCCCTGGCAACGCGAAGCCGGATCAGTCAGCCGGCAGAAGTTGAGTTTCGCGGCAGCTTGTCCGCCTCGATCCAAAACCGCCACGGCTTGGCCGCCCAGACCGTGCCGGCGTAGGTCACGCCGATACGCGGACCGGACTTGATGTTTCTGTGTGCTGGCACGAAGCCATGGTCCTCCAAGTGCAGGCCGTGGGCGCGGGTGGCCTCGGCCCCATTCAAGTCCCGGTCGATGCCAAGTTGCTTGGTCAGCCGCCCTGGACCGCGCACGGTGTCCAACCCGCGGATGAGGATCGCCGCCGGATAATCCTTGGGGCCGGTCACTAGGTTCAGCATCTCGTGCACCCCGTAGCACAGGTAGACATACCAACGGCCTCCCGCTTGATACATGATCTCCGTTCGCTTCGTGCGGCCCTTGCTGGCATGACACGCCAGATCCTTTTCGCCGTCGTAGGCCTCGACTTCGGTGATCAAGTGAGCCGACCTGCCGTGATTGGTTGTCCGCACTAACACCTTGCCCAGTAGCCACCTTGCCAAGGCCACAGTGTTCGGCCCCTGCAACTCAGCGGATGTGATCACTCGTCGCATGCTGAAGGTTTATAAGACCAAAACCAGGCTCGCAAGCCACCACTCGCGGGGCAAAATCGGGTGCGTCGTGGTGATTTATCACGCAAAGTAAATAAAGCCTTGATTACCCCTCCCCGACTCCCCTTATTTCGCCCCTTTGAACTTATGAAAGCCACTATTAAAACTCAGGGGAAGCAGTTCTCGGTCAGCGAGGGCGATATCCTCATCGTGGACCGCTATCCCAAGACGGAAGCCGGTTCCACGGTCGAGATCAACGAGGTCCTCGCTGCGGGCGAGGGCGAGAATTTCAAGGTCGGCACCCCCTTCCTCTCCGGCGCCTCCGTCAAGGCCAAGGTCTTGGAGAACAAGCGCGCCAAGAAGGTCATCGTCTTCAAGAAGAAGAAGCGCAAGGGCATGGAGCGCAAACGCGGCCATCGCCAGGAGCTCTCCGTCATCAAGATCGAATCCATCACTGTTTAAGCCTCCACTACCATGGCACATAAAACAGGTCAGAAATCATCCAGCAACGGTCGCGACAGCCATTCCAAGCGTCTGGGCGTGAAACTTTTTGGCGGCCAGAAGGTCCTCGCCGGCGGCATCATCGTCCGCCAGCGCGGTTCCAAGCACCACGCCGGCAAGGGCGTGGGCATCGGCCGCGACTGGACGCTGTTCGCGCTCCGCGACGGCACGGTCGAGTTCGACAAGGCCCACCGCAAGGTGAACGTGGTCTGAGCTGACGCTCCAACAGAATTCCAAGCGCACTCGCAAGGTGCGCCTTTTTGTTTTTGGTAGGGCGGCGAGTCCCTTCGCCGCCGAGGCGCGGAATGGAATCCGCGCCCTACCGCTCACTTGCCACCCCACTCACTTTCACTCTCACTTTCCTCCCATGTCCGACCGGCTCACGGAACTCCAGCGCCAGCGAGCCCTCGCCCAGGAGCAACTCGCCTGGCTTGACCGCGAGATCGCCCGCGAGTCCGGTGACAAGGTTACGCCCGCTGCCCTTGTAGGCGGGGTGCCCCCACCCCGCACCGTCCCGGCCCCGCCCGTCGCCCCCGACGACATCCTCACGCAATACCAAAGCCAAGCCCAACCGGTGCACAGCGAAGTCAAACGCGGCTGCTTTCTCTATTTCTTCGCCGCTCTCGGCCTGCTGCTCCTAAGCCTGACCGCCTTCTGGTTCCTCCGGCGGCACTAGCGCTCCCTTCACCAATTGTGGGCGGGGTGCCCTCACCCCGCGGGATATGTGTGCAGTGCGGGATGAGGGCATCCCGCCTACAAAAAAACGGGCCGCCGAGCCTCAACTCGTCGGAGTCTCGGGCGGCACGGCCTGCTGCAGCGACAGCTGCTGCTCCTCGGTCTCGTCCAGGCCCATGTCCGAATCACTCGCCGCCCGGGGACTGCTCGAAGTCTGGAGCCACGCATCGATCTGCCGTGGCGAAAGCACGTCCGACGACGGCAGCTCGTCGAGCGACTTGATCCCCACGAATTCCAAGAAGGCGTCCGTCGTGCCGTATTGGATTGGCCGGCCCGGCTGATCCGCCCGGCCGACAATGTAGATCAGGTCGCGTTCCAGCAGCTTGGTCAGGCCCGCTTCGGCCGATACGCCGCGAATCTGCTCAATCTCGGCCCGGGTGGCGGGTTGGCGGTAGGCGATGACCGCCATGGTCTCGAGAGAGGACGGGCTCAGTCGCACCGGCGGCGGCTCGTTACGCAGCAGGCGCACCCACCGCGCGAAGCGCGGATGCGTCACCAGCCGCCAGCCGGTGGCACCCTCGACCAGCATGATCTCGCTGTCCGCCGCCTGCAACTCCAGTGAAAGGCCAACCATGACCTCGCGGATCTGCGCGGCGGGGATCAGGGTCGGCACGTCACGATAAAATTCATCGTCCTCGACCGGCGCGGGCAGGATCGGCTCGGCGGGCTCGGCTGCGACCGGATTGGCTGCCTGCTCCTTGCTCCCTACTCTCTGCTCCGTCTCCTCCAGCGGCAACGCCGTGGCGAGCTCATGGAAACGGGTCACCGCCGTTTGGATGTCTTTGACAGAAAGCGGACCGTTCGAGGCGAACAGCATCACTTTTAATACGCGCTTGAGATCGAAGGCCATGCTTAAGGCCCCAATGAACGCCCCCGCGTCGGGCACTGGCAATCCCGAAAACATTGGGCAGGTTTTCGAGCTAGCCCTGACCCCCGGCTACGGTTAGTTCTGTTCCCCTATGACCTGGGACCGCTTCAAGTCGCTTTACTACACCAACCCCCGGCTCGGCCTCTCGCTCGACATCAGCCGCATGCCCTTTCCCGACGATTTCCTCGCCGGGATGCAGCCCAAGCTCCAGCAGGCCCTCGCCGATATGGCGGCCCTGGAGGGCGGCGCCCTCGCCAACCCCGACGAGCAGCGTATGGTCGGCCATTACTGGCTCCGCACCCCCGAGCTGGCCCCCACCGCCGAGCTCCGCACTGCCATCACTTCCACCTTGGAAGCCATCAAGGTCTTCGCCGCCAAGGTCCATAAGGGCGAAATCGCCGCCCCGGCGGGCAAGTTCAAGGAGGTCCTCGTTATCGGCATCGGCGGCTCGACGCTCGGGCCGCAGCTGGTCAACCACGCCCTCGGCCGGCTCAAGGGCGGCCGCGACAAGATGCGCGTCAGCTTCTTCGACAACACCGATCCCGACGGCATGGACTATGTGCTCAAGGAACTCGGCCGCCGTCTCAAGCAAACGCTCGTCGTCGTCATTTCCAAGTCCGGCGGCACCGCCGAGACCCGCAATGGCATGCTCGAGACCCAGGTCGCCTTCAAGGCCGCCGGCCTCGACTACGCGAAGCAGTTTGTCGCCGTCACTGGCGAAGGCTCCAAGCTTGACCAAGTCGCGCAAAAGGAAGGCTGGCTCGCGCGCTTCCCGATGTGGGACTGGGTCGGGGGCCGCACTTCGGAATTCTGCGCGGTGGGCCTGCTACCCGCCGCCCTGCAGGGCATCAAGGTTGACCAGATGCTCGCCGGCGCCGCCGCCATGGACGAGGTCACGCGCAAGAAAACCCTGCGCGACAACCCCGCCGCCCTCCTCGCCCTCATGTGGTATTGGGCGACCGACGGTCGCGGCACCAAGGACATGGTCGTGCTGCCCTACAAGGACCGCCTGCTCCTCTTCTCGCGCTACCTCCAGCAGCTCGTCATGGAATCACTCGGCAAGGAACTCGACCTGAAGGGCAACGTCGTCAGCCAGGGCATCGCCGTCTATGGCAACAAGGGCTCGACCGACCAGCACGCCTACGTCCAGCAACTCCGTGAGGGTGTGAACAATTTCTTCGTCACCTTCATCGAGGTGCTCAAGGACCGCCACGGCGACGAATCCCTCGAAGTCGAACCCGGCGTCACCAGCGGCGATTTCCTGCAAGGCTTTTTCCTCGGCACGCGCGACGCCCTGAGCGAGAAGAGCCGCCACTCGATCACCATCACCGTCAACGAGGTTTCGCCCCGTTCGCTCGGCCAGCTCATCGCCCTCTACGAACGCGCCGTCGGACTCTACGCCTCCCTCGTCGGCATCAACGCCTACCACCAGCCCGGCGTCGAGGCCGGCAAGAAGGCCGCCGGTGGCGTCATCGCCCTCAAGCTCAAGCTCGCCGCCGCCCTGCAGGCCGCCGCCGGCCGCGAATTCACCGCCGAGACCCTCGCCGCCCAGATCGGCTCGCCCGACAAGACCGAGCTCGTCTTCAAGATTCTCGAGCACATGGCCGCCAACCCCGGCAGCAAGGTGACCAAGACCGTGCGCAAACCCTGGTCCGACTCCACCTACACCCGGGCTAATTGAACCGGCGGTGGAACTTACGCCCCCCAACCGCATCCCACTCCCCGGCCCACTGAAACGACAGTTGCAGACCGGCCCGATAGTCGTATTAACCCATTTAGACATGTCCTCCTCCCGCAAATCCCTCTTTGCCCTCCTGCTCCTCGCGCTGGCGTCCCTCGGTCTCTCCGGTTGCACCGCCCCCCAGCAGGATTCGTCCATTCCGTGGAGCCGTCCCGCCACGTGGGAAGGTCGCATCCCCGGCATGACCGGCAACTAAGCGACCGCACCACCGCGGCCGACCCTGTGCCGGCATGAACGCGCCAGCCGCCAATTCCTCGCTGACGCCCCAGCCCGGCCACCTCTACGTGGTGGCCACGCCCATCGGCAATCTCGCCGACCTCACCGACCGCGCCCGGGCCATCCTCGCGGCCGTCGATCTCGTCGCCTGCGAGGACACCCGGACCACCGGCGCGATGCTCAACCGCCTCGGACTCCACCGTGAACTCGCCGCCTACCACGAACACAACGAGACCGAGGCCGCCGACCGCCTTGCCGATTTCATCGCCTCGGGCAAATCCCTCGCCGTGGTCAGCGACGCGGGCACGCCGGGCCTGAGCGACCCCTGCTTCCGCCTCGTGCGCGCCTGCCGCCGGCGCGGCCTGCTGGTCGTCCCGGTGCCCGGCCCCAGCGCGCTCACCGCCGTGCTCTCCGCCGCCGGCCTGCCGACCAACGGTTTTCTCTTCGCCGGCTTCCTGCCGCCCAAGTCCGCCGCCCGCGTCACCTTCCTGAACAAATACCGCGATTTCGACTACACCCTCGCCCTCTACGAAAGCTGCCACCGCATCGACAAGTTCGCCGCCGAGATTGTCGAGGTGCTCGGCCCGGGCCGCGTCATCTGCATCGCCAAGGAGGTCACCAAGCTCCACGAGACCTTCCACGTCGGCCTCGCCGGCGAAGTGCAGGCGAAACTCCTCGCCGGCAGCCTCAAGGGTGAATTTGTCGTCCTGATCGCGCCGAGGGATTTCACGCTTTAATCCCTCGCCACGGATTGCACTGATGAACACGGATCAATCCACCCCACCTGTCATCCTGATCCCGCCGACGCGGGAGAAGGATCCAGCTACATGGCCGAGAGCGGAGATATGTCTGGATTCTTCGCTCCGCTCAGAATGACATGAAGGGACATCACTTTCCTCATCCGTGATTATCCGTGTCATCCGTGGCCACTAAATCCTCACCCGTCGCCGTCATCGATATCGGCAGCAACTCCATCAAGGTCCTCATTGCGACGCGTGACCGGATGGGCCAGCTGAAGGCCCTCAAGTCCCGCACGCTCGACGCCCGGATCAGCACCGGCATCAGCCAGGACAAGCCGACGCTGGCCGAGGAAGGCATGACCCGCGGACTGGGCGCCATTCGCGAGCTGCTCGCCGAGGCGTCGGAATATTCCCCGGCCAAGATCATGCTCGTGGCCACCAGCGCCGTGCGCGATGCGACCAACGGCGCGGCCTTCCGGCAGAAGGTCAAGGTCACCACAGGTCGCGAAATCCGCGTCCTGACGGGCGACGAGGAGGCCAACTACATCGGGCGCGGCCTGACCTGTGATCCCGCGCTCACGGACCTGCAGGATTTCTACGTCTTCGACCTCGGCGGTGGGAGCCTTGAATGCCTGTCGTTCAAGAAGCGCAAGATCGCCCAGGCCGTCAGCCTCCAGCTCGGCTGCGTGCGGTTGACCGAGAAATTCATCACCAAGCCTGCGGCGCCGTTGACCGTCGCCGAGACCACCGCGCTGGCGAAACACGTGCGCGACGAGCTGAAAAAGAGCGGCTTCAAGTTCGCGATCACGGCCCCAACGGCGGTCTTCGCTGGCGGCAGCATGAGCACCGTCCGCGCCATCAAGGGCGCCCAGCACCAATTGCGCATGGAGGATACTCCGCCCATTATTGGCACCGCTACGCTGCATCATCTGCTCGACGAGCTGGCCCCCCTGACCCTGGGTGAACGCAAGGCCCTGCCCGGCATGCCGTCCGCCCGCGCCGATGTGTTCCCGGCCGCCCTCATCACGATGGTCACCCTGGCCGACTACGCCCACGTGGACCGTTTCCATCACTCCCTGTACAACCTGCGCTGGGGCGTGGCCGCCGAGGCGTTGGAGAAACCCTGAATCTCCTACACACCCCGCCCTACCGGGCACCCCTCTTCATAGAGGGGATTGCTCGCAGCGTGGATCTGGGTCCCCTCTCAAGAGGGGTGGCGCGTGAGCGCCGGGGTGTGTTGAAGGAGGTTACACCTTCCGCAACGCCGCCAGCATCTGCTTGAAGTCCTTCGGCAGCGGCGCGGTCAGGTCCATCGTCTTGCCGCTCACCGGATGCGTGAACACCAGGTGCTCGGCATGCAGCATCACCCGCGACGGCACCGGCAGGGCTGAGTTCTGTTTCCAACCGTAAGTCGTGTCGCCGAGCACAGGATGGCCGAGCGACTTCAGATGCACGCGGATCTGGTGGGTGCGCCCGGTGTGGATCCGGCAGCGCACGAGCGCCGCATGTTTGCCGAACTTCTTCTCGACGGCCCAATCGGTGCGCGAAGGCCGGCCACCCTCGCCCACCGTCATGCGATGGCGATGCACGGGATGGCGGCTGATCGCGCGATCAATGGTGCCGCTGTCGTTCTGCGGCACGCCGGACACCAGCGCCACGTATTCCTTCCGCATCGTACGCGAGGCAAACTGGTCGGCCAACGCGCGGTGGGCGGTGTCGTGCTTCGCCACGACGAGCAGGCCGGTGGTCTCCTTGTCGAGCCGGTGGACGATGCCCGGACGCTCCACGCCGCCGATGCCGCTCAACTCGCCGGCGCAGTGCGCCAGCAACGCATGCACCATGGTGTCCTCACCCGTGCCCACGCCCGGATGCACCACCATGCCCGCCGCCTTGTTCAGCACGATCAGGTGCTTGTCCTCAAAGATCACGTCCAGCGGAATGTCCACCGCCTTGAGCTCGGTGGTCTTCACCTCGGGAAAACTGAATTCCAAGGTCTGCCCACTGCCCACGTCCTCGGCCTGGCTGATCACCTTGCCATCGGCCTTGACCAGCCCCGCCTCCAACGCCCGCTGGAACGCCACGCGACTGTGCTCGGGAAAGGCTTGGGCCAGGACTTTGTCCGCCCGCTCTCGGCATTTCCCCTCGGGAACAAGGAAAGTTGTCATGGCTTCAGCATGCCATCCAGCTGGTCGAGCCACGGCTGCTTTTGCGCGTGGGACATGAGGGCCACTTCGAAACCGTTGCGGGCCAGTCGGGCCAAATCCTTGCGGCTGAAATTGGCCCGCTTGGCGAGGGCGGCATAGTCGTCGGTCAGGGTGTTGCCGAAGGAGATGGGGTCATCGGTGCTGACCGTGATCTTCACGCCCGCGTCAAACAGTTCCCGGATTGGATGATTGGCCAGGGTGACACCCGGCATGAGCTTGTGGTTACTGATGGGACACATATCCAGTCCCATGCCCCGCCGCTTGATCTCGGCCACCACCGTAGGATCTTCAATCGCCCGCACGCCGTGTTCGAGGCGCTGCGGCCGAAGTTCGTCGAGGATGCGGTGAATGAAGTCCGCGCCCATGAATTCCCCGGCGTGCGCCTTGGTGTATTTGCCGGCGCGCCGGGCGGCTTCCCAATAAGGCGCGCTCCACGGCTCCAGCGGAAAACTTTCCGTACCATGCAGGTCCACCCCGGCCAGATCCTTCCAGCCCAGCGCCTCCTCCAGCACGGGCTTCATCTTCGGGCCGGCGCCGTTGTGGTGGATGCCAAGAAAGACGCGGACTTCCAGCCCGTCCGGCACCGCCGCACGGATTGCCGCCAACACTTCCCGCCCGTCGAGACCGAGGAACTCGATCACCCCGGAGGCGAAGCTGGTCTCGACGTATTTGACGTTCTGCGCGACATGCCGCGCGAAGATGAGCTTGGCCGCCTCGTGATAATGCTCCGGTGACGTGAACCACGCGAAGGCCATGTCGAGCAGCTCAGCCTCAAAATGTGCGAAGTCGCGGAACTTGAAGTCGGGCGCCCACGACGCGGGCTTGGGGAATCCCGGACGGACTTTCTGCAGCAACTCGAACGGCAGCGCGCCCTCGATATGCAGGTGCGTCTCCGTCTTGGGGAGAGATTGGATAAAACTTCTGAGACTGGAGTCAGGAGGCATGGAATTGGTGGTAGGGCGCGGATTCCGTTCCGCGCCGAGGCGGCGAAGGGACTCGCCGCCCTACCCCTTTTTTAAAAGTTGGTCGGGATTCAGCTTCTTCAGCGCGGGCAGGACGAACAGGCCGTCCTGGCGGATGAGTTTGCCGTCGAACCAGATTTCGCCGCCGCCGTATTCGGGCCGCTGGATGCAGACCATGTCCCAGTGCACCACCGACTCATTGCCGTTGCCGGCGCGCTCGTAGGCCTTGCCGGGCGTGAAGTGGAACGACCCCGCGATCTTCTCGTCGAAGAGGATGTCGCGCATGGGCTCGGTGATGTGCGGATTGAAGCCGATGGCGAACTCGCCGATGTAGCGCGAGCCGGCATCGGTATCGAGAATCTCGTTCAGGCGTTTCGTATTGTTGGCGGTCGCCTCGACAATCTTGCCCTGCTTGAAGACGAGCCGGATGTGGTCGAAGGCCGTGCCGAGATAAACGGTCGGCGCGTTGTATTGGATGACGCCCTCGACGCTGTCCTTCACCGGGCAGGAGAAGACCTCGCCGTCGGGGATGTTGCGCAGGCCGCCGCAGGCCTCGGCCCCGATGCCCTTGATGGAGAACTTCAGGTCGGTGCCCGGGCCCTTGAGGTGCACGCGGTCGGTCTTGTTCATCAGGTCCTCCAGCGCGGCCATGCCCGGGCCGTAGCGGCCGTAGTCGAAGGTGCAGACCTTGAAATAGAAATCCTCGAAGGCCTCGGTGCTCATCCCCGCCTGCTGGGCCATGGCGCTCGACGGCCAGCGGATGACGACCCACTTGGTCTTGTTCACGCGGTAATCGAGCACCGGCTTCATGAGCTTGGCAACCAGTTGCACGCGGGCGGCCGGCACGTCGGAAGTCTCGAAGATGTTGTCCGAGCCACGGGCGGCGATGTAGGCGTCCATCTTCTGCATGCGCGCCAGCTCCAAGTCGGCCGTGAGCTGGTATTGCTCGTTGCTGGCTTCCTTGAGCAGCTCGCGGGTGATGCGGGCGCGCTGGAGATTGACGTAGGGAATCGCCCCGCGCACCCGGGCGGCACGCACCAGGGCGAGCACAAAGGCGTCGGGCACGTCATAGGCGTCGATCAGCACGCGCTCGCCCTTCTTCAGGTCGCAGGAAAAGCCGGTCAGCACCTCGGCCAGCCGGACATAACGGGGATCACTCATACCCTGACTTTCGAGCGGGCCGCAGGAGCGTTCAATAGCAAAGCGGCCGGCGTCACGCCGGCGGGGTGGACGCCACCAGCGGCTCGCCGAGCGGGAAACAGATCTTGCCCACGGCCTCGTCGAAGTCCTTGGCGCCGCGCAAAATCTCAATCTCCAGGCGCAGGTAGTAGCAGGGAACCGGGATTTTGCGCGTCGCGTCGAGGCGCACCGCATCCTTTTCCGTCGTGATGAGCAGCTCCACGCCCGCGGCCAAAGCCTCTGCGAAGACGGTGTCCAGATCGTCGGAGGTGAACCGGTGGTGATCGAGGTAGCGCTTGGTATAGCCCAGTTTCGCGCCCGTCTCGCGCAGGAACGCCTCAAAGCTCTCGGGCGCGGCGATGCCGCTGAAGGCGCCGATCTTCTTCCCTGCCAGCGTCGAGAGCGGCAGGCGCTCGCCGTTGTCGAGGCGCTGGAGGTATTGCGGTTTGTGCGCGCACTCGATGATCTCCGCCCCGGGATTGAAGCGCCGGATCATCGCCTCGAGCTCGTCGTCGCGCACGCCCTTGGACTTGGTGAGGAAAACGTAGGAGGCGCGCTTCAGGTGCTTGATCGGCTCGCGCAGGATGCCGCGCGGCAGGAGGTGGCCGTTGCCGAAGGGGTTGGTCTTGTCCACCAGCAGGAGGTTGAGGCGGCCTTTGAGCGGCAGGTATTGGAAACCGTCGTCGAGCACGAGGGTGTCGCAGCCGAAATGTTTGATGGCATACGCGCCCGCCTTCACCCGGTCCTTGTCCACCAGCACGACGACACCAGGCAGATTGCGCGCGAGCATGAACGGCTCATCACCCGCGAATTCGGAATCGAGCAGCACGGTGCGGCCGTCGCTCACGATGCGCGGCGGGGCGTCCTCGGTGTGGTTGAGCCAGAACCACCATTTCTTCCAGAGCGGCGGGGCCTTGCTCTTGTAACCGCGGCTGAGAATGGCGACCTTGCGGCCGCGGTCATGCAGGGCGCGGGCAAATTTTTCCACGACGGGTGTCTTGCCCGTGCCGCCGACCGTCAGGTTGCCGACCACCACCACGAGGCAGCCGAGCGGCTGGTCGCGGAAAATGCGGTGGCGGTAGAGCCAGAGCCGGAGCTGCACAATCCCGCTGAACAGCCAGGAGCACACCTGCAGGAACGCGCCAAACAGCGCCGCCAGCGTCCCCTCCCGCCGCCCCATGATGACATCGATGGCAAATTGCTCGAATTCATGGGCTTTATGACGGAACCAGCGGGTGGGCATGAGCAAAATTGGCTTTGACGCTTGGAAAGGGGCGGGTTGTGAGTCTGTGCTAGCTGCTGGTGTTGTGACATGCAATACCGGCTTCACCCACTTCCATGAGCTACAAACTCTTCATTCCCGGCCCGATCGCGGTCTCCGAAAAAACGCTGCGCGCGATGGCGCAACCCATGATCGGGCATCGCAGCACCGACTTCGTCGCGCTCTACCAGTCCATCCAGCCCGACCTGCAGGCGCTGGTCTACACCAAGGACGCGGTCTGGCTCTCCACCAGCAGCGCCTTCGGCTCCATGGAGGGCGCCATCCGCAATCTCGTCAAAAAGAAGGTCCTCTGCTGCATGAACGGCGCGTTCGCCGACAAGTGGAACGACGTCGCCCTCCGCTGCGGCAAGCAGACGACCCCCCTCAAGTTCGACTGGGGCCAGCCGGTTGATCCCGCCGCCGTGCACCGCGAGCTCGCCACCGGCGCCTACGACGCCATCACGCTCATCCACAACGAGACCTCCTGCGGCTGCATGAGCGACCTCGCCGCCATCATGGCCGTCGTCCGCGAATTCCCCGAGGTCGTCTCCATCGTGGACACCGTCAGCTCGTTCAGCGCCCTGCCCATCAGGAAGGACGAACTCGGCATCGACGTATTCATCACCGGCTCCCAGAAGGCTCTCGCCCTGCCCCCCGGCCTCTCGCTCATCTCCGCCTCGAAGAAGGCGCTCGATCGCGCCGCGACGATCGCCGACCGCGGCTATTATTTCGACTTCGTTGAGTTCCAGAAGAACCACGAGAACGGCATGACCCCGAGCACGCCCGTCATTCCGTTGATCTACGCGCTCAAGTCCAAGCTCGCCGACATCAAGGCCGAGGGCGCCGACGTCCGCTACGCCCGCCATGCCCGATTGAACAAGCTGGTGCGCGACTGGGCCCTCGCGAAGGGCTTCAAGCTTTTCCCCAAGGAAGGCTACGGTTCGGTCACGCTCAACTGTTTCGCCAACACGCTCAACGTGGACCTCGCCGCCGTGAACAAGGCGCTGAAGTCGAAGCACGGCTTCGTCATCGACGGCGGCTACGGCAAGCTGAAGGGAAAGACCTTCCGCATCTCCAACATGGGCGACGAGACCGACGAGACCATGGCCGCCCTGCTCAAGGCGCTCGACGCGGTGCTCGCGGAGCTAGGAAACTGAGCTGCCTGCCACCCAATGATGCCCTGCTCCGGCATTTGCCGCAGGACTCAAACCCTGGCGATAGCCCGAATTTTGGGCATGGTGGTCGGTGCGGGAATCTGCCAGCTTCCCACTCATGAAACTGACATTCGTTCTTCGCCTCAGCCTGCTGCTGGCGCTGTTACCCGTCACCCAGGCCCAGGCGGCCGGACGAAC
>JAYTUA010000200.1:0-52735 GCA_043745015.1 Opitutaceae bacterium | reverse complement strand
TACACCCGTTTCGCCGATTCGCTCAAGACCGGCAGCCCCTTCTCCATCGCCGACGTCAACCGCGTGCTGCGCGACGATGTCCGTTACGATGCCATGGCCAAAATCGTGGGCGGGCCGGGCTACGTTCTGCCGCCCGAGGTCCGGATGCAGCTCAGCCGCACCGACTCGGTCTGGACCGTGCAGGTCGCCTCCCTCGATTACACTTCCTACAATCCCGCGATCAACCCCACCGACGAGACGCTTAAGAAATTCCAGGACGAGTATACGTTCCGTTACGACGTGCCCGCCCGCCCGCGCCTGAGCTACGTCGAGTTCAAGACCGCGGACTTTGTCCCGCCCGGGGCGCCCACCGAGGCCGATCTCCGCGCTTTCTACAACGCCAACATCACCAGCTTCCCCGTCCCGGCCGAGGCCGACAAGAAGGAAGCCGCCCTCCCCGCCACCGCGACCGACAATTTCCCGAAGGTCCGCGACCAGGTCGAAGCCGCCCTCCGCAACCTCGCCAGCCGCCGTATCGCCTCGCAGACCGCCAGCGAGCTGACCGTGGCCCTCTACGAGCGCAAGCTGGCCGCCAATTCCCCCGAGCTCGCCGCCTTCCTCACCAGCCAGCACCGCACCCCGGTCGCCCTCGCGCCCTTCTCGCCCGGGTTCCCTCCCGCCGACAAGCCCTGGCTCGCCAGCTACGCCGAGGCCATCGCGCGGCTGAGCCGCGAGCACCACTTCTCCGATCCGCTGGCGACCCCCGACGGCATCGTCGTGCTGCTCTGGCAGGAAGCCCTGCCCGCCTACAAACCCCTCTTCGCCGAAGTCCGCGAACGCGTGACCGCCGATTACCGGGAGAACGAAAAACGCCGTCTCTTCATCGATCGCGGCAACACCCTCAAGGCCCAGTTGCAGGCCGCCGCGAAGTCCCCCGCCGGTTTTGCCGAGCTGGCCGCCAATGAAAAACTCGAGGTCAAGAGCTACGCCAATTTCACCCTCCGCCAGCCCCCGCCGGATCTGCCCCAGCCCGCGATCGCCACCCTTGCGCGGCTCGAAGCCGGCCAGGTGTCCGACCTCGTCGGCCTCGGTGACAAGGGCATTCTGGTTTACGCCCAGGAGAAGAAGCAACCCGACTTGAGCGCCGCCAACCCGCGCTATGCCGAGGTCCAGGGGCAGCTCATGGCGTTTATCGCCAGCAACAATGAGAATTCCTACCTCGGCGATCTCGTCGAACAGGAACTCAAGAAAACCACCCCGGCGGAGGCGCCTTGATCGCCCCGGCGGACCCCGGTCCGCCGTCCATCCCGCCAAACCGCCGCCCGGCTATCAGCCTGCTGCCACCGTCCCCTGCGGTGGCATTTTTTGCGTCCGAAACCTTTTCGATTCCCTGCCGTCACAATTAGCTTAAACTTTTCGCCAGTCTCGCGTGTCCTGTCCCCAGCCCAACTTCCCATGACCCACCCATTTCGCCGCCTTGCCGCCAGCGTGACCCTCGCCTTGCTCGCCGTCGCCACCCTCGCCGCCCAGGACACCGCGGCGCCCGAGCTCACCCTCCAGGAGTGCATCAACCGGGCCCTCGGCAAGAACTTCACCCTTGAGATCGGCCGCTATGCCCCGCAGATCGCCCGCGACAGCGTCGACATCGCCAAGGGCGGCTACGAGACCCAGCTCTCGGTCACCGGTGCGACCGGCGGAAACGGCAGTCCCGCCGTTGACAGCAAGAACTCCAACCTGCGGGTCGGCGTCACCCAGCGCCTCTACACCGGCACGACAGTGAGTGCCAGCAGCCGGCTGGACCGCAGCTCATCCGATCCGGCCTTCACCGCGCTCAATCCCGCCTACGGTGCCGACCTGACGCTCTCGGTCCGCCAGTCGCTGCTGAGAGGAGCAGGCCCCGAGGTCAACCGCGCCGGCATCGTGCGCGCGGAGATCGGCATCCAGCGGGCCAACCTCGACTACAAGAGCCAGGTCCTGAATGTCATCCAGGACACCGAGAACGCCTACTACAACCTGACCTACGCGCGCGAGCAGCTCGCCGTGCGCAACTTCTCCCTCGCCCTTGCGCAGCGGCTCTACGACGAGGCCAAGACCCGGCGCGACACCGGCGTCGCCACCGATCTGGACGTGCTCCAGGCCGAGGTCGGCGTCGCCAACGCCCGCCGCGGTGTCATCCTCGCCGAACAGGCCGCCAAGGACCGGCAGGACGCCCTCCTCGCCCTCATCGGCCAGTTCGAACTCGAGGCGGCGGTCGGCACCGTGCGCTTCAGCGAAGTCACCGAGGCGACCCCTGTCTTCGCCTCCTCCTACCAGCTGGCCAAGCAAAGCCAACCCGACTTCCTCTCGTCCCAGGCCGCCATTGAACAACTGAAGCTCGATCTGAAGCTGGCCAAGGACGGCGCCAAGCCCGACCTCACGGTCGGCGCCGCCCTCGGCCTCAGCGGCAGCAACGGCAGTGGCAGCGATGCCTTTGGTGATGCCTTCGACCGCCAGAACCACTCCTGGCAGGTGGACTTCGCCTTCAATTATCCCTGGGGGCAGAGATCCGACAAGGCCCGCGAGCGCCAGAGCCTCGCCACCCTCAGCCGCGAGCAGACCCGTCTCCGCCAGACCGAGCAGACCATCGAGCTGCAGGTCCGCAGCGCCGTGCGCTCCGTCGAGACGAACCTCGAGAGCGTCAAGATCGCCACCCTCGCCTCCGCCCTCAGCCAGAAGCAATACGAGTTGGAAAAAGCCAAATTCGACGCCGGCCTTTCCACCAGCCGCCGCGTCCTCGAGGCGCAGAACGATCTCGAAACCGCCCGGATCAACGAGCTGCAGGCCAAGGTCAGCCTCCACACCGCCATCGCCGCCCTGCACCGCATCGAGGGCAGCTCGCTGCAGCGCTATGCGGTCACGCTGCCGTAAGTCCGACTGTAGGGCCGCCGCTCGTCGGCGAGCCGGGATTGGCTCGAATGTGGGAGGGGTCTGGTTCGGCGGTAGGAGGGGCTTTATGCCCCGATTCCGCGCATTCCAAGTCAGACGATCGGGGCGTAAAGCCCCTCCTACAGTAAGATCAAGGTCCTGCGTGGACCCTCTGACTACCCGGTAGTCCCATCTTACGGATTGTCCCGTTGCCATGCGGGCATCGCCGCCTTCTGCTCGTTGACTGCATGAGCAAGAAATCCCTGCCTCCCGCCCCGGCCACCGGCTCGTATTGGCTGCCCTTCGCCACGATCGGCGTGATCGGCGCGCTGCTGGGAGCAACCATCACCTATCTCGCGCTGCGGCCGGGATTGCAGTCCGTCGCGAATGAGGCGGCCCCCGTGGCGAACCCCGACCCGACCACCCATCTGCCCAGCCCTGACCTGACCGCCGGGCAGACGCCGGCCGTGGCCGAGCGCACGCTGGGCAATTTCTATTACGACCACCAGAATTGGGCGCAGGCGATCACCCACTACGATCTGGCCATCAAGCTGGGCATGGATGACGCCGACATCCGTACCGATCTCGGCAATGCGTACCGTTTCTCCGGCCGGATCGACGAGGCCCTCGCCCAATATACCCGGGCCCAGCAGATGAATCCGGCCCATGAATTCAGCCTGTTCAACCAGGGTGGCCTCTACCTCGAAGACCTCAAGCAGCCGGCCAAGGCCATCGCGGTCTGGCAGGAATACCTCGTCCGATTCCCCACCGGCCGGAACGTCGCGGCTGCGCAGCAGCTCATGGCGCAGGCGCAGACCGGCCTGAGCGGCCTGCAGATGCCGGTCCCCACCACACCGGGCCAGCCGTCGGCAACGGAGGCGCTGATCCTGAAGCAAATCAAGGCCGGCCAGACCAAGACCGGCCAGCCCTGAGCCCGCCACGACCAGTCCAATCCTGCATGTCACCCGCTTTGAAATACGGCTTGATCGCCGCCGCCGGCATGAGCGCCTGGACGCTCGGTGAATACGCCCTCGGCTTGCACACCACCCGGCTGGGCCTTGGCCATTACACCGGCTGGGGCACGGAAATCATCTTTGTCGCCGCCCTCTGGCGACTGCTGCACCAGCAGGTTCACGGGACCAACCGCACCTGGCTGCCGGTGTGGGAAGGACTGCTGTACGGCGCCCTCGCCAGCCTCGCCGCCGCCGCGGGATTTTATATTTTCCTCTCGCTCTACCTCCAATTCATCAACCCCGATTGCGTTGACCTGATGCTGGAGTGGCAGGTGGCCCAATTGCGTTCCGCGGGAAAACCGGAGGAAGAAGTCCGCCTGCTGGCCCGGGGCTTGCGCTGGAGCATGAGCCCGGTCGGCCTGCCCGTGACGGTGTTCGGGATCTACCTCTTGATCGGATTCATCGCCTCCCCGGTTCTCACCCTCTGGCTAAACTGGCGGCGCAAAGAGCCCGGCCTCGCTGGCTGACGCGGCCCCGACCGACGGATGCGGGGGCAGCTGCGTCTTGAACCACGTCCGCTGTTTCTTCACGAGCGCCCGGGTGTTCTGCGCAATCGTCGCCGCCAGTTCCTCCTCCGGCAGGCGGCCCTCCAGGAAATCAATCGTTTCACGATAGCCGATCGCGCCCGCGGCGCTGGGATTCTCTTTCAACCCCCGCGCCAGCAGCGCCCGCACCTCCTCGACCAGTCCGGCCCGCAACATGGCCGCCACGCGCTGCTCAATCCGCGCCTCCAGGTCCGGCAGCTCCCGCACCAGTTCGCACAACTGCACGGCGCAATCGGCAAAGGGCGCCGGTTGCGCCGCAAACTCCGCCTGCAAGTCGGCCAGGGTCCGGCCCGAGGCCAGGCACCGTTCCAGCGCCCGCAACACCCGCCGGGGATTGCGCACATCGAGCGAGCCCAAGCCCGAAGGATTCAACTTCACCAGCTCGGTGACAAGTGCTGCCAGTCCCTCGCGTTCCAACCGGGCGCGCACGTCCGCCCGGATCCCGGCCGGCACGGCCACTTCGTCCGCCACCGGGCCGAAAAACGCCTTGAGATAAAATCCACTGCCGCCGGTCACCAGCACCGGCCGCCTCCGCCGCAGGATATCGTCCACCGCCACCCGGGCTTTTGTAACGTAATGCGTTACATCCATCCGTTCCGTGATCTCACAAATGTCGATCAGGTGGTGCGGCACCCGGGCGAGTTCGGCCGGGGTCGGTTTCGCCGTGCCGATATCGGCGCCGCGGTAGAAAAGCAGCGAGTCGCACGACACGATCTCGGCGCCCCGCGCTTCCGCCCAGCGCAGGGCCAGCTCGGTCTTGCCGGCGGCGGTGCAACCGGTGAGGACATGAATGACGCGGGACACGGGAGCCATGCAACCACGCCCGGCGGCTCCCGCAACGCCAGTTTTTTCCCACGGCGGGCCGGGTGGCGGAATCGTCACAAGAAAAATCCGTGCAATCCGCGCAATCCGTGACTTGCTTCAGGGGCTACCCTGCGTGAAAGCCCGGTTCATCTTCAACCCCCACTCCGGCAGCAACCGCCGCAATCCCTACCTGCGGGACCGGGCCGTGGAGTTTATCCGGGAGCATCGCTGGGACGCCCAGGTCGTTGCGACCGAGCGCCCGCGCCACGCCACCGAGCTCGCCCGGCAGGCGGTGGACGAGGGCTGCGCGCTGGTCGTCGCCATCGGCGGCGATGGCACCATGAACGAAGTGGCCACCGCGCTGATCGGCACGCCGGTCTGCTTCGGGCTCATTCCCTGCGGCTCGGGCAACGGTCTCGGCCGGCACCTCGGCATCCGCCGGCCAGGCCACGGCGCTTTTCGCACTTTGCTTGGGACCAACTCCCTCGCCATCGACACCGGCCTGGTGAACGGCGCGACCTTCATCAATGCGATGGGCCTTGGCTTCGAGGCCGACATTGCCGTGCGCTTCAGCCAGCTCACCCGTCGCGGCCTCGCCGGTTATTTTCGCGTGGGCCTGCCCTCGTTCCTCGCCTGCGAGCCCGAGTCGGTCACCGTCCATCAGGCGGGCCGGACCATGGCGCTGCAGGCCTTCACCCTCGCGATCATGAATTCCGACCAATACGGCAACGACGCGCGCATTGCGCCCGGCGCCAAGATGGACGACGGCCGGTTCGACCTGGTCAGTGTGCCGCGGATGGGATTTTTCGGCGCCGGTGCCATGCTCTACCGGCTGGGGACGGACAGCTTTGACCAGGTCAAGGCGGTGACGCGCCTCAGCGGGGACCAATTCATCATCGAACGGGCCAAGCCCGGCTGGATTCACACCGATGGCGATCCCCGGGCCACGGGCGCGAGACTCGAAATTTCCCTCCGGCCGAAATCCCTGCGGATCATGGTGCCCCCCAAGGGCACTACGGTTTGACCGTTTCCTTGGCCGCGGCGGTGATGACCCGGTTGCGGCCCGTGCGCTTGGCGGTGTAGAGTGCCTTGTCGGCCGCTTCGAACAAGGCCTGGGTCGAGTCGGCATCCTCCGGCATCATGGCGATGCCTGCGCTGAGTGTGACGGTGACGCTTTGCCCGGTGTCCGGCAGGGTGCAGGGCGATTCGCTCAGCAGCGCCAGCAGGCGCTGGATGGTCTCCACCGCGGCCTTCGCGGGAGTCTCCACCATGATGATGGCAAATTCCTCGCCGCCGACCCGTGCCAGGTGATCCACGGTGCGCAACTGGCCGGTGAGCAGTCCGGCCACATGCTTGAGCACGGCATCCCCGGCGGGATGTCCATAGGTGTCGTTGACCTTTTTGAAAAAGTCGATGTCGCACACGACCAGGGCAAAGGGCCGCTGAAAGCGCGCGCACCGCTGCCACTCGTCGGTCAGCAGCCGTTCAAATTCGCGGCGGTTCCGCAGGCCGGTGAGGGCATCGCGGGTGGCCAGCAGGCGGAGTTGCTCCAGCGTGTCACCGAGTTTGCACGCATAGCGCACGGAGCGGGCCAGCATGCGCGGAGTGAATTCGCTCTTGATGAGAAAGTCCATCGCCCCGGCCTGCAACGCCGCTTCGTCGAGCGCGGGATCCGTCTCAGCCGTGACAAAGATGACGGAGGTCCTGCTGCCGGCGGCGCGGGCCTCGCGCAGCAGCGCCAGCCCGTCCTTGCCCTCATCCAGGCGGTAGTCGAGCAGGCACACCTCATATTTCCCTTCCGTTAACTTTTTGAGCCCGGCGGCGTAGGTGTCCGCCCAGTCCAGTTCCCACGGCCCGTCGGCAAACCGGACCACCATGCGCGAGAGCATCTCATGCGCGGTGGCGTTGTCGTCGATGAGGAGGAGTTTTTTCACGGAAGGGTATCAGCGCACGCCCGCGATCAAATCGGACGCCACGGCCCGAAGTTTAACAGGGATGGCGGGACGATTGTCGAGGCTGGCCTTGATGACATTGACTAGGGCGCTGCCCACCACCACCCCGTCGGCCACCTTCGCCACCTGCCGGACCTGGTCGCGGTTGGAAAGGCCAAAGCCGACGACCACCGGCAAGGTCGTGTGCTGCTTGATGGCCGAGACAGCCTCGGGAATGTTGGGCGCGACCTGGTCGCGCACGCCGGTGACACCCTCCCGGGAAACATAGTAGATAAAACCGGTGGCCGCCGCCCCGATCAACGGCAGCCGGCTGGCGGGAGTGGTGGGCGCAACGATCAGGACCGTCTTCAGGTCGTGTTTGGCACAGGCCGCGAGCAGCTCGCCGGCTTCCTCCGGCGGCAGGTCGAGCGTCAACATGCCGTCCACGCCGGCCGCCTTCGCCGTGCGGACATAGGCTTCGACGCCGTTGGAGAAGACGAGGTTGTAGTAGGTATAGAAAACGAGGGGCACCTGGCTGGTCTCGCGAATCCGGCGGACAAATTCAAAGACCCGGGCGGCGGTCATCCCGCTGTCGAGCGCGCGCTGGGCGGCCAGCTGGTTGGTGAGACCGTCGGCCAGCGGATCGGAGAACGGCACCCCGAGTTCCAGCACATCGGCGCCAGCGTCGATCACCGCACGGCAGGCGGCCAGCGACGTGTCGAAATCCGGATCGCCGGCGCACAGGTAGGCCACAAACGCGGCGCGCTGCTCACGACGGGTGCGGGCAAAAGTCTCGGCAAGGCGATCCATGAATCCTCAGCGTCAATAGCCCGCCGCCGGGGGTCGAGCGCAAATTGCAATCAACCGGTCAGCCGAGGGAAAATTCCACCAGCACGGGCCGGTGGTCGGAAAGCAGGCTGCGGATGATCTCCGCCTTGGGTTCCCGGCATTGCTCGGGCAGAAACACGTAGTCGAGTGCCCGCACCGGTAGCACCGAGGGGAACGTGCGGCCGGTCTTCGGCAGGAGCGTGTAGTTATTGGTCTGCTCAAAATATCCCAGCAGTGTCGCGGTGGCATCGGGCTGGTGGGAGGGATTGTTGAAATCTCCGCAGACGAGCGCCGGGGTGTGCCAGTGCGCGGACCGGTGGGCGTGCTGGGCGGACAGGAAGTGCATCAGGCGCGTGACCTGCTTGAGCCGTTGCGGGCGCGAGCGGTGGTGCATGTGGACGTTCACCAGCGGGAGGCGGCCGGCCGGCGTATCGATCTCGATGAAAAGGAAGCCCTTTTCACCCAGCGTGCCGCGGCCAAACGGCACGTTCTCGTGGTGATGAATGGGGAAACGGGACAGCAGGGCGTTGCCGTAGTTGAGGTGGTAGCGGCCGGTCCGCGTGTTGTTCACGCCATGCACGGCGTGGGCGAGCCCGGTGTGCTCGCTGAGGAAGGCCAGGTGATCGAAACTGCCGCCCCAACGCGAATTCTCGTCGATTTCCTGCAGGGCCACGATATCCGCCCCCAGTTTTCTGATCAGCGCGGCGATTTTCAGCAAATTGGACCGGATCCGGGCCGCCGAGCGCAGACTCTGGTGGATCGGCATGGGCCCGCGGGCATGGGCGATATTGAAGGTCAGCAGGCGCAGCCGGGGCATGAATGAATGAGGCTGCGTTTCGGTAAAATGGGGCGGTCAACGGGATTGACTCACTGCGTTCGGGGCTGCGCCCCAAAGCCCGCCGGGCTTTGCCGTTCCGCCAAGCTCCACAAACCCGCTTCGCGGGTTCTCATCCCGGATTCCGTTGGGAAACGGATGGTTGGCAGGGAGTGGAAGTCTGGGGAGACCATAAAGTGGGGCGGTCAACGGGATTCGAACCCGCGACCCCAAGAATCACAATCTTGTGCTCTAACCAACTGAGCTATGACCGCCGTAAAATGGAGGGCTGAAACTCGTAATCCCACCCGGCGCTGTCAACCCATTCTTGGCCGGGGCTGACCGCCCTTCAATTTTTGGATTTTCCCCATAACCCAGCGAGTCAATCCCGTTGACCGCCCCATTTTAAACGAGGGAAGTGTGCCCTGGGCCAAGATTCGCCTCGCCTCGCTCCGCGCTTCCCGTTTCGGTCTGGAGCCATGATCTCCTTCAAGAAGTTACTGGGCAAGGAAGAGAAATTCTACGACCTGCTGGAAGCAAGTGCGGAGGAGGCCCGGGCCAGCGCCGAGCTGCTGGCGAAAATTCTCAAGGAGGACCACGCGAGCAGCGCGGCGAACCTCCACGACATCATCCACACCCGCCGCAAGGACAAGCGCATCACCCAGCAGATCACGGAGGAGCTTTGCAAGACGTTCGTCACCCCCTTTGAGCGCGAGGACATCGAGGCGCTCTCCCTCGCCCTCTACCGCATCCCCAAGACCGTCGAGAAGCTGGTCGAGCGCCTGACGATCTGCCCGGCCCGCATCCCCCGCGAGAGCATGCAGCGCCAGATCGCCCTGCTGGTGGAAGCCGTCGATGCCGTCGATCACATGGTCAAGCAGCTCCGCAAGGGCACCCAGATTGACCGCATCCAGGATGCGCACAACCGCCTGCAGTTCGCCGAGGGTGAGGCCGACAAGGTCATGCTCGCCCTCGTCAAGGACCTCTACAACGGCCCTTACGACGCCAAGGAAGTCGTCATTCTCATGGAACTCTACGATCTGGTCGAAACCGCGGTGGACCGCGCCCGCGATGCCGGCCAGGTGGTCTTCCAGATCATGCTGAAATACTCCTGAGCCCGACCGCCGCCCCCGCCGCCGAGCCCCATGACCATTTTCCTGATCGTCCTTCTGACGGCGCTGGTCTTCGAGTATATCAACGGCTTTCACGACGCCGCCAATGCCATCGCGACCGTGGTCTCGACCAAGGTGCTGACCCCGCGTCAGGCCATCGCGCTGGCCGCCGTCTTTAATCTCATCGGCGCACTCATGGGCACCGCCGTGGCCAGCACCATCGGCAAGGGCCTCGTGGACACGAGTTATGTCACGATGGCCACCATCTTTTCCGGCCTGATGGGCGCGATTGTCTGGAACCTCGTCACGTGGTGGCTCGGCCTGCCCTCCAGCTCCAGCCATGCGCTGATTGGCGGCCTGTGCGGGGCCGCGCTCGCCTCGGCCGACGGCAACTGGCAGGTACTCCACTGGGCCACCACCGACGCCAAGGGTGCGGCCGGCCTCTGGCCCAAGGTCGTGCTTCCGATGATCACCTCCCCCTTGGTCGGATTCTTTGGCGGCGCGTTCCTCATGTTTGTCCTGACCATGCTCATCCACCGGCTGACGCCCCGGGTGGTGAATGGGGTGTTTGGCAAACTGCAGCTCGTCAGCGCCGGCTTCATGGCGCACAGCCACGGTTCCAACGACGCCCAGAAAACCATGGGGATCATTGCGCTCGCCCTCTTCACCGGCACCAAGTCCGGGGCGTTTAAGGACCTGCCGGCGTGGGCCACTTTCCTCCGCACACCCGACTTCAAGGTGGATCAGTGGGTCGTCGTCACCTGCGCGCTGGTCATGGCCGCCGGCACCGCCGCCGGCGGCTGGCGCATCATCCGCACCATGGGCCACAAGATGGTCAAGCTTCAGCCGGTACACGGCTTCGCCGCCGAGACCACCGCCGCCGCCATCATTCATTTTGCCTCCACCCTCGGCATTCCCCTGTCCACCACCCACGCCATCTCGACCTCGATCATGGGCGTCGGCGCGGTCAAGCGCTTCGGCGCCGTCAAGTGGGGCATCGTCGAGCGCATCGTCTGGGCCTGGGTCTTCACCCTACCCGTCTGTGGTCTCCTCGGCTTTCTCACCGAGGTGCTCTGCCGTTACTTCGGCATGCAATAAGACCGGCCGGTGACGTGAAGAGGGTTTGACGCGACGGTCCTGAACGCGAACCTATGGCCTTCTTTCCATGACCACTTCTCAACCCGGCATCTATCTCGGCACCGACAGCGGCGCCACCACCTCGAAGACCGGCGGCATCTGGGCCGACGGCAGCAGCATCTCGACCAAGCTCCGGCAAAGCTCGACCAATTCGCAGGCCGGCACCGCCGCCGTGATCAAGGGCTGGGTGGACGGCGCCATTGGCTTCCTCGCCGACAACAAATTCACCTGGGACCAGGTCCTCGGCGTCGGCCTCGCCCTGCCCGGCCCCTTCGAGAGCTACGGTGTGCTCGGTCGCTCGGCCAATTTGCCCAAGACCTTCGAAGGTTGGAATTTTCAGGCCGAATACAGCGCCGCCCTCGCCGCCGCCGCCGGCCGCCACCTGCCCCTCGTCGTCGGCAACGACGGCAACTACGGCGGCGTGGGCGAGGCGCAGCGCGTCCGCGGCAACAGCCGCGCCACCGTCCTCATGCTCGCCCCCGGCTCCGGCCTCGGCGTCGCCTATGTGGACGCCAACGGCCTGCCGCTCGACGGCGACACTCTCAATGGCATGGAAGGCGGCCACATGCCCGCCATCCTGCAACTGCTCGGCGGCATCAAGCCCCTCCGGTGCGGCTGCGGCCGCGACTGGGGCTGCATCGAGCCCTACACCACCATCTCCGGCCTGCCACAATTGCTGGAGGAATTCCTGCCCAAACACCCGACCCACCCTTTCCACACCTCCCCCGCGCCGATCAAGGAAAAGGCTTTCTCGCTCCGCACCCTCGCACAGAAAGGCGACCCGCTGGCCGTGGATATCTTCAATTTCCAGGCCAAGGCGCTCGGTCTCCACATGGCCTCGCTGCTCATCGCGGTGGACGCCGAATATGTCGTCATCGGCGGCGGCCTGATCGACCCCGAGGCCACCACGCCGGAATTCCGCGAGCGCTACCTGCGCATCATCCGCGAATCCGCCCTGCCCTACCTCTGGCCGCAGCAGCAGAAAAAACTCAAGGTCGTCCCCGCCACGCTCGGCGAACTGTCGCAGGCCATCGGTGCCGCGCTCGTCGCGCTCTACACGGTCAAGGCCCGGGACTGAAGAGTAGGGCCAGTCTTTGACTGGCCTTATGCCGGACAGGCCGGTCGCAGACCGGCCCTACCCCCTCACTCCGCCGGCAGCTTGATGAAGAAGGTGGTACCGCGTCCCTCGGCGCTCTCCACCCGCACCTCGCCGCCGTGCGCCTGCACGAGATTCTTCACGATCGCCAGGCCCAGCCCGGTGCCGCCGCCCTGCGGCCGGGCCCGCGACTTGTCCACGCGGAAGAACCGCTCGAACACGCGCCCGCGCGCCTCCTCGGGGATCCCCGGCCCCTCGTCGCGCACCCAGAATTGCAGCCAGCCCGCGGCCAGTGGCGCCCCGCCGACCTCGACCGTGCCCTTGCCCCCGTGCTTGATGGCATTGTCGATCAGGTTGGACAGGACCTGCCGCAACCGGCCCGCGTCACCCCGCGCCTGGAGCTTTTCGGACAGGCTGTTGAGCAGTATGATGTCGCGCCCACTGGCCGTCGTCTGGAAATCCCCGATTATTTCCTCCACCAGGTCGCGCAAGCCCACCGTCTCGGAGCGCAGCACGATCCGGCCCGAATCAATGGCCGAGAGCAGCAGCAGGTCCTCGATCAGCAGGTTCAGCCGGCTCGCATGCCGGTCGATGATCCCGAGAAATCTTTCCAACACCTCCGGGTCATGCCGACCGCCGTCCAGCAGGGTCTCCGCGGCGCCCTTGATCAGCGAAAGCGGCGTGCGCAGCTCATGGCTCACGTTGGCGACAAATTCCTCCCGCATGCCCTCCAGCTTCCGCAGCGGCGTGAGATCGTGCACCACGAAGAGCGCCCCGGCCGGCCGGGCCCCCGCGTCGAGCAGCCGCACGGCGTTGACGTTCAGCGTGCGCGTTACGGCACCTTCGAGGTGCAGTTCGTAATCCCGCACCTCGGGCTCGCGCTCCAGCCGGGCCAGCAAGGCCGAGAATTCATGGTGCCGCACCGCCTCCAGCAACGGCCGGCCCTCGACCGGCAGTTGAAATCCGAAAAGCTGGGCGGCCGCCCGGTTGGCCAGTTGGATGCGTCCTGCCGTGTCCACCACGATCAGGGCTTCGAGCATCTGCGCCAGCACGGCCGCGAGCCGCTCCTGCTGTTCGCCCAGGGCCGTGGCATGCTGCCGCCGGAGCGTCGCCCGCTCTTGTTCGCCGGCCTCGCGCGCCTCCGCGAGTTGCCCGCGCAGCTTTCCGATCCACCACACGGTGGCGATCAGCGCGCCGAGGAGAATAAGGACAAGTCCGGTCATCCGTTCGAACCAAAGCGATAACCGACGCCCCGGATCGTTTCCAGATATTCCGCCGCCGGGCCGAGCTTCTCCCGCAGCCGGCGCATGTGCGTGTCCACGGTGCGCGTATCGATCGGGTTGTCGTAGCCCCACACGTCCTGCAACAGTCGGTCGCGGGTCTGGACCCGGCCGCGGCGCCGGGCCAGCAGCTCCAGCAGTTTGAATTCCGTGGCGGTGAGCGTGATGGCGTGATCCTTGACCTTCACCAGGTGGCGCACGGCGTCGATGTCCAGCACCCCGATGCGCAGGTGGGTGGCCGGCTCGTCCGACTGCTGGGTCCGGGCGAGCACCTTCTTGATCCGCAGCACCAGTTCGCGCGGGCTGAAGGGCTTGGTCACGTAATCGTCGGCGCCGAGCTCAAGCCCGACAATGCGATCCATCTCGGCGGCGCGGGCGGTGAGCATGATGATGGGAATGCTGGCGGTGGCCGGGTCGCGCCGCAGGATCTTGCACACTTCCAGGCCGTCGAGCTTGGGCAGCATCAGGTCAAGCACGACCAGGGCGGGCCGCTCCTCCCGCACGAGTTCCACGGCGCGAAGGCCGTCGGCCGCCGTCAGGGGGATGTAGCCGGCTTCCTTCAGCTTGAAGGCAATGACCTCCAGGGCATCGGGCTCGTCATCAACGACCAGGATTTTGGGCTTCATTCGGCTTGGCCTTGGAGTGGCGGATGTCCCGCGCCTCGTAAAGATAAACCACCTCCTCGGCGATGTTCGTGGCATGGTCCGCGACGCGCTCGAGCGAGCGGGAGATGGCCATGAGGGAGAGGCAGCGCGAGATGTTGGTGGGGGATTCCACCATGAAGCTGGAAAGCTCGCGGTGCAGCTGGCGATTGAGGGTGTCAACGTCGGCGTCGTGGTGGATGATGGTGCGGGCCTCCTCCGACTGGCGCAGCACGAACGCGTCGATCGTGCCGCGGAGCATCTTCAGCGACATCTGCGCCATGCGGGGCAGGTCCACGTAGGGCTTGAGCTGGGGCTCCGCATTCAGGTCGATCGCCCGGCGGGCGATCTTCTCGGCCTCGTCGCCCACGCGCTCGAGGTTCTGCGAGATCTTCATCGCCACGGTGATGAGCCGGAGCGTCGAAGCCACCGGAGCCATCGAGAGCAGGTGGATGGCAATGTCGTCGATCTCGATCTCGTAGCGGTCGAGGATATTGTCGTCACTCTGCACCTGCTGCGCGAGGGCATCATTGCGGTCGGTCAGGGCGCGGATGGAGCGGGACACGGCGCTCTCCGCGTGGCTGGCCATCGCGAGGAGCTTGTCCTTCAGCATCTGCAGTTCTTCGTCGAAGTTGGTCATGGCGGGGGCGGGTTAGCCGAAGCGACCGGAGACGTAGGCCTCGGTCTGGGGGTTGGCGGGATTCATGAAGATGGTGCGGGTCTCGGCGTATTCAATGAGTTTACCCAGGTAGAAAAACGCCGTGCGGTCGGAGCAGCGCGCGGCCTGCTGCATGTTGTGGGTCACGATGACGATGGTGAACTGCTTTTTCAACTCATGGATGAGCTCCTCCACCTTGGCGGTGGCGATGGGATCGAGGGCCGAGCAGGGCTCGTCCATCAGGATGATCTCGGGCTCGACCGCGATGGCCCGGGCGATGCACAGGCGCTGCTGCTGGCCGCCCGACATGCCGAGGGCGCTCTCCTGCAGGCGGTCCTTGACCTCGTCCCAGAGGGCGGCGCCGCGCAGGCTCTTCTCCACCACCTCGTCGAGACGGCTCTTGCGCTTCTCGCCCTGGATCCGGAGGCCGTAGGTGATGTTGTCGTAGATGGATTTCGGGAAGGGGTTGGACTTCTGGAAGACCATGCCGACCCGCTTGCGCAGCTCAATGACATCGACGCGCGGGTCGTTGATGTTCACGCCGTCGATGCGGATCCGGCCGGCGGTGACGCGCGCGCCGTCGATCAGGTCGTTCATGCGGTTGAGGCAGCGCAGCAGGGTGCTCTTGCCGCAGCCGGACGGGCCGATGAAGGCCGTGACCTCGCGCTCGGCGATGCTGAGCGTGATGTCGTGCAGCGCCTTGGAGGGACCGTAGTTGAAATCGACATCGTCGATCTCGATGACGGCGCGGGTGGCCGCCGCGACGGCGGGAGCAAACGGGGCCACGGTGACCGGGCGCGCGGTGAGAGGGGGAACGGCGGGTTCAGACATGGGAGGAAGCAGGGCTACCATTGGTATTTCTTGCGAAGGTGTTGCCGGAGGATCACCGCGGTCATGGCGATCGCGGCGACGGTGAAGAGAAACACGAAGGCTGTGCCGTATTGGACGTCGCGGGTGTATTCATTCTGGGGAATCTTCGAGGCGACGACGTAGATGTGATACGGCAGGGCCATCACGCCCTGGAAGAAGAAGTCGGTGGCTTTCTGCACCTGCCAGGGAAGCTGGTCGCGCACCACGAACGCGGCGGTGAACATGATGGGGGCCGTCTCGCCGGCCACCCGCGCGATGGACAGCACCGACGAGGTCAGGATGCCCGGCAGCGCATACGGGAGCACGTTGGTGGTGATCGACTGGAACTTGGTGGCGCCGAGCGCGAGCGAACCCTCCCGGTAGCCGCGGGGCACGGCCTTGAGCGCCTCCTCCGAGGCGGTGATGATGATGGGCAGCACCATGAAGGCCAGGGTCAGCCAGCCCGCCAGCAGCGAGACTCCGAAATCGAGCGCGATGACGAACATGCCGAAGCCGAACAAGCCGAAGACGATCGAGGGCACGCCGGCCAGGTTCACAATCGACAGCCGGAGGAAGCGGATGAACGGGCCCTCGGTGGCGTATTCGCTCAGGTAGATGGCGCTGAGCACCCCGAGCACCAGCGCGATGAGGACCGACCCGCCGACCAGCAGGACCGTGCCGACGATGTTGGGGAAGATGCCGCCCGCGGAATAGACATAGGTTTCCACGCGCAGGCCCTTGAACCCGGCCTCGTGCTGCGCCTTGAACTGGCGGAAAGCCCGGTCGCCCATCGTCGTCTTGCGGCCCTCCCACTCGAAGACATTCAGGGTCTCGGGCGACTCGGTCAGGAAGGGAAGGTTGATGAACGGGGCGGAGGTCCGGAAAATCACCGCCCCACCCTTCGTGCCGATGTCGAAGAAGATGAAGGCGGCGCAGAGCAGCACGAAGTAGGTGCTCAGCCGCAGCAGCCACGAGACGGCCTGCTCCATCCGCTTGGCGGGCGTGGGCCGGGCGAAGATGTTGGCGGTGGTGCTCATGCTCGGGAGGTAGGGTGGCGAGTCCCTTCGCCGCCGTGATTGGCGCGGAACGGAGTCCGCGCCCTACCTGCGATATCGTCTGTCCGGGTGGACTGTGGCTCGGTTTTTTTCATCCGATGGAAATCCGGTAGCGGCGCACGATTTTCTGCGCGAGCCAGTTGACCAGCAGGGAAATCAGGAAAAGTACGACGCCAACCATGAACAGCGCCCGGTAGTGGATGCTGTTGCGCACCACCTCGCCCATTTCCTGGGCGATGATGCCGGTCATGGTGTGCACCGGCTGGAACACGACGCCGAGGCCGTTGCTGAGGTCGGGAATCTCGATGCGGTTGCCCGCGCACAGCAGCACGACCATGGTCTCGCCGATCACCCGGCCGAAGCCGAGCAGGATGGCGGCCATGATGCCGGACAGCGAGGCGGGCACGATGATGTTGAGGATGGTCTGCAGCCGCGTGGCCCCGAGGGCGAGCGAGGCCTCCTTGAAGGAGCGCGGCACGTTGTTGATCGCGTCCTCCGCCAGCGAGAAGATCGTAGGCACGGCCATGAGCGCGAGCAGGCAGGCCGCGGTGGTGGCGTTCAGGCGCTCGGCAAAGGGAAACCCGGGCACCCAGTCCAGCGACGGCAGCTGGGAGACGCGGCGGAGCGTCTCACCGAGCATCGCAATGCCGAAGAACCCCAGCACCACGCTGGGAATGGCGGAGATGAACTCGATGTAGGGCTTGATGATCTTCTGCTCGATCGGCGTGGCCAGCTGGTTCACGTAGATCGCCGCGGCCACCCCAAGCGGGATGGCCAACAGCAGGGCGAGGAAAGCGATCAACAACGAACCGCTGAGCAACGGGATGACCCCATACCAGTCCTGCCAGAAACTCGCGGTGATCCACTTCCGGCCAAAGGCAAAGGCGTTGAACGCCTCCAGCCAGCCGACGGGCTTGGCCTGGTCCCAGGCCGCCATCTGTCTCTCGGTCGTGGCAACCTCCGTCGCATAGGCGGCCACAAAACCCGGGAACTTCTGCATCCTGTCACTGAGTTCCGGATCGGAGAATTGCGGCGGCGCGACCGCGAGGGCCTGCATGGCCGCAAGCAGACGGATATTCGCCGCCTGCACCTCGGGCTGCAGCGCGCGGAGGGGTTGGATCTCGGTCTTGAAATCGATGACCTCAATCTGGATGGCGGCGGTATCGCGCTGCAACTGGGCCGCGCGCTCCGGTGTCGCCCCGCGCATGGCGCTGAGCAGGTGCTGCTTCGCCTCATGCAAGTCCTGCGCGACCTTCTGCCGTTCCTTCACCGAGGTGGCCAGATCCGTCATGGTGCCGAGCAGGGTCTCCTCCTCGCCGAGCGTGTCGGCAAAGCGGTTGGCGAAATCGTCAAATGGCGCCAGCTGAGCGTGAGCGGCGGCGGCGGCCAGACCCTCCTGCTTCATCAGCGCGGCGAGGCGCTGCGCCCGCACGCTGGCGAGGTAGCGGGAGATCGTGCTGTGGGCCGTGACCTGTCTGCGGAACAGATCGACATACTCGAGACCGGCCTGCCGGTAGATCACGAGGTTCTCGTGGTTGGCCGGCAGGAAGCCGACGGCATCGCGGAAGATCGTGAAAGTAATCAGGGCCAGCACGACGATCGAAATCGCCGCGTTGCCCTGGAACACGTATTTGACGAACTGGTCGCCGGTGAGCCCGAGGAACGAGCCGCGGCGCTGGCGCAGCAGGGCCTCCTGGGTGGAAAGCCGGACAACGGAGGGTGTTTCAGTGATGGCGGACATGCCGGAATTACAGCGGGAGCATCGGGCCGGCCCCGGGGGCCGGTCAACCGGGTCAGGTTACGGTTTGGTTACAAAGGAAACCGCCCGCAGTCCGGGCACGGTCTGCGGGCGGTTTTGGATGCTACTTCAGTCAGTTCAGCGGACGGACGGGTACGAAGCCGACCTTGCGGACGACCCGCTGGCCCTCGTCGCTGAGCGTGAACTCGACAAACTTGGCCGCTTCACCCGTCGGCTCGCCATTCGTGTAGTAGAACGTGGGGCGGGCATAGGGATACTTCTTGGCCAACACCGACTCCTCGGTGGGCGTTGTTCCCTCGATCGACAGGGTCTTGATCCCCGGATCGTGGAGGTAGGCCAGGCCCACGTAGCCGATGCCGTTGGCATTCTTGGCGACCTCGGCGGCGATCTGCTCGTTGCCGGCCATCTTCTGCGAGGAGGAGGCGTAGTCGCGCTTCTTCATGGCCAGATCCTTGAAGTCCGAATAAGTCCCCGAGGAAGTGTTGCGGGTGTAGATCGAGATCGGACCCGCACTGCCGCCCACCTGGCTCCAGTCAGTGATGTCCCCGGCGAAGATCTGCTCGACCTGGCGCTTGGTCAGGCTGGAGAGCGGATTGCCGCCGTTGACGATGACGCCGATGCCGTCGTAGGCCACGACGGTGGGCTTCATGGAGACGCCCTTGGCCTGCGCCGCGGACATCTCGGTGGGCTTGGCCCGGCGGCTGGACATGCCGATCTGCGCCGTGCCATCGGTGATGGCGGCGATGCCGGTGGTCGAGCCCTCGGCGGCGATCTCAAAGGCGACGCCGGGGTGCTGGGCCTTGTATTCCTCGGCCAGCATCGGCACGAGCTTGGCCCCGAGCGTATCGGAACCCTTGATGACGAGTTTCTGGGCGTTAAGAGAGGTGGCGGCCAGCGCCGCAACCGCAAGAAGAGTGAGTGTTTTCATGATAAGGATTGGGTGAGTTGTGGAAATGGGGACGGGATTAGAAATTTACCTGCATCTGGCTGCGCACGCCGGTGGTCTTGGCTTTGGCGGTGCCGCCGGCCACCGTGTCGTTGGATTCACCGATGATATAGCCGAGCTGCAATTTGACGTCATTGCCCCGGAAGAATTGCGTGAAGCCGAAGTACCATTCGTTCATGTTCTTCATGGTGCCGCCACCAGGCGCGGAACGGATGCCGTCACTGAGATTGACCCCCCGCTGGCCGGCATAGATCTGCGTGTAGCGGATGGTGGCCTCAAGGTTGTCCGTAAGCTTGTAGGAGGGCTGGATCCAGTAGGCACTCGGCTTGGCATTCTGCGTGGCGGATACGCCCTGCTGGTCGGATCCGCCGAAAAACTCGGCCTCGAGGTCGAAGGGCCCGTTGGTCACGGTGCCCCACAGGGAATAGACCGTGAGGTTATGACCTTTGCCCAGATTCGTGTTGGAAGTCCCGCCCTGATCCGGCAGCGAGCCGACCGAGGCACTGAGCACGTAGTTCAGGCTTTCGCCCGACTTGCCCTTGAAGCCCACGTTGCCCCAGTAGGAGAGGTTGTTGTTGGCAGCGGTGCCGGCACTGGTAACGCCTGCAATCCCGTCTTCATTGCGCTCGGGATTGGTGACCGCGACGTTGTAGAAGAGACCGTTGTCCGCCTTGCCCGCGGCGTAGACGCCAATGCGATAGCTGCCCGCGCCGAGCCGCCGGCCGTTGTTGCTCTCCACCCAATAGCGGGTGGCCGGCGAGCGTTCGATTGCCTTCAGGCTGCCGGAGGAGGTATACCACTCCTCCAAACCGAAGGGCACCTTGCGCAACCCGACGTCCACACTCAGGGCATCACTCTGCGTCCAGGTGATCTTGGCCTCGTCAAAGGTGGAGCCGGCGAAATCATAATTGAGGCTGGAACTCCAGCCGTTACCGAGGTTCGCCTTCGCGCCCCAATAGATGCGACGCAGGAAGAAGTGTGCCGTGCTGGCCGGATTGGTGGCGGCGCCCGTGATGTCTGTGCCCAGGCCGGCATACTGCACCTGCATGCGCCCGGCAATCTGCAGGGCGGCCGTGTTTTTGCCGCCGGAGATGGTCGCTGTGACCGCCGCCGCGGCCTCCCGGGAGAGATCGGCGCGTAATTCTTCGCCCTCCTGGTCGTTGATCAGGCCCTTCTTCACGAGAAGGTCGATAAGCGGGCCGCTGTCTTGGGCGAGGGCACTGCCGGCGCACAGCAGGGCGGCCAGCACGGCGGTCAATTTTGATTTCAGGTTGAACATGATCGGAGGGTGATTGCTTGGATGAAGGCCCGGCGGAGTGCCGGGACGCAGCGTGACCATAAGGGCCCCGTGTTACGGTTTCGTGACGCGCGTGTGACGAAACGGGAAAGACGCCGCCTAGGACGACGTCGCCGGTTTCGTGGAGGGCCCGCGTCTCTGCGGGCCGGCTCGCAGGGACGCGAGCCCTCCCCTAACCCCGCCACGGCGGCACCGTGCCGCGCTTCTCCGCGCCTTTCCCTTCCAGCAAGGCCAGCAAAAGGTCGTTCTTCACCAGCACGCCCGTCAGCCGGCCCGTGCCCGCCTCGACCACCGGCAGCGTCTGCCCGGCATGCTGCGCGAATACCCGCAGGGCATCGGCCAGCGAAGCGGCCGGGGCGACCGTCGGCCCGTCATCGCGCAGCAGATCCTCCGCGATCACGTGCGCGGCCACCTCCGCATCGCTCAGGTGCGGCTTGATGTCGTGCAGGGAAATCGCCCCGGCATACTCGCCCGACGCTTCCGTGACGTAGATTTCCTCCCGCCGGCTCTGCAGGAATTCCTGCGCGATCACCTCGAACCGGGCGGTGGGCGTCACCACCGACGACTGGCCCCGCACGAGATCGGCCACCACGCCCGGCAGGTGGACCGCCTCGGGGGCGTCCGCCGCCTTTTTCGACAGGGCCTCGCTGTAGAGCGAGTGATCCTCGAGGCCGCGCGCCGTGTAATAGGCGACCACACAGCAGAGCATCAGCGGCATGATGATGTCGTAGCTCAGCGTCATCTCGAAGAGCATGATGATGGCCATGACCGGCGCATGGCTCGCCGCCGCCAGCAGCGCGCCCATGCCCACGAGGGCAAAGGCTCGCGGATCGGCCGCGCCCTGCGGCCAGACCTCGTGCACGCCGTAGCCGAAAAGATAGCCCAGCGCGGCACCCACAAACAGCACGGGCGTGAAAACTCCGCCCGGCGCCCCCGAGCCAAACGACGCGGCCGTCGCCGCCCACTTGCAGACGAGCACCAGCACCAGGGCGGTCCACACCATCTTGCCGTTAAGAATATCCACGACGGTGCTGTAACCATTGCCGCAGACTTCGGGCACCCAGACGGCCAGCCCGCCCACAGCGAGTCCACCCAGCAGCAGCCGCACCGGCACCGGCAGGCTCGTCGCGGCAAACAGCCGCTCCGCCGCCCGCAACGAGCGCAGAAACCACGGCGCCAACAGGCCTGCCAGCACGCCTAGCAGGAGGAACGGGCCGATTTCCCAGAGCGAATGGAGCGTGAAGGCCGGCACTTGGTAAACCGTGTGTGCGTCCGACAGCGTCCGCATCGTCAGGGTCGCCGCCACGGCGGAGATTGCCAGCGGACCCAGGCTCTCCATCGCGATGGAGCCGAGAATAATCTCCGCCACAAAGAATGAGCCGGCGATGGGCGCGTTGTAGGCCGAGGCAATCCCCGAGGCCGCGCCGCAGGCGACCAGCAGCCGCAGTTGCGGGGCCGACAGCTTCCGCCACCGGCCGAGCCACGAGGCGGCCACCGCCGCCAGCTGGACCAGCGGGCCCTCGCGCCCGATCGAGCCGCCCGAGGCGATAGAGAACATCGCCGCCGTGCTCTTCACGAGGCTGGCGCGCACCGGCAGTTCGCCGCTGCCAATCAGGATCGCCTCCATGTAGTCCGTGGAACTCTCGCCCCGGTGCAGCCGCTTGCCGAAGAGCAACACCAGGCCGGCCATGAGCCCGCCCACCGCGGGGACGGCCAGCCGCTGCCAGGGCTCCAGCTCGCGGAACGAGTCCACGATGCCCTCGGAGTTGCCCGTCAGCAGGCGGTGGATCAGGTCCACTCCCTCGCGGAACACCAGCGCGGCCAGCGCTCCGAGCACGCCCGCGACGGCCGCATAGGCCAGGGTTTCCTGCCACGGCGACGGGCTCAGCTTCTCGATGATCCACAGCCGCCAGCGCAGCAGGCGCAACAATCGTCGATAAATTTTCGGCACGACTTGCTTCACGCGCCGGCAGTGTTACCGCGGCGGTCCGCGCCTGACAAGGCTAGTTCCCGTCAGGTGCCGGAGGGGGCGGCGGCGGGGGCCGCCGGGCCATAGGGTTGCTCGGGCTCCGCCGCTTCCAGGGCGCTCAATTGGATCAGGCTGTTGAGCGAGCTGAAATGCTTCGTCCATTCGAAGTCGCCGGAATGCCCGCCCACCACCTGGTTGAAGAGCTGCTTCTTCGCGCCCTTGAGCACTTGGATGCGCTCCTCGATCGTGCCGGCCGTGACCATGCGGTAGACAAACACCGTGTTGGTCTGGCCGATGCGGTGCACGCGATCAATCGCCTGGTCCTCGACCGCCGGATTCCACCACGGGTCGAGCAGGAACACATAGTCCGCCGCGTGCAGCGTGATGCCCGTGCCGGCGGCCTTGAGGCTGACGAGCATTGCCGCCGCGCCCTGCGCCGACTGGAAATCCTTTACCGGCTTCTGCCGGTCCACCGTCATGCCGGTGATCTCGTAGCGGGGCAAATCGGGATAATGCTGGTCGAGCGCCGTGCGCACGCGGTTGAGCAGGGTGACGAACTGCGAGAAGATCACGACCTTGTGGCCGCTCGCCACCACCTCGGCGAGCTTCTCGATCAACAGCTGGAGCTTGCCGCTGTCCGTCAACGGCGAATTGATCCAGGGCAGCAGGTCGGGATCGCAGCAGACCTGCCGCAGGCGGGTGAGCAGGGCGAGGAACCCGAACGATTTCTCCCGCAACGCCAGGCCGATGTCCTCGCCGAGCCGGGCGAGGCCCTCGGTGCAGATCCGGGCGTATTCGGCGCGCTGCACCTCGGTGAGCGGGCACAGCAGGTCCATCTCGACCTTGGGCGGCAGCTCGGTCGCGACCTCGTTCTTGGTGCGGCGCAAAATAAACGGCGCCACCTGCTGGCGCAGGCGGTGCATGGTGCCGTCGCGATCCTGGATCAACGCGTTCTCGAAGCCCGCCCGCGAGCCCAGCAGGCCCGGCAGGAGGTAGCGGAAGATCGACCACAGATCCAGCTGGCGGTTCTCCAGCGGCGTGCCGGTCATCACGATCCGGTGCTCGGCCTTCAGCGCAAAGCAGGCCTGCGTGACCTTGGCGTCGGGATTCTTGATGAACTGGCCCTCATCGAGGATGGCGTAGCCGAAGCTGGTGGCGTCGAGCAGCGTCCGGTGCTTGCGGAGCTGGGTGTAGCTGGCGAGCCAGATGCAGGGCGACTTGTTGGACTTGAAATCATTGCCTGACTTGAGCGTGTCGATCTTGGCGTCCGGGAAAAACCGCGCGAGCTCCTCGCGCCACACCGGCACCACGCTGGCCGGGCACACGACGACGTGGCGCTTCCGCTCCAGGGGGCGGGACCGCAGCAGCGCGATGACCTGGGCGGTCTTGCCCAGACCCATCTCATCGGCGAGCAGGCCGTGGCAGCCGGTCTCGCACAGGTGGTGCATCCACTCGACGCCGCGCCGCTGGTAGTTGCGGAGGAACTCCGGCAGGGCCGGCGGGGTGGCGGGCGGCGTCATGACTTTTAGCCGCCAGGCGTCGAGCCCGGCTCCCAAGGTGACCTTGATGCGCTGGTCGGTGAAGAGGGAGAAGATCAGGTAGGCGGGGATTTCGCCATCGACCGAGGTGTCCTCCAGGTTGCGCTTCCACTGCTGGTAGCTCTCCCATTTCTCGGGCGACATGGTGACGATGCCGAGGTCGGGCATGAGCATCGGCGTGCGGCCGTGCTTGAGCAGCGCGGCCGCCTGTTCGTCGGTGAGGAGTTTTTCACCCGCGCGGAAGATCCAGCGGAGGTTCAGCCCGCCGTCGCCGCCGCGACTGTCGGCGACCGCCTCGATCTCGATGGTGCGGGCACCCTGCTTGATGCTGTTGACCTTGGCGTCGAGCTCGATGGCGAACTGTTTTTTCCAGAGCGGCAGGAAGTCGCGCAGGAACCCGGGGATGTCGGCCAGGGCGTCGAGCGCGTAGGCGTGGGTGCTCTGGTTGTAGCGGAAGTGGGCCTTGCGCGAATAGGTGGCCAGCGCGATGAGCTTGGCGCGCTCGGCGGCGGTCGGGTGGTGCGCGGTATTGCCGAGGGCGGGAATGCGGCTGCGGCCGTTTTTCCAGTAGGCGAGGAAGACGAGCCCGTCGGCGTTGGTGGTGAAGCTCAGCAGGAGATCCCGCGCGGGCTGGTTGTCCGCCTTCGCCTCGCTGTGCCCGTTGGTGCCGTTCGGGGCGGTCTGTCCGTTCCCGTTGGCCGGGCCGGCTTGCTTGGCGGCGGAGCCCGGCAGCAGTGCATTGATCTCGTCCACCAGCAATTCCTCGATCTCGTGCAGGCCGGCCACGGCAATTGCGTTGGCCAGCATCAGGTCGGTGGAGGAGGACCGGACCTTGATGGTGTCGCCCTCCCATTCGATGACCGCATATTCCTCCTTCTTGTCCACCCGCCGGTGGATGATCGCATCGCTGGCCCCGAGCTCCACCTCGCGGATCTCATTGTCCCGGTACATCGCATGGCCACGCTCGGCGTGACCGGCGTCAAACTGCCCCTCCCAGTCGGCCTCCAGACGGCCAAACCAGAACTCCAACGACTGCGGGGTGTAGATGCGCTTGGGACCGTGGGATTGCATCGAACTAAAAGAAACACGTTAGAAACTTCCGCCCGCGCCGTGCAACACCTATTTGGCCTGCTCCCCGGACCCTCCGCCACCGCTTCCCGGTGGGCTGGTGCCCTCACCCAGGCCTGGGCGCTATCCTTGGTGGCTCTGGCGCAAAAATCTCCGCACCCTCGCCCACCCTGCCGCCGCCCGCAGCAGCGCCGCGCAAGTGCTGGAACACGTTTCGGCCGGGTCACTTGTTACTAGGTAGGGCGAGTTCTCCGAAGGAGCCATTCGTCATTCGAATTCAGGATTGAACCGGACCGCGTTGTTCGGCTGTCTGCTTTTCGACGGGCCAAGCCAGCGTAGGCTATCTACGTAATTCGAATTGGATACTAAGAACCGCAATGAATCTCTCAGCGTACGGCGGGGGATATGTTGGCTCATTTTCTACAACGCTTCAAAGAAGGTGAATTCGAAAAGCTCATCGAACGCTGAATATGTCGAGTGCCCTGTGAAGTGGACCCCGTCCGTTGGACAGCGGATCGGGTAAATTAAGTTAAGATATGGGAGGGGGCGCAGGGGGAGGGGCGTAGCCCCTCCCCCGCTCTGGATGGGTTGTTGTCGGATGAACGCGGGGAGTTCAAGCGCTGAGCGCGACCGGCCGGTCGCGGCGATAGACTGTAAGCGTCCGGCTGGGTGCCTCGTAGGCGGGTCGTAGGAATGGTGGTAGGGTGTCGTAATGGTAACCAATACGACGCAGGCTACGACGACGGAACTGGTGGTGACGGGGGAGACGCGTGACCGACTGGGCCGGACGATCACACCGGTGGCGCGTCGGGCGGAGTTGGTGGCGGCGTGGCGGGAGAGCGGTTTGACGCAGGCCGCGTTCGCCCGGCGGGAGGGGGTGCGCTACACGACGTTCGTCTCGTGGGCGCAGGAGGCGGGACGGAAGCCCGTGCCGCGGACTGCGCCGGGGCGGATAAACTTTGCCGAAGTATGCTTGCCGTCCGCGAGTATGGCGGGGCTGGAAGTGCGTTTGCCCGACGGCACGGTGCTGCGCGGCGGGAACGCCGCCGACCTGGCAACACTCGTGCGGGCCTTGCGGAGCTGAGGCGATGCTGGCGTTCCCGCATTCGGTCCGGATCTTCGTGGCGGTGCAGCCGGTGGACATGCGCAAGCAGTTCAACGGGCTGTGGGCGGCGGCGCAGGAGCAACTGCAGGAGGATCCGAAAAGCGGCGCGGTGTTTGCGTTCATCAACAAGGACCGCACGCGGCTGAAGCTGCTGTATTGGGACGGCACGGGCGTGTGGGTGCTGGCGAAGCGGCTGGAGCGGGGCCGGTTCTCGTGGCCGGCGCCGGGGCGCCACCAGGCCAAACTCGCCCTCGCGCCGGAGGCGCTGGCGCTGCTGGTCGGCGGCATCGAGCTCAAGCACGGCTCGCTCAAGCCGTGGTATGAGCGCTGAGCGAAAAGTTTTTCCTCTCCGGTCAAGATAATCAGTCGCGCCGGAAAATCTGGCGGGAAACCTGCTCCGGGTCAGGCGTGCTGAGCGCCGCCACCCTCGACCCCGTGCAAGTCCTGCAAAAGGAGAACGGGCTGCTGCGCGAGGAGAACGGGGTGTTGCGCACGCAGATCACCTGGCTGAAGCAAAAACTCTTTGGCGGCGGGCAGAGCGAGACCCTCGACCGCGCGCAATTGCTGCTGAAGCTGGAGGCCCTGGAGCAGCTCCTGGCTCCGGCGCGGCCGACCGCGACGATCACGTATGAACGCGCCGCCGGTCCCGCCGCGCCGCGCCCGCTCCCCGCCGAGAACTTTGCCCATCTGCCGGTGAAAGAGACGGTCGTGATTGTGCCGGCGGCGGTGCAGGCGGAGCCGGAACTTTATGAAAAGATCGGGGAAGAGCGGACCTTCGAGGTGGACGTGATCCCGCCGCAACTCTTCAAGCGCGGGCCTTTATCACCCTGGAGATGGATACTCGGCCGGAGCATCACTTGGCCCATTCGGAAATAGTATCAGATATGTTGTACGCAGAGTTATTAACTCCGATTGAGAGAAGCTTAAAACAAACGACGCCTAGCATCTAAGCAGCTCGCGGATGACAGCCAACGTCCGCTCCGTCGCGCCGCGGTTGGCCTCGTGCCACTCGTGGGCCGAGGCGGTCAGTTGCGCGCGCTTCGCCGGGTCCGCCAGCAGTTCCACCGCCGCGCGGATCAGCTCATCGTGCGTCTCCACCCGGCGTACCGCGCCGGCCTCGGTGAGGCCGCGGATGATCTCGCGGAAATTCGTCATGAACGGGCCGTGCAGCAGCGGTTTCTCCAGGATCGCGGCCTCGACCGGCGTCTGCCCGCCATCGTGCGGGGCCAGGCTCTTGCCCACGAAAACCAAGTCGGCCAGCTGCGTAAATTTCTGCAGCTCGCCCGTCGTGTCGCCGACCGCGACATCGACCGCGATGTCGCGGTCGCCCTTCGTAGCCTTGGCGAAGTAGGGCCCTTCCGACCGAAAGTGAAAGCTCAGTCCCGTTTTCCCGATCAGGCTGCGCAGTTCCTCGCGACGCTCCGCATGGCGCGGCACGAGCAACAGCGAAACCTCAAGTCCGCTCGAACGCGCCGTCATGAGCGCCGTGAGCAGCGCCTCCTCCTCCCCGGGCCAGGTCGACGAACCCAGCAGCACCAACCCGTCCCCCAGCCCGAGTTCGCGGCGCAGCCGGGCCAGCTCCACCGCTGGCAGCGGCGCAATTTCCACGTCGAGCTTGAGGTTGCCCGTGACCTGCAGCCGCTCCGGCGGGAACCCGAGGGTCTTGAACCGCTGTTCGTCCCGCTTCGAGGCGCAGAGGATGCGCGTGATGCCCGCGGTCAGCGGACGCAGCAGCAGGCCGAAACGCACCGACCGCCGGTAACTCCGGTCGGACAAGCGCGCGTTGACGCTGAGCACCGGCACCCCGCGACCCGCCGCCTGATGCACGTGCTCGGGCCAGCGTTCGCCCTCCATCAAAATGCAGAGGTCGGGCTGCACGCTCCGCCAGGCCCGCGCGCTGAAGGCCCAGAAATCCAACGGAAAATACCCGATACTGATCGTGAGCGCCGCGTATTTCTCCTTTGCGAGCTGGTAACCGGTGCTGGTGGTCGTGGTCAGGTAGACTTCCGTCTGCCCCTCGCGGCGCAGGGCCTCCAGCAGCGGCGCGATGGCCAGCATCTCGCCCACGCTCACCGCCTGCAGCCAGAGGCGTTTGCGGCCGGCGGACTTGGCGGGCAGCGCATCCGTCCCGCCGAAACGGTGGCTGGTACTCCCGGCATACCCGCCGCGCCGCCGCATCCGCCACAGGTAATACGGTGACGCGAGGAGCAACGCCGGGACAAAGATTATGCGGTAGAGCCAGATCACAGGAGAAGTGAGCGGTGAGCAGTCAGCAGTGAGCAGGAATCAATGCCCATCATAAACTGCGCTTCAGGCCGTAAGTGAGACGCAGGCCTTCATCGAGAATTGCGGCAATTCGCGCGGCCTCGGCGTCGGCGACCAGTCCGACCCGACGGGCCGCTTCGAGCTGGGTTTCCCCCTCATTCATTGAGCGGATGGCATAACCAAGAAACTGGCGGAACTGGTCGCGTGACTGGTCCGCGGCTCCCTCCGCGATATTGGATGGAGCCGAGAGTGCGCACTGCGGATCTGGGAAACCAAGTTACGCTCATTGGCGGGAAAGGTGACGGTCAGCCGGTGGATCTCGACGTAAAGGTCCATGCTGCGTTGCCACGCGAGCAATCGTTTGTGCGGTTTTTCGCTCTCAGGACTGCTCACGGCTTACTGCTCACCGCTCACTTTACTGCCCCAGCACCCAGGCGAAGATCAGCGGTGCCACGATGGTCGCGTCACTCTCGATGACAAACTTCGGCGTCTTCGCCCCGAGCTTGCCCCAGGTGATCTTCTCGTTGGGCACGGCGCCGGAGTAGCTGCCGTAGCTCGTGGTGGAGTCGCTGATCTGGGCGAAATAGCCCCAGAGTGGCACGCCGGTGCAGCCCAGATCCTGTTGCAGCATGGGCACGACGCAGATCGGGAAGTCGCCCGCGATGCCGCCGCCGATCTGGAAAAACCCGATCGAGCCCTCGCCGTGGCGGAGCCGCTTCGCCGTCTTCAGGTACCAGCCGGCCAGCCAGGCCATGTATTCGATTCCGGTGCGGACGAGGTGGGGGTTCTTGATCCCCCCCGTGACCACGCGGCCGGCATACATGTTGCCGAGGGTGGAGTCCTCCCAGCCGGGTACAATGATGGGGAGGTTCTTCGCGCAGGCGGCCAGCATCCAGGAATTCCTCGGGTCGATCTGGTAGTGCTTCTGCAGTTTCCCCGACCGGAGAACCTTGTACATGAACTCGTGCGGGAAATACCGTTCGCCCGCCCGGTCGGCGGCGACCCATTCCTTGGCGACTTCCGCCTCGATCCGGCGCATGGCCTCGGCCTCGGGGATGCAGGTGTCGGTCACGCGGTTCATGTGCCGGTCGAGCAACGCCTGCTCGTCGTCGGCCGTGAGCTGCCGGTAATGCGGCACGCGCTCGTAGTAGTCATGCGCCACGAGGTTGAAGATGTCCTCCTCCAGGTTGGCCCCGGTGCAGACGATGGCGTGGACCTTGTCCCGCCGGATCATCTCGGCCAGGGAGATGCCAAGCTCGGCCGTGGACATGGCCCCGGCGAGGGTGACCAGCATCTTGCCCCCGGCCTGCAGGTGGGTCTCGTAGCCCTTGGCGGCGTCCAGCAGGGCGGCGGCATTGAAGTGCCGGTAGTTATGCGCGATAAACTTGGAAACGGGCCCTTTTTTCCGGGCCAGGGCGGCATTGGCTCGATCGGGATTGGGTTTGGCTTTCGCTTTCATCGCTGGCCTCCAGCAAGGTCGGCGGCCCGCCTTTTGGCCATCCTAATTTGGCCGCAAGGCCTGGAGGGCCCGCGTCTCTGCGGGCCGGCAACCGCTGGGCCGGAAATTAAAAAAAAGCTCGCAGGGACGCGAGCCCTCCATCCCAACCTTGCACTCAAGCACTGTCCTGCTGTCAATATGCCTGCCATGCAGCTGAATCGCCCTGTCCTCCGGCTCGTTTGCCTCGTATTTTCACTGGTGCTGGTCCCCGTCGCGCCCGCGGCCCGGACGACGGATTTCGTCCACCAGACCAGCGACCTGCCCGCCGACCCGGCCATCAAGTGGGGCAAGCTCGACAACGGCCTGCGTTACGCCCTCCTCCGCAACGCCGAGCCGCGCGGCCGCGTCAGCGCCCGCCTCGCCGTCAAGGTCGGCTCCGTTTACGAGAACGAAAACCAGCGCGGCCTCGCCCACTTCCTCGAGCACATGGCGTTCAACGGCAGCCGGCACTTCCCCGCCGCCAACGTCGTGGAGTTTTTCCAGCGCCTCGGCATGGACTTCGGCGGCGACACCAATGCCTCCACCGGCTTCGACCGTACGATCTACCAGCTCGAGCTGCCCGACACCAAGCCCGCGACCCTGCGCGAGTCCTTCACCTTCTTCGCCGATGTCGCCGGCGGCCTGCTGCTGAGCCCGGCCGAGATCGACAAGGAGCGCGGCATCATCCTCAGTGAGAAACGCGCGCGCGACTCCGTCGGCCTCCGCAGCTTTGTCGCCGAGCTGGAATTCCTCGTGCCCGGCACGCGCTTCCCCCAGCGCCTCCCCATCGGCACCGAGGAGGTCATCCGCACCGCGGTCCGCGAACGCTTCACCGAGTTCTACGATGCGTGGTACCGGCCCGACCGCATGTGCCTCGTGATTGTCGGCGACATCGAGCCGGCCGCCATCGAACCGCTGGTGCGCGAGCTGTTCTCGCCGCTGGCCCCCCGCGGCCCGGTGCAGCTGGAGCCCCGGCTGGGTTCCGTCCCCGTGGCGGCGACCATCGACGCCGGCCTGCACCCCGAGCCGGAGGCCGGCAGCACCAACGTCGCGCTGGAGACCGTGGTGCCCTACGTGTTCGAGCCCGACACCTCGGCCAACCGCCTGAAGTATCTGCCCCGCACCCTCGCCCTGCGGATGCTCAACCGCCGCCTGGGCATCCTCGCCAAGAAGGAAGGCGCGCCGTTCCTCGGCGGCGTGGTCGGCGTGACCGAGCAGTATGACCTTTTCCGCAACGCCTCCATCGAGCTCAACTGCCGGCCCGACCAGTGGCCGGCCGCGCTCGCCGTCGCCGAGCAGGAGCTGCGCCGCGCCCTCGAGCACGGTTTCCAGCCCGAGGAACTCACCGAGGCCGTCGCCGAGATGCGCAACAACCTCGACCAGGCCGTCCGCACCGCCGCGACCCGCCGCTCCCACGGCCTCGCCGACGACATCACCGGCGACCTGATCGACGACGCCGTCTCCACCCACCCGCTCGCCGAGCAAGCCCTCTATCTTCCCGCCCTGCAGGCCGTCACGCCCGCCGCCTGCACCCAGGCCCTCCGCGCCGCGTGGAGCGAGACCAACGGCCGCAAGCTTTTCGTCACGGGCAACGTCCAGATCCCCGACGCCGCACCCGCCATCACCGCCGCCTACGAGGCCAGCCGCAAGGTCGCCGTCGCCGCGCCACCCCGCACCGAGCAGGCCGCCTTCGCCTACACCGACTTCGGCCCGGCCGGGAAAGTTGTTCAGGAAACCAAGGTGGACGACCTCGGGGCCACGCTCCTGCAATTCGGCAACGGCGTCCGCCTCAACCTCAAGCCCACCGACTTTGAGGCCGGCCGCATCCGCGTCTCCGTCCGCGTCGGCGGCGGCACGCTTACCATGCCGAAGGACCGGCCCGGCCTCTCGCTCCTCGCCAACGTCGCCTTCATCGCCGGCGGGCTCGGCAAGCACAGCGTGGACGACCTCCAGCGTCTCCTCGCCGGCAAGACCGTGGGCCTGTCGTTCGGCGCGCAGACCGACGCGTTCAATTTCGGCGCCGGCACGAACCGCACCGACCTGCTCCTCCAACTCCAGCTCTTCTGCGCCTTCCTCACCGACCCCGGCTACCGGCCCGAGTCCATCCGCCAGGTCCACAAGGCCGCCGAGCAGCTCTATCTCCGCCTCGCCCACACGGCCGACGGCCCGCTTCAGCTCGAGGTGGCCGGCCTGCTCGCGGGCGGCGACCCGCGCTTCGGCCTCCCGCCGCAGGAAGTCATGCTCTCGCGCAGCCTCGACGAATTGAAGGCCTGGCTCGCGCCGCAGTTTGCGCAGGGCCCCATCGAGATCGCCATCGTCGGCGACTTCGAGCCCGCCGCCACCGTCGCCGCCATCGCGCAGACCTTCGGTGCCCTGCCGAAGCGCGAGGCCAAGCCCGCCTACGCCGACGCCCGGAAGCTCACCCCGCCGGCCGCGCCGCTCGCCAAGCAATACAGCGTCCCCACCGAGATTCCCAAGGCCCTCGTCCGCCTCTACTGGCCCGCCACCGACGGGCGCGACATCAAGCTCACGCGCCGGCTCCGGCTCCTCAGCGACGTGTTCGCCGACCGCCTGCGCGTCGAGATCCGCGAGAAACTCGGCGGCACCTACAGCCCCAACGCCGCCCCTGACCTCAGCGACACCTACCCCGGCTACGGCTGGCTGATCGCCGACGCCACCGTCGCACCCGCCGAGGCCCGCACGATCACCGACGCCATCAAGCTCGTCGCCGCCTCGCTCCACGACAAGGGCGTGACCGACGAGGAACTGGTCCGCGCCAAGCAGCCCGTGCTCACGGCCCTCCGCGAATCCTCGCGCACCAATCCCTACTGGCTCGGCAGCGTGCTGGCCGCCGCGCAGGAATTTCCCGAGCGCCTCGACTGGAGCCGCACCCGTTACAGTGACAACGAGGGCATCACCGCCGCCGAGCTCAGCGCGCTGGCCAAGCAATACCTCGACCCCGCCCGCGCCTCCGAATTCATTATCGTGCCGTCCGCCGCTGCACCCACCCCCGCCGCCAAATGATTTTGTGGGCGGGGTGCCCCCACCCCGCATGCCTTAAGGTAGGGCGCGTTATCCCTAACGCGCCGTCCGGTTACTGCCCTCTGTCTTCTGTCTTCCGTCCTCTGCCCTCCGTCCTCCGGCACCTGCCCGCTTGCCAACCGCCAACCCGCCTGCTCTGTTCTTTCCCGGCGGGCCAAGCCAGCGTAGGCTTTCTACGTAGTCTGAATAACACTGATCGGCAGAAGTTGAAGATTCCTCTGATCATCGCGCACGGTGGCATTGAGCTCATCCTTTTTGTCTTCGGCTGGCTGTTGCTGGCGAATTCTCTCGGAATTTACGCCTGCGTAGCCGCGGCAAAGAGGAAAAAGATTACCGCTCTCGTTTGCGGAGTAGCAGGTTTGACGCTGGGCTGCTTGCTCGTCCGCGCATACAAATACCAAGCACCTGAGCACATCGATTCGTACTTAGCTTGGCTTTCGATTCCCATCGCTATCATCGGCATTTTCATGGCGCTATTTCAGAAACCAAAGGCCGCATGAAGACTGAGGCGAACCAGACGCCAGCGCCAACGTCCTGGATTGTTACGCCTCGTGCAGAGCCACTCTCCACTCGCCCGCGCGCGGCACATCTCTAACGTTGAAACAATAAAATGAAAACCCCCACTTTGATCGTCAGGCTGGTCGGCCTCTATCTGCTCGCCCAGAACACCGTTGCCCTGCTGCAGGTGCAGAAGCTCCGGGAGATGGGCGGCGGCATGGGCGGCATGGGTCTGCAGCAGAATATAATGGTGGGCGACATCCAGCTCTACGCGATCATCGGCTTGCTGCTCGGGCTGGCGGCGACGGCCTTTGCGGGTCCCTTGGCCCGGGCTGCTGACTTTTGACTCAGGGCCCACGAGCAGGTCGGTAGACTTCTGAGTCCACTCGCTGTTGCCATCCGGCGCGGCTTGGTTTTCCTCATCCGGGTCGTCCCCGCTCCCGAACCTCCCCGCGGCAATAAAATTTACCCCATGAAAAAACTGCTTACCTGCCTCGTCACCCTCGCGTTGCTTGCGCACGCCGCCTGCCAGACGGCCGCGCCCGTGGTCGCCCCCGCGCCCGTACCAGCGGCTTCTGTGCCGGCTGTCGCTCCGGCTTCTGCGGCCACTCCGGTCGCGCCCGCCGCCCCCGTCATCAAGGTCGATGCCTCCGCCCCGATCATCAAGGCCAACGCCGCCGGCGTGACCAATGCGGGCTTTGTGAAGTCGCACGAAACCTTCCTCGCCCGCGGCAAGTCCGGCCCCATCGACCTCCTCTTCCTCGGCGATTCCATCACCGCCGGCTGGACCCACGCCCCCCACATCTGGGAAGCCTACTACGGAAAGAACAACCCCGCCAACTTCGGCATCGGGGGCGACCAGACGCAGCATGTCATCTGGCGCATCGCCAACGGCGAACTCGACGGCATCACCCCGAAGGTCACCGTCCTGATGCTCGGCACCAATAATTCCCTCAGCCACACCGCCGCCGAGATCGCCGCGGCCGACGCGAAGATCGTCGGGCTGATCCGCGAGAAAATCCCCGGCACCAAGGTCCTCCTCCTCGCCATCTTTCCCCGCGGCCCCCGCAAGGATAAGGATGGCAACATCACCGAGGCCGCCCTCGCCGAAGCCGCCAAGCGCATGGCCGTGATCAACGCTGTCAACGCCGAGCTCGCCAAGCTCGACGACGGCACCAGCGTCCGCTTCCTTGACATCAACGCCTCCTTCCTCGGCCAGGACGGCAAGATCCCCTTCGCGATCATGCCCGACCAGCTCCACCCCAACGCCGCCGGCTATCAACTCTGGGCCGACGCGATGAAGCCCTTGCTCACGCAGCTAATGCAGTGAACGGCGCGAGGCCGGGGTGCGCCCACTCCGCCGTTGCCACGCCGCGCGGTCTGGCTCTTTCTCGCAGCGGCCGTCCCCGCTGCATGCCGCTCCTCCCCGTCCGGATTATTTCCCGCTGCCTCACTTTGCTCTGCCTGCCGGCGGTCCTCGCCGCTGCGGCCCCGTGGCCGCACGAACTGGGCGATGTGCCGCCCGACCCGGCCATCCGTTGGGGCCGCCTCGACAACGGCCTGCGCTACGCCGTCCGCCGGAACGCCGAGCCCGCCGGCCGCGTCTACCTCATCCTGCAGGTCGCGGTGGGCGCCGTCCACGAACGCGACGACCAGCGCGGCTACGCCCACTTCATCGAGCACCTGATGTTCCGCGGGACGAAAAAATACCCCGCCACCTCCATCGTGAACTTCCTCCAGCACGAGGGCCTGGCCATGGGGGCCGACACCAGCGCGTTCACCGACCAGACCACCACCTTCTACAACCTCGACCTGCCCCAGAACTCGCCGGCGAAGATCGCCCTCGGCCTGTCCATCCTCCGCGACTTCACCGACAGCGCGATCATCACCAAGGCCGGGGTGAAGAGCGAAGCCAAGGTCGTCGAGAGCGAGCGCCGCACGCGCGATTCCTCCGCGGCACAAGTCGGCGAGGTGCTCAATGAGTTCCTCCATCCCGGCACGCTCATCACCCGCCGCCTGCCCATCGGCACGCCCGAGTCGGTGCAAAGCGCCACGGCGGACCGGCTGCTTGAGTTCTACCACCAGTGGTACCGCCCCTCGCGCCTGACCGTCATCGCCGTGGGCGACGCCGACCCCGACCTGCTCGAGCGGCTCGTCCGCGAACAGTTCGCCTCCCTCAAGCCCGCCACGCCCGCCGAGCTGGCCGACCCCGACCTGGGCCTGCGGGCCCCGCTCGCCGGGGATTTGCAGGCCCGCTTTTTCCCCACGCCCACGCCCGGCGGCACGTCCAGCGCTCTCTACTGCCTCACCCCGGTCGAGCCCGTCCCCGACACCATCGCGCGCCGCCGCCAGCAGGTCGCGCAAAACGCCGGCTTCGCCATCCTTGGGGCCCGGCTGGCCGAGATCGCCCGCAAGCAGCCCAATGACATCGGCGACACCCTGGCCGGCTGGACCGTCGAGTTCGGTCTCCGACAGCAGTCCGCGATCCGCATCGACACCCGCGCCGACCTCTGGCGCATGGGCGTGCGCCTCGCCGAGCAGGAGCTGCGCCGGGCGCTCCTCCACGGCTTCACCGCCGACGAAGTGAAGCTCCAGGTCCAGGCCTACCAGAACGCGTTGCAGGAAAACATCCGCACCGAGTCCAACCGGCAGTCGCAGTTCATCGCGCACGCCATCCGCTCCGGCCTGGAATACAACTTCGTCAATTCCGCCCCCCGCGCCGACTGGGAACTGGCCGAACCGGTCGTGACAAACCTCACCGCCGAGCAATGCATCGCGGCCTTCCGCGCCCTGTGGGCCCCGGCCAACCGCCGCCTCGCTGTCATCGGGCATTACCCCACGCCGCTCACCGAAAAGGAACTGCTCACCGCCTACGCCGACAGCGCCTACGCCTCCTTCTTCACCGAGAAGGACGCGCGCGCCATCGCCGTGTTCGACTACACCGACTTCGGCCCGCCCGGCACCGTCGCCACACGCACGCTCGAGGCCCGCGCCGACATCCACTCGCTCACCTTTGCCAACGGCCTCCGCCTCAACCTCAAGGTGACCGACTATGAGAAGAACCAGGTCTATCTGCGGCTGCGTCTTGGCCGGGGCCTGGCGACTGAGCCGCCCACCCGGTCCGGCCTCGGCCTGATCGCCGGCAGTTCCTACCCCGCCGGCGGCCTCGGCCGCTACGACAACGTCGAGCTGGGCCGCCGGCTGACAGGCGACACGCTCACTTTCAATTTCAGCATCGAGGAAGACGGCTTCTACTTCAGCGGCTACGCCAGCCCGGACAAGCTGGAGAAGCTCCTGCAGATCGTCGCGGCGTTCATGACCGACCCCGCCTTTCGCGCCGAGGGCTTCCAGAGCACGATCTCGCGCCTGCAGTCCCACTACGCCGGCATCAACCGCGAGCCCGTGCAGTTCCTGCGTTCGATCTGCCCGACGGTCATGGCCAGCGGCGACACCCGCTACGGCCTGCCGCCTCCCGCCAGGGTTTCCGAACGCACGCCCAAGGAAATCGAGGACTGGCTCCGGCCGGTTCTGGCCACGGGCGCCATGGAACTCGGCCTCGCAGGGGACCTCGAGGTCGAGCCGACCATCGCGGTCGTCGCCCGCACCCTCGGCGCCCTGCCCCCGCGCCAGATTGATCCGCTCCCCGACCCGGCGCGCAAGCCCGTGTTGCCGGCCCAGCCCATCATGCAGACCTGGCTCCTCGAGGGCAGCGAGCCCGGCAAGGCCGCGGTGCGCGTCTACTGGCCCGGTGTCGACGGCGAAGACTACCATACCAGCCGCAAGCTCCAGGTCCTCGCGGAAATCCTCAACGACCGCCTTCGCGTCAAGATCCGGGAGGAACTCGGTGCCACCTACGGCCCGCTGCAGGATGTGTGGGGCAGCGAGGTCTGGCCCGGTTACGGCTACCTGTATGTCGAGATCGAGTGCGCCCCCGCCATGGCCGAGCGCGTCGCCACCCTCACCCGCCGGATCGCCGCCGACCTCGCCGCCAAGGGCATCACCCAGGATGAGTTCGAACGCGTCATCGAGCCCCGGCTCGCCAGCCTCCGGCAGGAGCTCCGCAACAACGGCTACTGGACCTACCACGTCCTCTCCCGCATGCAGGAGAAGCCCGACCGCGTGAACTGGCCCCTCACCCGCGACCACGACTACCGGAGCATGCGCCGCGAGGACGTCGGGGAAGTCGCCCGCCGCAGCCTGGGCGGCCGCACCTACACCTTCATCGCCCGCCCGAAGTAAGCGGGCGGCCATTCCGTTGCTCGAGTGTGGGAGGGGCTTTATGCCCCGATTATTTGGGAAACGATTGTGCTTCGTCGCGGCGTAAAGCCGCTCCCACAAGATCCGGCAGCCACCTAGGCGCACCGTCACCGCAATCCGTGTTTTGACAAGCTCTGCCCACCGGCCAAGCCTCCCCGCGTAATATCATGGAACACCTGCACGCCTACTGGCGCATGGAATACATCAAGGCGCCCCGCCTGCCGGAGGGCGCCAACGTGTTCGCGGCGCTGCCCGCGCTGGGCAACGATGCCGAGGCGTTGATCATCCACCGCAGCCCGCTGAGCTACCTCGTGCTCAACCGCTATCCCTACAACCCCGGCCACCTCCTCGCCGTTCCCTTCCGCGCCGCCACCGACCTCGTCGAACTCACCCCCGCCGAGCGCGCCGACCTGATGGATGAGATCATCTTCGCCAAGGCGGTGCTGCAGGCCGCGGTCAACCCCAACGGTTTCAACATCGGCTTCAACCTCGGCACCGCCGCCGGCGGCAGCATCCCGCACCTCCACGCCCACGTCGTCCCGCGCTGGACCGGCGACACCAACTTCATGCCCGTGATCGGCGAGACCCGTGTCCTGCCCCAGTCCCTCGAGGCGATGTATCAGCAGCTGAAAGCTACAGCCGTTAAGCTCTCAGCCAAGGCCTGACCCGATAAATCCATCCGTGATTAACGAAACGTGTCATTCTGAGCGAAGCGAAGAATCCATGCTTTTTGTGAATGCTGCTGGATCCTTCGCTCCGCTCAGGATGACATGTTGCGAATATGGTGTATCCTGACTTCTGACTTCTGCTCCTTGCTCCCAGCTCCCCAGCCCGTGCCCGCCACCAAGACCCTGACCTACCCCAACGCCCGCCACCTCGGGCAGCTCTACTGCGGCAGCGAAGACAACCTCACCCGGGTGGAGCAGGCCCTCGCGGTCCGGCTCGTCACCCGCGATGAGTGGCTGAAGATCGAGGGCGACGCCGCGGCCGTGGCCCGCGCCGAGGATTTCTTCACGCTGCTCAACACCGGCCGCACCCAGGGCCTCGCCTATCGCACCCCGGACTTCCACCGCCTGCTCGAGCTCTTCACCCAGAACGGCGGTGCCAGCCTGCGCTCGCTCATCAACGACCCGCTCGTCATCGCCACGCGCCGCAAGAGCATTGTCCCCAAAACCCTCGGCCAGAAACTCTACCTGCAGGCCATCCAGAAAAACCCGGTGGTCTTTGGCATCGGCCCGGCCGGCACGGGCAAGACCTACCTCGCCATGGCCGCCGCCATCTCGGCGCTCCTGCAGAACAAGGTCCAACGCATCGTGCTCACCCGCCCGGCCGTCGAGGCCGGCGAGACCCTGGGCTTTTTGCCCGGCGACCTTCGCGAAAAAATCCTCCCCTACCTCCGTCCGCTCTACGACGCCCTGCACGACATGCTCGACGCCGCGGATGTCGCCACCCTCTCCGAGAAGGGCGTCATCGAGATCGCCCCGCTGGCTTACATGCGCGGCCGCACCCTCGCCAACGCCTACATCATCCTCGACGAGGCGCAGAACACGACGCCCGAGCAGATGATGATGTTCCTCACCCGGCTCGGCGACGAGTCGAGGATGATCATCACCGGCGACATCACCCAGATCGACCTGCCCCGGGCCAAGGTCTCCGGCCTTGTGCAGGCCCCGCGCATCCTCCGCAACATCCCGGGCATCGACTTCCATCACTTCACCGCCGACGACGTCGTCCGCCACCCGCTCGTGCAGAAAATCATCGAAGCCTACGAGCAGGCCAAGTCCGCCGAGCCCATCGGGCCGAATTCGTGAAATGATTCACCTGCTTCGCCTTGAATGTGGGAGGGGCTTTACGCCCCGACACGCTGTACCCACCTTTCATGTCGTGGCATAAAGCCCCGCCCACACTATCCGGCCGAATGAAACGTATAGTCTCTATCACCAACCGGCATCCGCACCTGCGTTTCAGTCGTGCCGACGTCGCCCGCGTGATCCATACTCTCGATGAGCAATTCAAAAAATCCCCTCTGGAGAAGGGTGGCGCTAGGCGCCGGGGTGTGTCGCCGGTCCCACCCGGCGAACTGTCCCTTGTCTTCCTCACCGATCCGGCCCTGGCGAAAATCCACGGCGACTTCATGGCCGACCCAACGACGACCGACGTCATTACCTTTGAAGGCGACCCCGTCGCGGGCCTGGCCGGCGAGATCTGCGTCTCCGCCGACACCGCTGCACGTTTTGTAGGGGCGTCGCTTGACGACGCCCGCGGGCGTCCACGAGGGACGCCCCTACAGGCCCTACAAAAAGCTTTCGCCACCGAGCTCACCCTTTACCTGGTCCACGGTTGGCTCCACCTCGCCGGCTACGACGACCTGCAACCGGCGAAAAAGCGCCGGATGCGCGCCGCCGAGAAGCGGACCATGACCCTGCTGCAGAAAGCCGCAGCCATCCCTGCCTTCCGGCTGAGGTAGCGTTGGGTGTGTTCGGTAGGTAGGGACGGACCGCTGGGCCGTCCGTTGACCGCGGCGCGCCCAGCGGTCGCGCCCTACCCTTAAAAAATCAGTGTTCATCCGTGACCATCTGTGGTTGATTCCGAGTCCATGTCCGAATCCCGCTTCGCTTCCCTCCGCAACGCCTTCCTCACCGGGATCCTGCTGGTCGCGCCCCTCGCGGTCACGATCTGGGCGCTGCAACTCGTGATCGAGCTTGTCGGCGGCTCCATCACCCCGCTGTTCGCGCCCTACCTGCCCGGGCAGCTCCAGCACCTGCCGGCCATTTTCTGGAAAATCATCACCACGGTCATCGCCCTCGCCCTCGTCACCCTGTTGGGCTACGTGTCGCGGCTCTTTCTCGGGCGGCTGGTCGGCGAGGCGGCGGAACGGCTGATCCACAACATCCCCGGCGTCGGCAGCTTTTACAGCAGCGTGAAGCAGTTCATCGAGACCTTCGGAGCCAAGGATCGCAACCAGTTCAGCAAGGTCGTGCTCGTGCAGTTCCCCCGCGCCGGCTCCTACTCCCTCGGCTTCCTGACCAACACCACCGCCGGCGAACCCCACGCCCAGCTCCCCAGCGAGCACTGGGCGGTCTTCGTCCCCACCTGCCCGAGCCCGGTCAACGGTTTTTTCATGTACCTGCCCCGGACGGAAATCATCGAGCTCGAGATGTCGGTCGGCGACGGCATGAAGACCATCATCTCCTGCGGCGCCGTCCTGCCCGCCTGGCCCAGCGCCAGCGCAGCCAAGGCTGCACTCGAACGCAATTGATCTTGTAGGGGCGTCCCTTGCGGACGCCCGCGGGCGGCGACAAGCGCCGCCCCTACAAGGGGAGTTAACCTGACCTCTGTCCTCTGAAAAAATGCCCGGCCAGCAGCTCCAGACCACCGCCATCATCACCGCGCGGCAGCCCTCGGGCTCCGATGCCTTCGAGCAATTGACCGCGTTCTCGGCCGAGCACGGCGTGCTCCACCTGCTGCGCCGGATCAAGCAGGGCAAGACGGCCTCCGCTGCGCTGGACCTGTTTGATGAGACGGAACTCTCGCTCGAATCGTCCAACCAAGGGCGCACCTGGTTCATCACGGAGCACCGCCTTATCCAGCGCCACGACGGCATCGGCCGCTCGTACGAGACGCTCAAGGCCGCCGCGGCCCTCGGCTCGCTCCTCAGCCGCAATCCCGTGCCCGATGAATCCCGGGCCGCGGTGGCCGAACTCCTGCGCACCAGCCTGGGTGCCCTCGCGGCCGGCGGCCGGCCCGACATCGTCTGGCTCAAGGCCCTCTACTGCCTCCTCCGCGACGAAGGCTACCCCGTGAAGCAGCAGTGGTGGCCCGCACTCACGGCCGCCGACCGCGACACCACCGCGCAGTTGCTTAACCAGCCTCTCGCCGCCCAGACCGCCGATACCGCCACCGTGGCCAAGATCACCCGGCGCCTTGAGGATTGGATCCAGGCCGAGACCGAGATCCGCCTCACCTGAGATGCATTTCTCCCTCGCAGATCGCACCGTCAGCCTGAGCGTCGGCGAATTCGCCAACTTCAGCCTCGGACCGCAGGAAAGCAGCGGCGGACCGCAGGGCCTCTGGCGCGCCCAGCTCGGCCAGCACTGGCACAACGAACTGCAGAAGCGCACCGAGCAGGAATTCTCGGTGGGAGGGGCTTTACGCCCCGATGTTCGATTCGAAGTCGTCATCGATGGCCGCATCACCCACCGCGGCTGGACCTTTGTCCTCAGCGGCCGCATCGACCAGCTCTTGCCGGAATCCCCTCTGGAGAGGGGTGGCCCGCAGGGCCGGGGGGTGTTGCTCCGCGAAATCAAGAGCGTCATGCGCCCGCTCCCCGCGGAGGAAACGGTCCTGCGCACCGACTACCCCGCCTATTTTCTCCAGCTCTCCGCCTACGTCGTGCTGCGCCGCGCGCTCGGCGCCCGCGACACCCGCGCCGAACTCGTCTTTGTCGAAGCCGGCTCCGGCCTGGCGCAGACCATCACGCTCACACCGTTCGACGAGGCGCTGGTCTTTCACCAGCTCGATGCGCTCATCGAGTTTCTCAATCTCCGCCTCCGCGCCACCGAGCGCCGGCGCGCCCTGCAGTTCCAGCCACCGTTCCCAAGTCTACGTGTTGGGCAAGAGACCATCCAGCAGGACCTCGTCACCGCCTTCGGCCAATCCGAAATCGAGAATCATAAATCGAAAATTCTCCTGCTGGAGGCTCCCACCGGCTACGGCAAGACCGGCTGCGTGCTCGAGTTCGCGCTCGGCCAGCTGCGGGCCGGCCGTTTTGCCCGGCTCATCTGGCTGACCGGAAAGTCCACCGGTCAGATCCAGATCGTGCATACCCTGCAACAAATGACCGCCGGGGCCGTGCTCCCCGTCTGGCAGGTGCGTAACAAGTCCGAGCATTGCGTGAACCACACCTTCCACTGCGTGCGCGACGGCTGCGACTACCTCCGCGACGGCGCGGAACGCTGGCCGGGGAGCGGACTCTCCCGTTTCTACCTCGACGAGAGGCAGCCGCGCGACCTCGACACGCTCAAGGCCGCCGGCCGCGCTGCGCAGATCTGCCCCTACGAGATCACGCGCGCCGCCCTGCCCTTCAACGATGTGTGGATCGGTGACTACAACTACGTCTTCGCGCCCGACAACCGCGGGCTGTTCTTCGACCAGCCCGGCTTCGATCCGGCCGAGACGCTGCTTGTCATCGACGAGGCGCACAACCTGCCCTCGCGCGTCGCCGGCGCCTATTCGCACAGCGCCAACGAAAGCGAGGCCCGGCTCCTGCTCGCGGAGCTGGACCACCTGCAGGCGCCCGCCCCGCTCGTGCTGGCCGTCGAGGAATGGACGCGCCTGCTCGCCTCGCTCCAACCCGCTGAGTCACTCGATCCGGCCGTGGAAGCGGAGGTGCACGACCTGCTGGACCGGCTGGCCGCCCTCACCGCGACGCAGTCTCTGGACTACACCGCGCTGGGCCCGAAACACAGTGAGACGCTCTGGACGTTCGCCGCGCTCGCCGATTTCCTCGCGGACAAAAACCTGACCCGGCTGGTCTGGGTCGCGCGGACGGGTCAGTTGGAATTCACCTGCGTGGATGCCGCGGCGGCCATCGGCGAGACCCTCCGGCCCTTCGGCGGGGCGATCCTGATGTCAGCCACGCTGCAGCCGTATCCGGAGTTTGCCGAAGCCTGCGGACTTGAGGTAGGGCGCGGACTCCGTTCCGCGCCGCCCGACGGCAGTGAAGGGACTCACCGCCCTACCTTCAACACCCTTCACGCCCCGACGCCGTGGCGGGCGGGCGCCTACGACGTGGCCGTCGATTTGCGCGTGGACACCACCTTCCGGCAGCGCGCCAACCACTATGGCACCACGGCCGCCACCATCGTCGAGATGCAGCACGCGGCGAAAGGCCCGATCGCGGTATTCTTCCCGTCGTATGCTTACGCCGAGGCGGTGCAGAAAACCCTGGAGGACTACGGCTCGGTGCTGCGCACGGCGCTGCAGCCCAAATTGCCCGACCTCGCCGCGCAGACCGCGTGGGTCGAGGAGAACCTCGTTTTCAGTGACGTTCTCTTTCTCGTGCTTGGTAGCAGTTTCGCCGAGGGCATCGATCTGCTCGGCGGACGCGTAACCCACGCCATGGTCGTCGGCCCCGCCCTACCCGAGGTCAACGCCGTGCAGAAGGCCCGCCTCACCGCGCTGAATGGGATCGGACGGGACGCGGCCTTCCGGCGCGTGTACCAGATTCCCGGCCTGCAAAAGGTGAACCAGGGGCTCGGCCGGCTTGTGCGCGCGCCGGGGCAGCACGCCAAGGTGCTGTTGCACTGCCGGCGCTTCGCCGAGCCCTCCTACGCCTCGCTCCTCGCCGCGGATTACCAGATGTTCGCGGAGATCGGCTCAGAATCCGACCTCCGCGGGTGGCTGGCAACCGGGCGCTAGGGATTGGCCGGCTCGACCGTGAAGGGATCGACTTTCAGGTCGTGGGTAAACCGCGCCTGTTCTGTGAAAACCACCTTGATCAGCTCGGCTTCGTTGAGCGCGTTGATGGCCTCCAAGGAAGGACGTTTGCCTGCGGCTTTCTTGGAAGCGCGATACGACATGGTATGCCGGGAAATCCCGACGGTGCTGATCCGGGTCATATGGTAATCCCCGGGATTGCCCCGGTGCACGAAATCATGGGCGTGATTCACCAGGAAGTATTGGGCAAACTCACCGGGCGGGGCCAACCGCCCGAAGCCGGCGTTGTCCGCCAGCGGTGAAGGATAGTGCCGGATGAACGTCACCAGAAGTTCCTCCCCTGACTTTTCCACCCCGGCGATCCGCTCACCAAGGGCTTCGTGCAGATTCCGCGAGCCTGCCGACTGGGGAACCGGGGTGGCCGCCACGAAATGCATCAGCCGGAGCCGCGCCGCCAGCGTGTAGGCTGGCGGTTGCGCCTGCAATTTCGCCACCATCGCCGCCGACACCGGACCATTCGTCTTGATGGTATCGGCATACCGGCCCTCCGGGGCGGTCTTCATCGCCACCCCGAGAGCCTTCTCCGACATCATTTCCGCCATGCCGGACCGGCCCCAAGTTACCCCCTCATCATTGGTCCCGTCCGGCCAGTGCAGGGTACGCTCCGACATGACGGGGATCAGACTCTGCGATTCCGCCAGACCTTCCACGCGGTATTCCATGCGCATAATGGAGGATGTACCCGGCTTGGCCCCGGGTAATGCCGGGGCGAACTGGGCGGATGTCGTCGTGAACTTGAGCCCGGCCGGCTCGGCGGTGGCCGGCCATTCCCCTTCAACGCGCCGGATGAGATACGAATGCAGCCGGGGTTCGATGTTCCAGGACCAGGGCCACGCCAATGCCCAGCTTGGCGATGATGATCAGCAACCAGAACAACAGCGGCCACTTCAGGGCGCGCAGGTCTTTTTTGACGATATGCCAGGTGAGGTTCATGCGGCGGCTCCTTTGGTGGTGATGCGGCCCACGCGGGCCAGGGAGATGAAAAATTCCCGCAGGGTCATTGGGTGCGCCTGCACGGTGGCGGCGGGGAACCGTTCGCGGCAGGCGCGCTCGGTGGCGTCGCGCCCGTAGGCTGACTCGACAAACGACGCCCGGCCGGCCTCGCACTTTCATTCGAGCCACGTTTTTGGGAGGGCCTCGGCCGAAGCCGCGGGTTGATTCAATTCGACCTCAATGCGCCGGAAGCGCCCGAGCAGCGCCTCGGTCGTCTCGGTGAAGCGCAGCCGGCCCGCCTCGATCAACGCGATGTGGTCGGCCAGCCGCTCAACCTCCTCGATGTCGTGCGAGGAGACCAGCACGGTCCAGTCGCCGAGCCGCGAGGTCTCGATCAGGCCCTGCACAAATTCGTCGCGCACCAGCGCGTCAAGCCCGCTGAACGGCTCGTCGAGCACGAGCAGCTTGGGCCGGTAGGCCAGGGACGAAAGCAGCGCGGCCTTCATCAGCATGCCGCGCGAGAGCTGCTTGAGCTTGCGCTCCGGCTCCAGGTCAAACTGCGCCAGCAGCTGTTTCTCCAGCGCCACGTCCCACGTCGGATAAAACGGCCGGCAGTAGTCCAGCAACTGCCGCACCGTCATCCAGAGCGGCAGTTGCTGGTTCTCCGACACATAGCCGATCTGCGCGAGTTCCGGCTCGCCCAACCGGCTCGAGTCCACCCCGAGGACCCGCGCGACCCCCGCGCTGGGCCGGAGCAAATTCATGAGCACCTTGATGGCGGTGGTCTTGCCCGCACCGTTGGCCCCGAGGAGGGCGAACACGCTGCCGGTCGGCACGCTCAGCGTGAGGTCGCGCAGGGCCTCGGTGCGCCAGTAGCGGTGCGTGAGATTCTGGGTTTCAATGATGTTCATGGGGGAGATCACTTTTTGTTCAAACGGCGCCAGTGGGCGGAAAGTTCGTCCTGCACCTCGCCGAGGCCGAGGCCGAGGTTCTTGGCCTCGACCACGAGGCGTTCCAGTTCGTCATCCAGCAGCGCGGCCTTGGCCTTGCGGTCGGCGTCCCCCGGCTCGGCCACGATGCTGCCGACGGCCGGCGTGGTGATCAGCACACCCTGGGCGACGAGGGCCGCGACGATCTTGTGCGCGGTGTTGGGATTGATGCGCAGCTCCTGGCTGACCACGCGCACGGAGGGGAACGGCGTGCCGGGCTTCAAGTGCCCCGCGACCACGGCCTTCTTCACGGCGAAAATCACCTGCTCGGTGATCGGCAGGCCGGGTTTCAGCGTGATGGAGAACGGGAGCATGCCGTCCTAGTTGCACTAGGACAGTTAGGACGGCAAGAGAAATTTTCGGAAATGTATTGGGTAGGGCGCGACCGCTGGGCGCGCCGGAAAAACACGGCCGGCCCGGCGGTCCGGCCCAACCCTGCGATACTCAGGCTGGCTCGGCCTCGCCCAGCAGGTTGGCGAAGATCATCTTGCCGTTGCCACTGGGCAGCACGCCGATGATCTCGGCGGTCACGCGCTTGCCCACGTAGGCCCGGGCGTTGTTGACCACGACCATCGAACCATCGCCCAGGTAGCCGAGGGCCTGACCGTCCTCCTTGCCAATTTTGACGAGATCGAGGGCGATGCTCTCGCCAATGACCAGTTCGGGCCGGAGGGCATTTTCCAGCGCGTGCAGATTCAGCCAGGGCACCCCTTGAAACTTGGCCATCGAGGCGAGGTTCGTGTCGGTGGTCAGCAGCTTCGCGCGCATGGACTGGGCGAGGAAAACCAGCTTGGCCTCGATGTCCTGGCGGCGGGTGACCTCGCTCTGGTGGATGCGGATGTCGATATGCTTGATGGCGCGAAGGTCGTTGAGCACTTGCAGGCCGCGGCGGCCGCGGGCCTGCTTCACCGGGTCCGGCGAGTCGGCGACGGTCTGCAGCTCGACCAGGACAAAGCTGGGGATGATCAGCGCGGCCCCGAGGAACTGGGTCTGGCAGACCTTGGCGATGCGGCCGTCGATGAGGGCCGAGGTATCCACCACGATCAACGGCACATCGACCTCATGCGGGACGAACCGGACGTAGGGGATGACCAGGTTGAAATCGTCCTTGCCGCGCAGGGCGATGACGGTGCCGAGGTAGGTGCAGATGAGGAAAAGCGAGAGTTGCACCAGATAGATGATCTGCGGGTCGCCCTTGTTCATCAGGGGGGAACTGCTGATCATCCAGGAAATCAGCGTACCCACGGCCAGGCCAAAGGTCAGGGCCGTCAGGCCGCGCAGCGAAAAGCCCTTCAGCATCACATCCACCAGCACCACCAGGACGCCGATCAGCAGGCCGATGAGCATGGCCTCGCCGCGATGGGTATCCCAATCCGTGACCGAGTAGCAAACCAGCCAGCTCGCGGTAACGCACAGGCCAATGAAAAAAATCCGGATGACGAGTAGCGTCTTGTTCATGCGTGGGGCGGGTAACTAGTTGAATACACCCCGGTTCTTCAGCCACAGCAAGACAAAGGGCAGCACGAGGAAGAAAATCATGACTCCATAAAGAATCATTTGTGCCCGGTGGGCTTTTTTCTCTAGCTCGGGGTCGCTCTCGCTCATCACCCGCATCCGACCAAGCACCCCCGCCGATGACAACGCAATACTGGCTCGTGAAGACCGAACCCGACACCTACTCATGGGATGACCTCGTCCGGGATCGCCGCACTGATTGGACCGGGGTCCGCAATTACGCCGCGCGCCTCCACCTGAAGGCGATGAGGGTGGGCGACGAGGTCTTTGTCTACCACAGTGGCGAGTCCAAGAGTGTCGTCGGAATCGCGCGCGTCACGAAGGCCGCCTTTCCCGACCCCACGGCCGACGTAGAGGGCTGGGTCGCCGTCGCGTTGGCGCCGGTCGCACCGCTGAAGAAACCCGTGCCCCTCGCCGCCATCAAAGCCGACGCCTCGTTGCAGCAGATCGGCCTGGTGAAGCAGGGCCGCCTTTCCGTGCAGCCGCTCAAGCCCGCCGAGTTCAACCGGATCCGCCAGCTCGGGGGCGGCTGACCGGCCGGGCTGGACAATCCCCGGCCGCCCGCTTTCGTCAGGACTGTGATTGACCAGATCGCCATTCTCGCTCCCGGCCTGCTCGGCGCCTCCGTGGCCCGGGCCGCCCGCCACTATGGCGCGGCCAAAGGCATCACTCTCTGGGCGCGCCGGCCCGAGGTGCGCCTCCAGTTGAAAGGCCAGCCCTGGTGCGACCGCATCGCCGACACCCCGGCTGAGGCGGTCCAAGGCGCCCAGCTCGTCATCGTCTGCGCCCCGGTGGATCAGATCGTCGCGCTCGTCCGGCAGATCGCCCCCACCCTCGCCTCCGGCGCCATCGTCACCGACGTCGGCAGCGTGAAGGGCGAGATCTGCCGCCTGAGCCAGAAGGCGCTGGCCCCCGGCCACCATTTCGTCGGCTCCCACCCGATGGCCGGCTCGGAAAAAACCGGCTGGGAACACGGCCGCGCCGACCTGTTCGTCCGCCGGGCCGTCTTTGTCACGCCCCTGCCCGAGACCGATCCCAAGGCCGCCGGGAAAGTCACCGCCTTCTGGACCGCCCTGGAGGCCGACGTCGCCACGATCGAGCCCGACGCCCACGATGAGATTGTCGCCCACATCAGCCACCTGCCGCAGGTGCTCGCCTCGACCCTTTGCGCCAGCCTCGCCCGGCGCGACCCGAAGTGGCGTAATTTTTCCGGCGGCGGCCTGCGCGACACCACCCGCATCGCCGGCAGCGACCCCAAGCTCTGGAAGTCCATCCTCGAGCAGAATCGCGACGAAGTCCTGCGCGCCGTTCGCGCCTATCAGGAAGAACTTCATAGCATGGAACGCGCGCTCGCCAACCGCGACTGGTTCGAGGTGCAGGCCATTTTGGAGCGCGGCAAGGCCTACCGCGACCAGTTCCGCCCCATCCCGTGAGCAAGCTGCCTGACAAACTTCCCATCGTGCCCTTCACCCGGCCGGTGCGTGGCAGCGTCACTTTGCCCGGCTCCAAGAGCATCACGAACCGCGCGCTCATCCTCGCGGCGCTTGGCAAGGAGACCGTCACGCTGCGCGGCGCCCTCTTCAGCCGGGACACGCGCATCATGGTGGCGGCACTGCGCCAGCTCGGCTTCAAGATCAAGACCGATGAGGCCGCCCTGACCATCGCGATCACCGGCCACGGCGGTGAGATCCCTGTGCGCGAGGCGAAGCTCGACATTGGCAACGCGGGCACGGCCGCGCGCTTCCTCACCGCTTTCGTCTGTCTGCGGCCGGATGGCATCTATCACTTCGATGGCGACGAGGCCATGCGCCACCGGCCCATCGGCGCCCTGCTCGAGGCCTTGGAGTCGCAAGGTGCCCGGGCCAGCGCGCGCAGTTTTCCCTTCACGCTAAAAACCGCCGGCCTGCCCGGCGGCACGGTGGAACTCGACGCGTCGGAAAGCAGCCAGATGCTCTCGGCCCTGCTCATGGTCGCAACCCACGCCAAGTCCCCGCTGCAGGTGAAGCTCAAGGGCGCGACCGTTTCCCGGCCCTTCGTCGAGATGACCAACCGCATGGTCGCACAGTTTGCCGCCCAACCCGCCGACTACGCCATCGAGGGCGACGCCACCGCCGCCAGCTACTTCGCCGGACTCGCCGTGGTCACCGGCGGTGGCGTGGAGGTCAACGGCCTTAACCTCGCGCCCGATGCGCTGCAGGGCGACGCCGAGTTCTATCGCTTGCTCAAGGTGCGGAGCCTGATCGCCCTCGCTGGCCGGACGGTGGGCCCCGGCCCGGCCCGGCAGGGCCTGATCGCCGACTTCAACGACTTCTCCGACACCTTCCTTTCGCTGGCCGCTCTCGCGCCGCTCCTGGTTGGGCCGACGAAGATCTCCGGCATCGCCCACACGCGCAAGCAGGAGACCGACCGCGTCGCCGGCATGGTGCGCGAGCTCAAGAAACTCGGCCAGCACGTCATCGAAACCGAAGACTCGCTCGAGATCCATCCGCGCCCGCTCGTGGCCGGAGTCGAGATCGAGACCTACCATGACCATCGCTTCGCCATGAGTTTCGGTATCCTTGGCTGCCACAACCTGCACGGCGATGGCCGGCCCTGGCTTACGATCAAGGACCCCGCCTGCTGCGCCAAGACCTTCCCCGCATTCTTTGACTTGCTGGCGGGACTGCGGACTGCGTCTCATTAATTCGTGTCGATCAAGCCAACACACCCCGTCGCTTCGCGCCACCCCTCTCCAGGGGGGATCTTAGCAAACGTCGCCTTGAATCCCCTCTTGAGAGGGGTGCCCGTCAGGGCGGGGTGTGTCGGGAACGTGATCCGCTCCCGTATCCGCTTTACCATTTCCCTGCACACACCCTGACTACATGGCGATCCCGCCCTTCATCATCATCGCCATCGACGGCGGCGCCGCCTCGGGCAAGTCGTCCTCGTCCCGGATCCTCGCCGAGCGCTTCAACCTGCTGCACGTGGACACGGGCTCGTTCTACCGGCACATCACCAGCGAGCTGCTCCGGCGCAACGTCCCGCCCACCGACCTGGCCGCGATCACCGCCGCGCTGCCCCAGCTGGATTTCTCCACGCAGCTCAACGGCCGCTCGGCGCAGATGCTCATCGGGGGCCAGCCCGCCGGGGACGAGATCCGCGACCAGCGCGTCAACGAGCACGTCGCCCACTACGCAGCGGTGCCCGATGTCCGGGCGAAGCTCATCGGCTATCAGCGCGACCAGGTGAACGTGGCGCAGCAGCACGGCTTCCGCGGTCTCGTCATGGAGGGCCGGGACATCGGCTCGAAGATTTTCCCCGCCGCCGACTTTCGCTTCTTTCTTTTCGCCGACCCGGTGGAGCGGGCCAAGCGCCGCGCCGCCGAGGGCCGGCAGGATGCCATCGGCCAGCGCGACACCATTGACCGCCACCGGCTCGACCAGAGCGCGCAAGGGGCCATCGCCATCGACTCCACCCACCTGTCCCTCGACCAGGTCGTGGACCGGATGGCCGGGCTCATCGCCCCGAAGTTGCCATGATCCCGCAATATATCCAACGCGATGTTTGTCATCCTGAGCGGAGCGAAGGATCCAGCCGGGCGACCGCTGGCGTTTATCATTCTGGATTTGAGCCCTGTCGCCTTCGGCTCGGTAACTTCGCTGCGCTCAGAATGACACACTGGGTTTGTATGTCCTTTGTTTATTGCTTTCTGTCATCTGTCCCCTGACCTCTGTTTTCGCTGACCCATGCCCAACACGCCCGATCAGCTCCAGATGACGCCGTTCTACGGCTTCTGTCACTACCTGGCGGCGAGCCTCCACAGCATGTGGTTCCGCGGGGAGGTTGCGGGCATGGAAAATTTCCCCGCCGACGGCCCCTTCCTCGTCGCTTCCAATCACGCGAGCAACCTCGATCCGCTGGTGGTGGGTTGCCACATGCCCCGGCAGATGCGCGGTTTTGGGCGCAAGAATCTCTGGGAGAATTGGTTCATCGGCTGGTGGTTCGACCAGGTGGAGACGATCCCGGTGGAACGCGACAGCGGCGACATCGGTGCCATCAAGCGCGTGCTGCAGGCGCTGAAGGAAAATCGCGCCATCGTGCTCTTCCCCGAGGGCACCCGCTCGGCCGACGGCAAATTGCAAAAACCCAAGCCCGGCGTCGGACTCATGGCCTGCAAGACGGGCGTGCCGGTCATCCCCTGCCGGGTCTACGGTTCGTTCGAGGCCTACCGAAAAGGCACGCTGATCCCGCGCTTCGGCACCCCGGTCAGCGTCGTCTTCGGCCCGCCCATTTCCGCGGCGGAGTATGATGACCCCTCGGCCGGCAAGGCCCGCTACGAGAACGCCGCCCGGCGACTCATGGACCGCATCGCCGCTCTGCCCCAACCGACCTACCCGGTGATCTGAAATGTGCGATTGTAGGGGCGTCGCTTGACGACGCCCGCGCCTGGAATATCGGGCGTCGTCAAGCGACGCCCCTACCCAAGACACACGGCCCGATCTCCTTTACGCTCGTGCACCCTGCCAGCCCCAGCGTCAGATCAAACTCGGCCAGCACGTTGCTGATGACCTCCTCCACGCCGCGCTGGCCGGCCAGTGCGAGGCCGTAGACGTAGGGCCGGCCAAGACACACGGCGGTCGCGCCGAGCGCGAGGGCCTTGAAGACGTCCGCCCCGCCCCGGATGCCGCTGTCGAAGAGCACGGGGATCCTGCCGTTCACCGCCTCCGCTACCGCCGGCAGGGCGTCGAGCGACGCAATCCCGCCGTCAATCTGCCGCCCGCCATGATTCGAGACGATGAGCCCGTCGATCCCGAGCCCGACCGCCTTCCGCGCGTCGTCCGGATGCAGCACACCCTTGAGCAAGATCGGCAGTTTCGTGTGCTGGCGCAGGAATTTCAGATCGTCCCACTGCAACGACGGACGCGAATAGGTCGTCATGAACCGCTGCACCGCC
>JAYTUA010000199.1:0-18288 GCA_043745015.1 Opitutaceae bacterium | reverse complement strand
CAAAGGTCCGCACATCGGCCACCCCGAGGCGCGGCACCACCTTGCGCAACACGGCGGCATCCCCGGGGGCGAAGTCCCCCTTCAGCATGGCCTGTTCCGCCCAAGCGACCAAGGCCGCCTGCGTGATCCGCCCCTTGAGGTAGGCGTTCAGCTTTCGCGCGGTGGACTGGCGGGTGATTTTCACGGCCGGAATCTACGCCTTTCGGTGGCCCCTGTCCACCGGGTATTTTTCATGCACTTCGACCAGCCGACCGCGTTCGTCACGGATTTCCTGCCAGAAACGCAGGGTGTGCTCGGCTGCATCCACTTCCTTGAGGTAGCGCGCAGACCAGCCCGACTGTCCGCGAATCTCCAACCAATAGAGCCGCCCGCCTCCTGGCAGGTTATGCCAGTGGGTGAAGCGACGTTCGTTTTGTGCGCGGGAGCCCAAGATGACACCGCAGACGTGCGGCACGGGCCCGGAGTGTTGGTAGGGGCTGGCTGCGCGTGGGGCAACCAAGAATGCCAGAGGTCAGACCAGGTCGCCCGGCAAAGAGATCGGGTTACTGGCGTGTTTGAGGTCACAAATCGTGACCTCAAACCATCGTACCCTTCGCGGCCTAGCGTGAGACTATTTGCGGCTCCAGCCAACACACCCCGGCGCGAAGCGCCACCCCTCTCAAGAGGGGATCTGAACCTGAAGAACCCGCCCGGAGGTCGGGTTCCACCTCAAGCCCCTAGCCTCGCGCCTAGTGGTGGCCGTGGAAGCAACCGTGGCCGTAGCCGCCGCCGTGATAACCGCCGTGCCAGTTGGTGGCCCAGCCGAGGCCGACGCCGAGCGTCAGGGGCAGCCAGAAATCATCGTAGCGATCGCGATAAACGTAGCGAGTCCGGTAGGGACGCTCGACATAGACGACCTCGGGCTCGTCGGACTCCACCGTGTAGGTGCGGCCCTCGGCCCGCGCCTTTTTCAGGCTGCCATCGCTTTCGTTGCGGGCGGAGGACAACAGGGAGTAGCCCAGCGTGGCGGTGTGCCCATCGGGATACTTGTAGCTCACGACGACGCGGTCGCTGGTGCGGTCGAGGCGGAGGACGGTCAGGCCGTTGCTGGCGGCGTCCTGCATCAGCTCGGCCGGCTCGGGCAGAAAGCTGAGATAAACCATGTGGTCGACGGGGGGGAGTGCGGCCGCCCGGGCAGCCGTAGTGAGAGTGAGGGTGAAAGTGAGGACCAGGAGGGTGACGGTTTTCATGGGCGAGTGGTTTACGCTGACAATACACCCGAACGTTTGTGCCGTCAAAGTGCGCGCAGCGCACTTTGGAGGCATGAGGAGAAGAGGGGGCCTACCCTACTTCGCGCCCTTCGCGGCTTCGCGTGAGACTATTTGCGGCCCGCAGGGACGCGGGCCCTCCATCCCTTTTTGTGCTTTTTGCGGCCAATCCCATCCGCGCCCATCGGTGCCATCCGTGGCTAATTAAGGTCTCTAAACGACCCAAACTCCGGGTCGAAGAGGCGCCGATACGTCCGCACCACCATGCCGTCGGTCTGGCCGGCGAGAAAGTCGCAGATACGCCGGGCCTTCCCGTCCTGCGTCTTCTCCGCCTCGATGAGCCGGCTGACATTGGCGGGCAGAATCCGGATGACACGCTCGTTGCGCTCGGCGTAGTTCTCCCAGATGGCGTTGTAGAGGGCGTTGAGGATGGTGCGCGCCTTGTATTCGAGCTGCTCGAGCTGCGGGCTCTCAAAGATGATGTCGTTGGCCATCTTCTTGAAGAACGCGGCCTCGTCGAGGGCGGCGGGATCGACCACCAGCTCGTAGGCGTAGCGGTGGGTTTTTTCCGCCATGAAATTGTCGCGGGGCTTCAGCCGGCAGGCCTGGATGAAGGTGCCGATCTTCTTGGAGAAGGTGTTTTCCAGCCGGTCGCGCTTGAGGGCGTCGAACAGGGTGTCGAGGTGTCGCTGCTCGGCGGCGCCGATCGTCTCGCCGTCGGCCCAGCGCTCGACGCGCTCGACGGTCAGGAACCCGGCGCGCACGCCGTCCACGATGTCGTTGAGCGAGTAGGCCGCGTCGTCGGCCCAGTCCATGATCTGGCACTCGACGCTCTTGAAGTCGTTGAGGGCCTCGCCGCGCATGAGCGGGCCGGGGATCTTGGCCCCGCCGAACACCCAGTCGCGCACGGGGGCCTGCCCATCGTAGATGAAGTGGTTCAACGGCGGCGTGGCGAACTCGGGGTAGAGCTTCTTGTACTTGAGGACGCCGTCGAGGAGCGCCCGGGTGGGCTGCATGCCTTTCACGCCGGACTCGTTCTGGTACATGGTCTCGCAGAGCAGGTGCAGGGTCTGGGCGTTGCCCTCGAAGCCGCCGCGGCGCTTCATGAGCTCCTGCAGGGTGCGCTCGCCGCTGTGGCCGAAGGGCGGATGGCCCATGTCGTGGGAAAGACTGCAGGCCTCGACGAGGTCGGAATCGATGTAGAAGTCGTCCTTCAGCGGGTCGCCGCGGCTGAGCAGCCAGGCGCAGATGGAGCGGCCGATCTGCGCCACCTCCATCGAGTGCGTGAGCCGCGTGCGGTAGAAATCGTATTCGCCGCTGAGGAACACCTGGGTCTTGGACTGGAGCTTCCGGAAGGCGTGGGCGTGGATGATGCGGTCGCGGTCGATCTGGAAGGGGCGGCGGTAGTCGGGTTTCCGGGCGCTCCCCCACTCCTGCATGTCGAAGGCGTTGTAGAATCGGTTTTGCGGCATGGACAATAGTGAGTGGGAAAGTGAAAGTGAGAGTGAGGACCTTGCCAAGCTAATGCCGCGACAATGAAGTCAGCCACGGATAACACTGATGGGCACGGATGGTCCGAGCCAGGGAACAGGGGAATTAGGGTGTCGGCTTGTAGGTCGGGGTTTACTTGTCAGGCCATAGCTCGCAGAGCGACGGCTGATCCCCGACAGATTGCCCTTGGGTGTCGGGCATAAAGCCCGACCTACTCCCTGCTCTTTGCTAGAATGTCACGCCCGGTTTACGTCCTCGCTGGTCGCCGGCCTGCTGCAAGCTTGCTCCCATGCTTTCCGGTCCTAGCTTGCTCCCCATGCCGCACACGCTTTTTCCCACGGCCTTTGGCACCTGCGGCCTGGCGTGGAACGACACCGGGCTCACCGGCTTCCAGTTGCCGGAAGTCACCGAGGCGTTGACCGAGCAGCACCTCGCCGCGAAGGCCCGCAGCCTGCCCATGGAAGGACCGCGGCCCGAGTGGGTGCAGCAGATCATCGCCCGCGTGCAGCAGCATCTCGAGGGGAAGGTGCAGGATTTCACCGGCACCAAGCTCGACTGGTCGCGCGTCACAGATTTTCAGGAGGCGGTCTACTTGCACGCGCAAGGGATCAAGCCCGGCTACAAGAAAAGCTACGGGGAGATCGCCAAGCTCATGGCCCTGGGCCACGAGGCTGCGCGCGCGGTCGGCGTGGCCCTCGCGACCAATCCCTGGCCCCTGATCGTGCCCTGCCACCGCGTGGTCTCGGCCAGCGACAAGATGACGGGCTTCTCCGCCCCGGGCGGCGTCCGCACCAAGACCCGGCTGCTGACGCTCGAAGGCGCGGAGTTGCTGTCAGAATGATTCATCAGCCACGGATCGCACGGATGGGCACGGATGAACTGAGCCAGGGAACAGGGGTCTTCGGGTGCCAGTTTGTAGGTCGGGGTTTATCCCCGACAGATTGCCCTTGGGTGTCGGGCATAAAGCCCGACCTACATCAAACTGACTCACATCCACGAGACACTCGGGCAGTCGGGGCATAAAGCCCCTCCCACATAATGAAATCCAGATTTCAATACGACCCGGCCGTCGCCGTCGCCCACCTCCGGGCCGCTGATCCGGCGCTCGCCGGCCTCATCCAGCGCGTCGGACCCTTCACCCTTGAGCTCGCAAAGGTGGACAGCCTCTTCGCCGCGCTGCTGCGCTCGATCACCTACCAGCAGCTGCACGGCAAGGCGGCCGCCACGATCCTCGGCCGCGTGCTCACGGTGCTGGCGGGCCACGGCGGCACGACGCCCGAGGCGACCGCGCTGGCCTCCGACACCGCCCTGCGCGGGGCCGGGCTGTCGCGCAACAAGCTCCGCGCGATCCGGGATCTCGCGGCCAAGTGCCAGGCGGGCACCGTGCCCTCGCTGGCCGCGGCCCGGAAACTCGGCGATGAGGAACTGGTCGCCCGCCTGACGGAGGTGCGCGGCATCGGGCCGTGGACGGTGCACATGCTGCTGATTTTCACGCTCGGCCGCCCCGATGTGATGCCGACGGGGGATTTCGCCATCCGGCTGGCGTTCCAGAAACTCTACCGCAAACGCCGGAGCACGTCGCCCGAGCTCATGCTGAAGCTCACCCGGCCCTGGCAGCCCTACCGCTCCGTCGCGAGCTGGTACCTCTGGCGCTCGCTCGACACGACGTGACTGGCTGCTATTTTGCGGCAGTTTTTTATACCCCATGAATTCAACCGCCGCTCCGTTCGACCCGAATACTTACCCCGAAAACAGCGTCAGCCGGCTGATGGAGCCGCCGATCGCCGTGTTTCTCCCCACCCTCACAGTGAGTGAGGCCACCGAAATGGTCCGCGACCTCGCCGCCAACACGCGGGTGTTCACCTACGGCTACATTGTGGATGCGACCGGCATCCTCGTGGGTGTGGTCACCATGCGCGACCTGTTGCTGCACCGGCCCGACGAGTCCCTGGAAAACATCATGCTGCCGCAGCCGTTTTCCCTGGGCGCCACCGACACCGTCATCGAAGCCATCCGTTCAACTCTGCAAAAGCATTACCCCTCCTACCCGGTGTGCGACGACCGGGGCGTGCTGGTGGGCATCGTGCGGGGCTCAAAGTTGTTTGAAGAGCAGGCGATCGAGATCAGCGCGCAGGCGGGTGCCATGGTGGGTGTTGAGCGCGAGGAGCGGGCCGGCACCAGCTTCTGGCAGTGCCTGAAATTCCGGCATCCCTGGCTGCAGTTCAACCTCCTGACCGCCTTCATCGCCGCGGGGGTGGTCGGCATATTTGAGGGCACAATCGAGAAGATCGTCGTGCTGGCGGTCTTTCTGCCCGTGCTGGCCGGGCAATCGGGCAACACGGGCTGCCAGGCGCTGGCGGTGGCGTTGCGCAGCATGACCCTCGGCGAGCTCAATCCTGACTCCGAGAAGCGCCAGTTTGCCAAGGAAGCGGCGCTGGGCCTGGCCAACGGCGCGCTGGTGGGCATCACGGCCGGGCTCGGGATGTATTTCTACGCGACCTGGCAGCTCACCGGTGAATCGCCCCTTAAGCTGGCAATCATCGTCTTTCTCGCCATGACGGGCAGCTGTTTCATCAGCGGCGTGTCCGGGGTGATGGTGCCGGTGACCCTCAAGAAGCTCGGTGCCGACCCGGCGACGGCCTCGAGCATTTTCCTCACGACGGCCACCGACGTGGCCAGCATGGGACTTTTCCTCGGCATTGCCACGTTCTGGCTGATGTAAGTTCGCGGCGCAGCGCGTCCGAGTGGATAGTGGGTCAGTTTGATGTAGGTCGGGCTTTATGCCCGACACCCAAGTAATCTGTCGGGGCTAAACCCCGACCTACAGATGAGCGAACCGGTGGCAAAAAACCGAACGAGCCATTGTCCGATGGTTCGCTGTTGTGTCATAAGACCGCGGGCCTAGGTTGAGGGGAAGCAATCCCTTCCCCATGCCTTTGAAAATGCGCGCCATCGTCAAGCCCACCGCGGCCCCCGGTATTATCATGACCGAGGTCCCGGTCCCCCGCCCCGGGCTCAACGATGTGCTGATCAAGATCAAGAAAACCTCCATCTGCGGCACCGACGTGCACATCAACAAATGGGACGCCTGGGCGCAGCGGACGATCAAGCCGCCGCTCGTGATCGGCCACGAATACGTCGGCACGGTCGCCGAGGTCGGTGCGGGCGTCACGGGTTTCACGGCCGGCCAGATCGTCACGGGCGAAGGCCACATCGTGTGCGGTCATTGCCGCAACTGCCTCGCGGGCCGTCGCCACCTCTGCCCCAACACCGTCGGCGTGGGCGTGAACCGCGACGGAGCCTTTGCCGATTACGTTTCCATTCCTGCCACCAATGTCTGGAAGGTGCCCGCCGGCATGGACCTCGATGCGGTGTCCTGCTTCGATCCGCTCGGCAACGCCGTGCACACCACGCTGTCCTTCGACATGGTCGGCGAGGATGTGCTCATCGCGGGCGCCGGTCCCATCGGCTGCATGGCCATCGCGGTGGCGAAGCATGCCGGGGCGCGCAAGGTCGTCATCACCGACATCAACGACGGCCGCCTCGAGCTGGCGAAGAAGCTGGGCCCCACCCGCACCGTCAACGTGGCGAAGGAGAATCTCACCGACGTCTGGCACAAGGAACTCGGCATGACCGAGGGCTTCGATGTCGGCTTGGAAATGTCGGGCAGTCCGCAGGCGCTGAACCAGATGATCGACAACATGGTCACGGGCGGACGCATCGCGCTGCTGGGCGTACATCCCGCGGAGGCCACGGTCGATTGGAACAAGATCGTTTTCAAAATGCTTCACCTGAAAGGCATCTATGGCCGCGAGATGTTCGAGACGTGGTACAAGATGACCGCGCTGGTGCAGGGTGGCATGGACATCACTCCCGTCATCACCCACCGCCTGCCCGTCGCCGACTTCCAGCGCGGCTTCGAGCTGATGGGCTCCGGCCAGTCGGGGAAGATCATTCTCAACTGGGAATGAGAAGCATTTTAGCCACGGATTACACTGATGGGCACGGATAAATTAATTCATCAGAAATTGAGTGAAGCCATCATTGGGTGCGCCATGACCGTGCACAACACCCTCAAACCGGGACTGCGGGAAAAGACTTATGAACGGGCACTGATTCATGAACTGACCAAGCGGGGGATAAAGACCGACCAGCAAAAGCAGTTCGACGTCCTCTATGACGGCAAGGTCATTGATACCATGATACCCGACCGCATCGCCGGCGATGCGGTCGTCGTTGATGCGAAATGTGTCACAGATTTCGACGACACCCACATCGCACAGATCATTGGTTATCTCTCCATTACCAGTCTGCGTTTGGGGTTGCTCATCAATTTCAAACAAGCCCGGCTGCAATGGAGGCGTATCGCCAATTAATCCACTATCCGTGTCCATCCGTGCTATCCGTGGCTAAATCCTCTTCATGAATTCCGCTTTCACCGACCACCTGAAAAAGAGCCTGGCCGAGATCGACTCGGCCGGGCTCACCAAGCGCGAGCGGGTCATCACCACGCACCAGACGGCCCACATCGCCGTGTCGTCCGGGCAAAAGGTGCTAAACCTGTGCGCCAACAACTACCTGGGCCTCGCCGACCATCCGGAGCTGATTGCGGCGGCGCATGCCGCCCTCGACCGTTGGGGCTACGGCCTCGCCTCGGTGCGCTTCATCTGCGGCACGCAGCAGATTCACAAGGACCTCGAGGCGGCGCTCGCCCGGTTCCTCGGGACCGACGACACGCTCCTCTATTCCTCGTGCTTCGACGCGAACGGCGGCCTGTTTGAAACGCTGCTCGGCGCGGAGGATGCCGTCATCTCCGACGAACTGAACCACGCCTCAATCATCGACGGCGTGCGGCTCTGCAAGGCCCAGCGTTACCGCTACAAGAACAACGACCTTGCCGACCTTGAGGCCCGGTTGAAGGAAGCGGACGGCGCCAAGGCCCGCTTCAAGCTCATCGCCACGGACGGCGTTTTCTCGATGGACGGGACGATCGCCAACCTGAAGGGCATCTGCGACCTCGCCGACAAATACCAGGCACTCGTCATGGTGGACGACAGCCACGCCGTCGGTTTCATGGGGCCGACCGGGCGGGGCTCGCATGAGCACTGCGGGGTCATGGGCCGTGTGGATGTCTTCACCGGCACGCTGGGCAAGGCCCTCGGGGGCGCCAGCGGTGGCTACACTTCCGGGCGCAAGGAGATCATCGCGCTGCTGCGCCAGCGTTCCCGGCCCTATCTGTTTTCCAACACCATTCCCCCGGCCATCGCCGGCGCGACGCTCAAGTGTCTGGAGCTGCTCACCGCCTCGACCGCGCTGCGCGACAAGCTCCACGAGAACACCCGGTTCTACCGCGACGGGCTGGCCAAGGCCGGTCTGACGATCAAGCCCGGCACACACCCTATCGTGCCGATCATGCTGGGCGACGCCGCCCTCGCCCAGAAAGTCTCGGCGCGCCTGCTGGAGAAGGGCCTCTACGCCATCGGCTTCTTTTTCCCCGTCGTGGCGCAGGGCCAGGCGCGCATCCGCACGCAGGTGTCGGCGGCGCACAGCAAGGAGGACCTGGCCTTTGCGATTGAGAAATTCGCGGAGATGAAACAGGAATTTGGTTTCTGATGCCCTCCTCCGCCCAACTCAAGAAGCTGAAGCTCGCGGCCAAGGCCGCCGCCGGGCGGGCGTATGCGCCCTACTCCAAGTTCCGCGTCGGCGCGGCGGTGCTCACCGGCACAGGAAAAGTCTTCACCGGCTGCAACGTCGAGAACGCTTCCTACGGCCTGAGCAATTGCGCCGAGCGCACGGCGATTTTCAGCGCCGTGGCCGCCGGCGAACGAAAGCTGTCGTGCGTCGTGGTCTATACTCCGACCAAGAACGCCACCGCGCCCTGCGGTGCGTGCCGGCAGGTCATCCACGAGTTTGGGTCAAAGATTCGCGTCGTATCCTTCTGCGCCGGCCGGGACCAGATGGACGGTTCCATCCGCTCGCTGCTGCCGGCCGCCTTCGGCCCGGCGGATTTGACGTAATCACGCAGTTAGTTCCCCGCTTAATGGCCAGCTTGGGTCGCGGTCCAAAGTCCAAGCGCGAATATCAGGATGCCCGACAAGCGACCACCTTGAGCGCCGTAGGGAACAAGCTTTTCAAGGAGCACAAAGACGGTGAGCGCGGCAATCCACCAGAGGTTCATGACCCCGCCGACAAAGAGCAGCAGCATGAGTGCCCAACAGCAACCGAGGCAGTAGAGTCCATTGACCAGCCCAAGATAAAATCCCCCGAACGTTCCTGTTTTCCAATGCCGGGTTAAAAACTCGGCGGGTGACCGGCAGAACGCGAGACATGCGCGCTTGGCCGGCGTAAATTGATACACGCCAGCCAGCATCAACAGCCCACCGCCAAAGAGCGGATCGTTGGAGTCCATCATGGGCGAAAGGAGCAGGCGGTCCGCGAGCAACCGTTGCGCCATCGTCGCCACCAAACTGAACCCCGTCCAGACCACCAGGTAGCCGCTGGCAAACGCATGGAGGTGTGCCGCAGTGCGTTCCCCGTCGGGACTTTTGCGGATCACACATCCATACAGGAGCAAGGTCGGCGCAGCGGAGGGCAGCATCATGCCGGCCATCATAACGGCCCACATCGCGAAGAGCAGCGCCAGGTGGGTAAAATCCCACCGCGCGGTCATCATCCACTCGGCCGCCCCATCCATCGAACCATACATGTCCAGTGCCATGGGCACAATCCAAGCCCAACAAAGGGCAATAGCGCCGAACATGGCTCCGCCGGCCAGCCAGCGATCTCGGCGGAGCAAGTTTTCGATCGGCAGTGAATTTCCCACGGCGGAGCGCATCCCTAGCGCACGACGCCGTGCGTGCTCCAATGCACCCGTGCGAGGTGGGCGTGGGTTTGATCGAAATCGAGGGCGATGGAGCCGTTGGTCGTCTTGCCCGAGCCGCTGACGTATTCAGCCTCGTTGAACTCAAAGCCTACGGGCATGGTCACGCTCACGGGCACGTCCTTGCCCGACGAATCGTTGCGAATCGACTCAGCCTTACCCGTCACCACACCCGGCACGTTGAGCAGCGCACGGCGGGTCTTAAAGTCTATGGTAAGGTCGATGGGTTTGAAGAGCGTGGGCAATGTCTTCGTTACCGTGGTGGAAAACACCTGCCAGATGAGCTTGCCTGGCTCCGTTTCACGCCCTTGCGAGATGGCTTCGAGCGCCGCCCGCTGCCGTGCGTCGGCCCGCTCATCCACGACCGACTGAAAGGTGCCGTTGCCCTCGTGGATCGCGCCCGGCCAGGAGGCAAGTATGCCCCAGCGCAGACCATCAAGCGGCACATCGCCGAACCGGCCCTGCTCAACCTGCACAAAGCAATATGCACGGCAATCACCGTGCGTCGGCAGGGACTGATACTGGCACGGACAGCCCCAGGCACAGTTGCAATTCACGAATTCGGTTCCCTGCATTGACCATTCCACGAGTTTCATGGGGTTTCCTTTCGTTGGGGTTCTGCGCAGGGCGGGTATTGCCGGGGGGCAACCGCTCTGCGGTTGCCTGACTGCATAATTGCACCGGGCTGCGTTACAACAAGATTTTCGGCGCAATCCCTGCCCTGCTGCGGCTAGGTATTCCCGGTCTGCTTCAGCCGGTTCACCTCGCTTGTAGTGTATCGGTGAATTTCTTCAGTTCCTGCCAGTAGCGCGGGCCGGTGAAATCCGCCAGGCCGCCATGCGGGCCGCCCGGCACAAAGAGAGACGACTTCCGGGCCGTGATCGCCGCGTAGATTCTCTGGCCGTGCCAGAACGGGACCGTGCCGTCGGCCGAGCCGTGGATGACCATGACCGGACACCGCAGCGACGGCACCTTGTCCAGGATGGCAAACTTGTCCCCGGGAAACACCGGGATGTGCGTCATGACCCGATACGCACTGATGAGCGCCCCCTGCAGGACGAGCCCCGCCACCGGCTGGTGCAGCGCGAGGTTCACGGCCGGCCCGGCCCCCAGCGAATAACCAAAGCCAACAATCCGGTCGGCCGGCACGCCGAGCTTGGTGCGCACGTAGTCGTAGGCCAGCAGGGTGTCGGCATAGATATTGGCCTCGCTGGGCGTGCCGCCACTGTGGCCATAGCCCCGGTAATCGATCGCGAAGACGGCATAACCCGCCGCCACGAAGGTCGGAAGATATTCCCCGAGGCTGCCGAGTTCCTCGTAATTGCCGTGCAGGTAAATCAGCGTGTATTTCGCCCGGGGATTCGGCCAGTGCCGGGCGGCGATCTTCACCCCATCGGGGGCCGTAAGTTGGACGTAGTCCGGACCGAGTTCATACTTCACCGGCGGCCGCGGAAAAATCATCGTCTGCGACACGAAGTGCGCGCCCACGGCCAGCACCACATACACGCCGGCCAGCATAAGCAGAATCCGGCCGAGGCTGAGCAGAAGTTCGGGCATTTTTGGCATGTTATCCTGGATTCTGCGCGGCGCACAGAACGACAGGTTCGGGATTATTAATCGGTCAGGGCCGCCCGCACCGCCGCCAGCACTTCTGCGTGCGGCACCTCGCGCTCGGTGCGGTCGGTGAGGTGGCGGATCTTGACCACGCCCTTGGCCAGCTCGTCGCCGCCGTAGATGAGGGCCAGCTTCGCGCCGGACTCGGAGGCCGCCTTGAACTGTTTGCCGAAGGCCAGCTCCTTGAAAGGATACTCGACCGTGACACCGGCGGCCCGCAGGGCCTGGATGTCGGCAAAGGCCGCCTTCCGCTCCGCCTCGCCGCCGATGACGACATAAACCCCGGGCGCCGCAGCCTGGGCCGGAGCCAGCCCGCGCTGTTCCAGCAGCAGGCCGGTCGTCACGTCGCCAATAGCAAAACCGACGGCGGGCAGATCGGGGCCGCCGAGTTTCTTCACGAGATCGTTGTAGCGTCCGCCGCCGGCCAGCGCGCGCAGGTCGCCCTTCCGGTCGAAGGCCTCGAACACAAAGCCCGTGTAGTAGGCCAGCCCGCGCACGACGCTCATATCGATTTTGATGAAATCCTTAAGACCCATAGCAGTCAGCCCATCTAGCAGCTTCCGGAAGTCAGCCATGCGCTCCGACACCTTGTTTCGCGCCTCTGGCTTGGCGTCCTTGAGCCACTTGGTCAGTATTTCCTGTTCGCTAAATTGAGCACCGTCTTGGAGCGCGAAGGCATGAACAACTCTCCGTGTATTTTCGTCCAGCTTGCCGAACTTTTCTTCGTATGCCTTAAAAGCCTCTACACCGGTCTCGGTCTTCCCAAGTCGATCCACCACAGACAAGACGACTGGAATCTGAACTTCGGTAAAGCCAAGTGCCTCCAAATAGTAGAACCATAGATTGCGGTCACTCAGCCGGATCATGAAATCATCCTTCGTGAGCCCAAAACCGGCCAGGCACTGGATGAGCAGGGCGATCAACTCGACCTCGGCCTCGGGACCGGCCTCGCCGAAAATGTCGGCATTGAACTGGTGGAACGCCCGCAACCGGCCCTTCTGGGCCCGCTCGTAGCGGTAAAACTCCGCGATACTGAACCATTTGATCGGCCGCTTGAGCGCGCCGGCGCGGGCGCCGACCATGCGGCAGACCGTCGGGGTCATCTCGGGTCGCAGGGAAACCTCGCGCTCACCCTTGTCCTTGAAGCTGAACAACTGGGCTTCGATCTCGTCGCCCGACTTGGTCTTGTAAAGCTCGAGCGGCTCGAGCACGGGCGCATCGTATTCCTGAAAGCCGAAGGCGGACGCGCTGCGGCGCCAGACCGCAAAGATATGCTGGCGGCGGGAAAAATCCTCCGGGTAAAGATCCCGGAAGCCGGGAAGCGACTGAAAACCGGCCATGCCTCGCTGCGACTGGCGCGCGCTCAGGCCGAGGCCGGCGGCGGCGGATTGCTGCGCAATTTATCGAGGCTCAACTGCTTGATCTTCTGCTTGAGAATCTTGCCCGATTTGAATTTCACCACGGCCCGCTCCGGGATCACGACCTCGGTCTCGGGTTTGTTGGGGTTGCGGCCGACGCGGGCCTTGCGCACCTGGACTTCGAGGACACCGAAGTTGCGGAGCTCGACGTTGCGGCCCGCCGCCAGTGCATTCATCACAATATCAAGGGTCATCTGCACCGTATCTTGGATTTGTTTCTGCGGAAACCCGGTCTTCTCGTAGATTTCCAGCACGATCTCGCGTTTGGTCAGGTTGGTCGACATGGCTTGGCGTGGGGTTAAAATTTAAACCTTGGATGTTTCAGGCACAAATAATTCACCACCCAGTGCTTGCGTCAATCGCAAAGCCACACAATGCCTACCCCCCTCCCATGCCTGATCCGAAGGCCGTAAACTCGATGTTTGCCCGCATCGCGGGGCGTTACGACCTCGCCAATCACCTGTTGAGCGGGGGGGTGGACTTCTGGTGGCGGCAAAAACTGGTTCGCCGGGTCCGCGACACCCGGCCGGCCGCCATTCTCGACCTCGCCACCGGCAGCGGGGACGTGGCCTTCGCCCTGGCTGACGGCCTGCCCGCCGGGGTCAAGGTGACCGGGATGGATTTTTGCCAGCCCATGCTGGACGAGGCGGTCAAAAAGCGCGCCGGCTGCCGGCGCTGGCAGGAAATCGAATTCACCCAGGGCGACGGCCTGGCCCTGCCGTTGCCGAAAGGCAGCTTTGACGCTGTCACCATTGCCTTTGGCCTGCGCAACATGGCGGACCGGCACCAGGCGCTGACCGAGATGCGCCGCGTGCTGCGGCCCGGCGGCCGGCTGTTCTTGCTGGAGTTCTCCCAGCCGTATTTCTGGTTCCGCCCGTTCTATTACGCGTATCTCAAGCTGATTCTGCCCGCCATCGCCGGCTTGGTGACCGGCGACCGTTCCGCCTACGAGTATCTCTGCGGCTCCGTCGAGCAATTCCCCGGGCGCGCCGGGATCGCAGAGGAAATCCGCCGCGCGGGATTCGGGTCGGTCTACGCGACGCCGCTCACCCTCGGCATCGTGGCCCTGCACGAGGCGCGGGTGTGAGATTGTCCGGTAGGTCGGGCTTTAGGCCCGACAGCTGGACTCCGATTGTCGGGGATAAACCCCGACCTACAATAAATCAGTTGAAGGACTTCCCGCAGCCGCAGGTGGCCTGCGCGTTGGGATTGCGGATCTCAAAGCCCTTGCCCTGCAGGCCATCGTCAAAATCGATGCTCGTGCCGCTAAGGTAGGCCAGGCTGGTCGGATCCACCAGCACCTGCACGCCTTCCGTCTCAAAGGTCTGGTCGCCGGCCTTGGGCACATCAAAGGACATGCCGTACTGGAATCCCGAGCAGCCGCCGTCCTCGATCAATACCCGCAGCCGCTTCTGCGCATCACCCTGCGCGGCATGCATGGACTGCACTTGGCGGGCGGCACGGGAAGTAAGCGTGATCATGGGGCGCAACCTATGCCGGCCACTCCGTCTGTCAATCCACCCCCTTCCCGGAAAATCAAGCTTGTAGCAGGAAGCGTGCAAATATCGCCGCAGAGTTCTTGCCACTTACCAAGCCCGTCGCTTTTCTGGAGCCGTGGCTACGTCCTCCCTCAAGCACATTTTCACCGAACTCCAATACGAGCTCACCCGGAAGCTCGCGGAGGGCGGCATGGGGCTGGTTTACGAGGCGACCCAGAAGGGCTCGGGCAATTTTCGCAAGACCGTCGCGATCAAACTTATTAGGGAGGAGTATTCCAGCATCCCCGAGTTTCAGAAGAACTTCATCGGCGAAGCCCGCCTGGTGGCCGACCTGATCCATACCAATATCGTCCAGACCTACCACCTCGGCCAGATCGGCGGCCAGTATTTCATGACGATGGAGTTTGTCCGCGGGGTGAACCTGGAGCAGTTCATCGAACGCCATGCCGAGTTGGGCAAGCAGGTGCCGATCGACATGGCGGTCTTCATCGCCTCCCGCGTCTGCCGCGGCCTCAGTTACGCCCACACCAAGCGCGACGTGGACGGCCGCCTGCTCGGGATCGTGCACCGGGACGTCAACCCCAAGAACGTCATGCTCGCCATCGAGGGCGACGTGAAGCTCACGGACTTCGGCATCGCGAAGGCCCTTGACCTGATGTACAATGAGGAAGGCAAGATCATCCCCGGCAAGGATGAGTACCTCTCCACCGAGGGCGCCAGCTACGCCGTCACCGACGGCCGGTCCGACTTGTTCTCCCTCGGCATCGTGCTGACCGAGATCCTGCTCGGCCGGAATATTTTCCGCGGGGCCACCCGCCTCGAGTCCCGCCGCAACATCCTGACGATGCCGATGCCGGTGTTTGCCACCCTCCGGGCCGACATTGATCCCAAGCTGGAGGCCATCCTGCACAAGGCCCTCCAGCGCGACCGCGACCAGCGCTACCCGTCGGCATACGAGATGCTAACGGACCTGGAAATGTACCTTTACAGCGACCGCTACGGTCCGACCAACGAAAAACTGGCCGTCTACCTGGCCGAGGTCTTCCCGCCCGACAAACCGGGCTCCGCGCCGTCGTTTCCGATCAACTACCAGGCGCGCGCGTAACCGGGGCCAGCCCAATCACGCATGAGCGGCCCAGGACTCAACCAGAGTTTCCAGCAGCGGCAGACGCAGCAGCTCATGCTGGCGCCGCAGATGCGGCAATCGCTCAAGATCCTGCAGGTCGCCGCGCTGGATCTGCGCGCCACCATCCAAGAGGAACTCCAGGCCAATCCCACCCTGGAGGAGCTGCCGATGGATGACGTCAGCCTCGAAAAATCCGCGACCAGCGGCGACGAGAAGTCCGCGAACGACAGCGACGATCACCGCGAGGAGATGGATTTCTCCAAGGACCGCCAGATGCTCGAACGCATCGGGCAGGACTGGCGGGATCAAATGGCCGACACCGGGGGAGTGCGCCCGACCACCAGCGAGGAGGATGAGCGCCGCCAGCATTTCTACGACTCGCTCACCACCGATACCTCCCTGCAACAGCACCTGATGTCGCAGGCCGAGCTGGCGGAATGCCCCCCGGCCGTCCTGGAGGCCCTGCGCTATCTCATCGGGAGCCTCGATGACCGTGGTTACCTGACCGCCACCCTGCCCGACCTGGCCCTGCTCACCAGCCTGCCGCTGGAGACCGTACAGGCCGCCGCCAAGCTCCTGCGGACCTTCGATCCCCCGGGCATCGGGGCCGGGTCCCTCGGCGACTGCCTGCTCATCCAATTGGAACAGCAGGGTCGCGGGAAATCCGTGGCCACGCGAATCGTCCGGGATCACTTCGACCTGCTGGTCCGCCGGCGCATTCCCGACCTCTCCCGCAAGATGGGCCTCGCCCCGGAGATCATCCAGGAATCAATCGAGATCATCGGCACCCTGGAACCCGCCCCGGGCCGCCGCTTCGCCGACGATTCCAACCGGGTCGTCGTGGCCGACGTCACCGTCGAGCAGGACAACGGCGAATGGCAGATCATCCTCAACCAGGACTACATCCCCCGCCTGCGCCTGAGCAGCACCTACAAGGACCTCATCGCGAAGGGCAAGCTGAGTAAGCAGGAGAGCGATTACCTGCGCGAGAAGCTCCGCTCGGGCAAATTCATCATCAACGCCATCGAGCAGCGCCAGCGCACCATCGAGCGCATCACGCGCGAGATCCTCAAGCACCAGCACGAATTCTTCGCCGAGGGCGTGTCCAAGCTGAAGCCGCTCACCATGACGCAGATTGCCGACATCATCGGCGTGCACGAGACCACCGTCAGCCGCGCCCTCGCCAACAAGTTCATCAAGACCCCGCACGGGGTCTTCGAGATGAAGTTCTTCTTTACCTCCGGCTACCAGTCCGACGCCGGCGCCGCGGTCGCCAACACCAGCGTCAAGGAGATGATCGCCGACCTCGTCGCGGCCGAGGATCCCGGCTCGCCGCGCAGCGACCAGGAAATCGTCGGCCTGCTCCAGGGCAAGGGACTCAAGCTCGCCCGCCGCACCGTGGCCAAGTATCGCGAGGAACTCGGGCTGCTCCCGAGCAATCTCCGGCGCCGGTATGATTGAGCGGGTGGTGGGTTTGTTTTCCCCCATCGGCCCGCTCGTCTGTAGGTCGGGGTTTATCCCCGACAGATAACGCGTGGGTGTCGGGCATAAAGCCCGACCTACCCCAAACTGGCGACCGACTCAGGCGCGGCCGGCGGTCGTCTGGTCGTACAATTTCGCCGCGTTGACGACCGTCTTCAACAGTTCGGGCAGCGACACCGGCTTGAGCAGATAGCGGTAGAGCGCCGCCTCGTTGACGCTGCGCAGCAGCATCTCGGGCTTCATGTAGCCCGTCACGAGCACCCGCTGCATGTCGGGAAATTCCTCCCGCGCATCCACCAGGAAACTCAGGCCATTGCCGCCCGGCATCAGGTGGTCGGACACCACCACCTTGAACACCTTCTTGTGCAAAATGAATCCCGCCTCCTTGGCGCTGGTGGCCGTCGCCACTTCAAAATGCGCGGACAGGACCTCGCTGTACAGGTCGAGCAGGGGGGTTTCGTCATCCACCAACAGCACCGCACCCAGCTTGGGCTTGGCGGGCTCCGGCGTGGTTGCTGGTGTGGTCATCGGGCTGTCATGCTGCTTTACCAAGGGGTTAAAGCAAACCCAAATCATCCGCGACCCCTCCCGCCACACATCCGGATAGATGCGGGCTTGCCTAAGTGTGCCGGGGTTTTTTGACTGACCCAGGCATGGATAAGACCGATTTTCACTCCGCGGCCCGCAGTGGCACTCTCGCCCAACTGCCCGCAGCGCTGCTCACCGCGGCGAACCTGACCGCCCGCAATGCCTCGGGCAACACCCCCCTCCACCTCGCGGCCAAATACGGCACCCTTGGCCAGCTTCCGGCCGCACTCCTCACGCCCGAGCTGCTCCTGATTAAGAACGACGCCGGCTTCACCCCGCTGCACCTCGCCGCTCGCGAGGGCACCCTCCCCCAGTTTCCCGCCGCCCTCCTCACCCGCAATTTTCTGCTCAGCCGCTCCAACAGCGGCCTGACCCCGCTCCATCAGGCCGCCGCCTCCGGCACCCTCGACCAGCTGCCCCCGGGCCTCCTCACGGTTGAACTGGTGTTGTGCAAGACCGATACCGGCAACACCCTCCTGCACGAGGCCGCCGAGAACGGCACCCTGGCCCGCTTCCCCCGGCAGTTCATCACCCGCGCCACCCTGGTCTCGCCGAACATCAGCGGCGAAACCGTCCTCCACACCGCCGCCTTGAACGGCCACCTCGACCAGGTCCCGCCGGAATTCCTCACCGCCGGGAACCTGCTGCTCAAGACCACCAATCACGACACCTGCCTGCACGCCGCCGCCATTTCCGGCCATCTGGACCAGATTCCTTCCGCCCTGCTCACCCACGACAATCTCGTCCTCCACAGCAAGTCCGGCCACACGCCGATCCATGCCGCCGCCGAATCCGGTTTCCTCGGCCAGATTCCGCCCGACCGCCTCACGCTCGACCTGTTGATTTCCCGCAACGACTTTGGCGACACCCCGCTGCACGCCGCCGCGGTCGAGGGTCACCTCAAGGATATCCCCGCCGAATTCATCAACCGCGCCACGCTCAC
>JAYTUA010000198.1:0-18358 GCA_043745015.1 Opitutaceae bacterium | reverse complement strand
GAAGCCGGCGCCTTTCACTGGCTGCCGGTCGGCCCGGAAGTGCTGGAGCGGATCAGCGCCGTTTATGCCAGCCTGCCCCGCACCGTTTATCTGCGCGGAGCCGACGCACTGCACCTGGCCACCGCGGCTGTGAACGGCTTCAAGGCCGTCTATTCCAACGACAGCCATCTGCTCGCCGCCGCTCCGCACTTCAAGCTCAAGGGCCTCAACCCCCTCGCGTCCTAGAACTATCCGAGCTGTAGGGGCGTCGCTTGCCTGTCGTCCGTAGCCTTGGCGAAGGATGAACGACGCCCGCTCCGCTTTAGATGCCGCTGTAGGGCGGGATCGCTGATCCCGCCTCCGCTGGAGGGCCCGTCTCCCGAACGGGCCGCGTCTTGGCCTCGGCCTTCTATTCTGCGGCTTTCCCTGGATATGTGACTCATAGTCCGTGGTCTGATAGTCCACATTCGGATATGGTCTGCGGGTGAGGCAGACAGGCGCCCACTGGGCGGGCTGCCGAACAAATGGCCTGCACGCTTGCGTGCCGGCCCCGGAGTTCCAGCGCAGGGGTGACCGTGCCGGGCCTGTCGGGCCATAGCCTTGGCGACGGCTGATGCCCTCGGGCAGGAACGGTCACAACACGAGCTCACCCGCAAGAACGAGCCCCGTCTCCTCAAACGCCTCCGCCTGATCCGTAAGTAGTTTAATAGACTACTTACCGCCTCTTCGCGCCTTTTTGCCTCGGTTTCGCGACGAATGCCCGCCACAGCGCAGGCGTGCCTTGGAGTGCGGTTCGACGCAGCTCTGAGGACACGTCCTGGGAGGCCAGCAGGGCGAGACAGGCGCTGGGCGACTGGTCCCGGGCTGCCAGCAGGCAGCAACAGGAGGCGCGAGAACCGAGGACAAACACCGGGCCCGCAGCTCAGCCGCGGTGCAGGCCGCGCGACTGATCCCGGGCGCCGAGCACGGCGCAACAGGAACCGGGCAACGGCGCGCGTGAGTCCCCCGGCCACTGAGTTTGTCATTCATTAGATGACAAACTCTTTCCTGCCTGAAATCACATGTCACTTAATAGGCGACATTCACTCCCCATGCACAAGTAACCTAATAGGTTACTTGTGCATTTTTGCGATTCGAGCCCGCCTGCCAGTCTGTCTGACGAACAAGGAGGCCAAGCCTACTACGCCTCAAACGGATCGAACAGCCCCACTCCCGCCCGGGCAAAGTCATCCGTGTTGCGCGTCACGACCGTGAGCTTGTGCTCCAAAGCCGTGGCCGCGATCAACCCGTCCGTCACCGGCAGCGGCTGCGCGGGCGACAGCCGGCCCCAGCGGTCGGCAATGGCCGCCGTAACGGGCAATATCCGGTCCGCATAATGCGATTCGAGCCCGAGCAACCAGCGCTCCAAGGCCCGCGCCGCCACGGGGTCCTTGGCCCGGCGCAGCTCGATGCCCCGGCGAATCTCACCCAAGATGAGCACACTGAGAAACGCTTCATCCGGCTGGATACCTGCCATCCAGACCGCCACGCCGGGATTGGCCTTCGGCTTGCGCAACTCGGAGAGCACGCAGGTGTCGATCAGGTAGGCCATCAGAACTCGTTGCGCCGCGGCCGGTCGGTGGCGCGGGGAAAGGCGATCGGCCCGCCGCCCGGGATGCTGCGCAGGTAGGCGAGAAAATCCTCCTGCGGTCCGGCCTGGCTGCCGGTGAGGGCGCTGCGGAGCAGCTGGCGGTGGGCTTCCTCCATCGAAATGCCCGCCGCCGCCGCCCGGCGGCGCAGCTTCTTCACCACGGCGGATTCAATGTCACGAACGAGTAATTGCGGCACGATGGCAAGCTGCTATCAATGCTATCACCTGTCAAGTCCGGCCTTCCGCATACCGCCTCACCCGATGCGCCGCAACACGCGCACCCGCTCCCGGCCGGTCCGGGTGTCAAAGGTCAGCTCCGGCACATAGTCGTCCACGATTTCGTAGCCGGCCGCGAACAGCGCCGTCAGATCGGCCACGCTGAACGGGAAAGGCGGCCCCTCATCGCCCGGGTCGAGGTCCGGATTGATGAACCACACCCCGATCAGCAGCCCCCCGCGCCGCAGGGTCAGGTCGATGCCGCGCCGGTAGTCGGCGCGCAGCGAGGGATGCAGCCCGCTCATGCAGGTGTGCTCCAACACCACATCAAACGCGCCGCGCATTTCCGCCGGCGGATCAAACAAATCGCCGGTGACGAACCGCTCCGCCAGTTGCGGATACAGGGCGCGGGCGGCCGCCACTCCCGTCGGGGCAATGTCCAGGCCCACCGCATCCAAGCCGCAGGCCACCGCCAGCGCCACCTCATGCCCGTGCCCGCAGCCCGGCACCAGCACCCGCCCGGTCACGGGATGCCGGTCCAGATACTCCTTCAGCGGCGGCGAGGGCGCGCCCTTGTTCCAGAACACTTCGCCCTTCCGATATTTTTCGTCCCAGTCCATTGGTGCGATTCAGCGGACGTCCCGGGCGGTGTCAACGGCGCGGGTCCGGCCAATCAATCCGTGTCCATCCGCGCCATCCGTGGCTGAACCTTCGCGCCTTGTTCCCTCGCTGCCCTAGGGCACCCGCTCGGTCACCCCTTCGGGGCCAAGCCTGCGGCTTGACCATCTCCGCCTCTCGGCTGCGTCGCGTGAGACTTCCCCCTCCTATTTCAGCAACCCACTGGCCAGATGCCGCCACGCGTCGGTCGGCCCGAGATAGAATGCCAGCCCATAGCTGACGACCATCACGCCATAGCCCGCGGCCAGCCAACGGTCAAAGGCCCGGAGACGGACCGAGTTCACGAGCAGCAGCACTGCCCCGAGGGCGAAGACCGGGCCGAAGAATCCTGCCGGGGTGTTCCCACCAAAGGGCGCATTCAGCCATGGCATCCGCGCCGTGGCGCCGAGCAGCAGGCTCAGGCTCGCGGTCAGCATCATGGACCGGTGGATCTCCGGCCGCTTCCGCGTCAGGATACCCGCCAGCACGCAAAGCGTGAAGACGGCGATCTCGACCAGCATGAGCAGGAGGAAGTCTTCATATTTCATCCCAAAGAAAACAAAGCCCGGCGTGCCCTGCACCGAGCGGATGGCCACCAATACCCCGCTGACGGCGACGACGGGCACGAGCATCACGGAGCTCCAGCCGAGCTTCATGTGCAGCTTCCGGTTCTTGACGGAGATCAACAGCGACTGGACCAGCGAAAGCACATACCAGGCCGTGATGGCCATGCCATGCACGATCACGGTGGGCATTATACCCGGCGCAATGATCCGGCCGCCATCACCGTGCCCGCTGGTGAAGAACTCCCGAAAGCCGGCGAACATGATGAGCAGAATCAGCGCCGCCGTGATGGAGTAGAAGATGCGATCGGTTTTCATCCGGGATTTCTCGGGGTGATGCGGTGGAACTCTGTTTGGGCGACGACTCCCCGTCCATCGCTATCTGCGCAGTCAGCCGCATGAGCCTCACTGCGCCCACCGCTTACGGCTTGAGCAACCAACAGCCCGCGATAACCCTCCGGCATGGCCCACCCCACCCCGTCCGCCGCCGCTCATCGCGGCTTGCCGATATTCCGCCTCCTGCTCGCCTTCGCCGCCGGCGCGAACGGTCTCAACCTCCCAGCCCAGTCCGACCCCAGCGAGGCCCTGCTCGCCGCCAAGAAATCCTTTGCCGAGCGCGAGCTGCAGGCCGTCGCCCAACCTTTCGTCGGCGTCGCCACCGGCAAGGGGATCACGCCGGGCCTCTTCCCGCTCAAGTCCACCGGCGTCTCCACCGCACCGATGGTCGAGGCCGCCCAAGCCTTCCTGGCGACGCTGACGCCCACCCAGAAGCTGCGCACGCTCTTCGCCGTCGACGACCCGGAGTGGCGCCGCTGGTGCAATGTCGACAACGGCATCTACCTGCGCCAGGGCGTCAGCCTCAAGGAGATGACGGCGCAGCAGCACGAAGCCGCCCGCAACCTCCTGCGCGTCACCCTCAGCGCCAAGGGCCTCGCTCTCGCCGACGCGATCCGGAAGACCGACCAGACCCTGCGCGAGCTCAATGACAACAGCCAGATCTACGACGAGGAACTCTACTTCTTCACCGTGATGGGCCTGCCCTCGCCGACCAAGCCGTGGGGTTGGCAGATCGACGGCCATCATCTCGTGATCAACACCTTTGTCCTCGGGGACCAGGTGGTCATGACCCCCGCCTTCCTCGGCGGGGAGCCGATCCACACCAAGACCGGCAAATATGCGGGCAACGTCATTTTGCAGGACGAACAGAACCGCGGCCTGGCCCTGATGCAGGCCCTCGACCCCGCCCAGCGCGCGGCCGCCACGCTCTCGCCCGAAAAGACGAGAAGCAGCAACCAGGCCGAGGCCTTCAAGGACAACGTCGTGATCGACTACGCCGGCGTGGCCGTCACCACATTTTCCCCGGCCCAGAAAGCCAGCCTGCTGGAACTGATCGGCCTGTTCGTGAACAACCAGGCGGAAGGCCACGCCCGGGTGAAAATGGACGAAGTGAAGGCGCATCTCGACGAAACCTGGTTTGCCTGGGTGGGCGGCACCGCTGACGAGGCCGTCTTCTACTACCGCATTCATTCCCCCGTCATCCTGATCGAGTTCGACCACCAGCGCCCGGTCGGCAACACCATGATCCAGGAGAGGGGCAAGGCCACGCGCGAGCACATCCATGTCGTCATCCGCACGCCCAACGGCAACGACTACGGCAAGGATCTGCTGCGCCAGCACCTCGCCGAGCACCAGCACTGATCGGCCCGCGCGGCTTCGCGCCTTGTTTCCTCGCTGCCCTGGGACGTCCGCCGTCGCCAAGGCTACGACGGACAGGATGGCCGACAGGCCCGCTGCAGTCACCCCTTCGGGGCCAATACACCGCGGCGGATTGGACTGATGATTTGACGCAGGGCCACCCCCGGCCAACTTAGTGCTAACGGCTGGGGCCACAGCCGGAACGTATCCTCCATCCCCAGCCCATGAAATCATCCCTCCCCCGTTTCCTGTTCGCTGCCGCCCTCCTCCTGACCGGCGCCACCGGCCCGCGCCAAGGATGATGCCAAGGCGGCTGCCAAGCCTCCCAAGCTCGCGATTATCGTGATCGACAACGCCCCGGACCGGCGGAACGTCAGCACGGAATTCGACCACATCGACCAGGCTTTCCAATACGTGGCCAAACAGCGCAAGTGGCCCGTGGCCGTTACGGCGGAGCGCCTCACCGAAAAGACGCAACTGCACCCGCTCGAACTGCGCGTCTTCCACCACGGACTCCGGGAGGAGATCGGCAACGAATTCATCTTCCGCGCCCACCTGACCCTGGTCGTAGGCGACGTGAAGCAGGAACTCGGCATGGTTTCGTACCGCTACACCGCCCGCCAGTGGGAAAACAACAATGCCGTGTATGAAAAAGTCTTCCGCGGTGCCGCCTTGGCGGCGGCGGACAGGATTGAGCCCGTGATTTTCACCCGCCCCGCGGACCGCCCCGCTCCCGAAAAACGATAGCCGGGCGGCATACGGCTCTCCCCATGTCCCCCGCCAAGCTCTCCCCGCCTCAAGTATCACACCGACGGCTCGCTCTGAGCCAAGGGCCAGCTCAAGGCCGGCCAGATGCACGGCTACTGGGAGTGGTATCGCAAGGACGGCACCCGCATGCGCTCGGGCTATTTCGATCGCGACGTCCAGTGCGGCGAATGGACGACCTACGACGCCAAGGGCAAGGTCTACAAGGTCACCCGCATCAAGCCGAAGAAGCGCGCCTGAGCTATTTTCACCGAAGGACGGGGAGTGGGTCAGTTTAATGTAGGTCGGGCTTTATGCCCGACACGGGAACACAACCTGTCGGGCATAAAGCCCGACCTACAAAACTTCGTGTCTTCGCACCTTCGCGTGAGACCCCTCTGAGCCTGCCGCTTACTGCTTACCGCTCGCTCTTTCCGCTGCGAAAAAGCTCCCCTCTTTTCCCGCCCTCGTCATTTTCCCGTGCATGAAATCATCCCGCTGGCTCCCGGTCCTGATTTGCGCCGTGCTCGCCGCCGTCACTCTGCCGGCCGCACCCGACGGCATCCTGGCCGGCATCACGATGGTGGACATCACCCCGCCCCTCGGCGGTTCGCGGATGGGCTATGAAACGCCGCCGCCCTCCGACGGTGTCAATTATCCGATCACGGCCCGGGTGCTCGTCCTGCAGTCCGGCCCGACCACCGTCGCGCTGGTGACCTGGGACCTTTGCGTGAGCACCTCCCCGTGGCTCCACGCCCAGATGCGCGAACTCGGCATCGACCGCCTGCTCCTGCTCAACACGCACACCCACTCCGGGCCGGTACTCGACGAGGCCAATTTTCCCGCCAAGGACACCACCCTCCGTGCCGAGACGGAGCGCAAGGTGCTCGCGGCCATCAAGACGGCCAAACAGAACATGTTTCCCGCGTTCTTTGCCGCGGGCGAAGGCTCGATCCAGCTGGGCTACAACCGCCTCGTGCGCCAGCCGGGCGGATTTTCGCTCACCCACTTCGATAATCCCGAACGCATCCCCTACGGTCCGGTGGACCCGACGGTGGGCGTGCTGCGCGTGACGGATGCGCAGGGGGCCGTGCGCGCCGTGCTGGTGAACTATGCCTGCCATCCGGTCGTGCTCGGGCCGCCCAACCGCAAACTCTCCGCCGATTATCCCGGGGCCATGCGCACGGAGGTCGAGGCCAAGCTCGGGGGCGGCGCGGTCTGCTTCTTCCTGCAGGGCGCCGCGGGCGACATCAACCCGCTGATGCTCGCGCGCTCGGGTGATTCCACCAAGGACCTCCCTGTCGTCGACGCGATGGGCAAAACCCTCGCGACCGAAGTGCTCGCGGTGCTAGAGAAACTGAAGTCCGTTCCCGGCAAAGCGGAACAGCTCCTGGCCGCCTCCAAGACCATCACCGTCGAGAACCGCTGGGCGGCCACGCTCAAGAACGACCAGCCGGAGCGACCCGAGACGCCTTGGTTGAACAAAACGCTGCAGACCAGCGTCACTGTCCTGTTGCTCAATACGAACATCGGCTTCGTCACCATGTCCGGCGAACCCTTCCATCTATTCCAAGTGGACTGGCGCCGGAAATCCGGCCTGCCGCACGCGTTCTTCCTCGGCTATTGCTCCCAGTCGTCCGATCCGTGGATGGGTTACACGCCCGACATCGAGTCGGCGGCGCGCGGCGGCTACGGGGCCAGCGACGGCACCTACGTGGCGGTCGGCACCGGCGAACGCCTGCTGAACGAAGGGCTCGCTCAGTTGTACACGCTGCAGGGCCGCCTGAAAGCCAAGCCCCAGCGCCACCTGAACGAGTAGGCGGATTGGCTGCGCCAGCGCCAATCGGTAGTGAGTCAATTTGGTTTTCTACCACCGGTTCGATCGTTTGTAGGTCGGGGTTTACTTGTCAGGCCATAGCTCGCAGAGCGACGGCTGATCCCCGACAGATTACTTGGGTGTCGGGCATAAAGCCCGACCTACAACAAACTGACCCAGTACCAGGCTCACCGCTCACTGCTTCCTGATGCGCCTTGCTAGGCGCTAAGGATCAGTCGCGCGGCCTGCGCCGCGGCTGATTCCGCTCACTCCCCTGAGCTGCTCCACCAGCGCGTTGTCGAGTTCCAGCAGGCTGTTGAACTGACGTTTGGCCTGCGTCCATTTCGCGGTGAGCCGGTCGATGGCTGAAATCAGCTCATGGTAATTCGCCACGTGCTGCGGCTTGACCAACGGCCCGAGTTCCCGGGCATCCGCCCAGGTTTTCTTGTTCAGTTTGTAGCCCTCGGTATCCGCCCGAAACTCCGCGAGCGAAGCCTGGACCAGATTCTCCGTCTCGCCGCGGGCCAGCCGGTCACGGCTGATGAGCAAAATGGCCGTGGTGGCTCCCCTCACCCGGTCATCGTTCCACTTGATCTTCAGTGCCATGGTTTCTTTTACCCAGCGGTAAGCTGTAAGCGATAAGCATTAAGCGGAAGGCCCAAGGCATTCACCACTCCGGCACCAGCCAAGCTTATCGCTGAAAGTAAGCCGCGCTTACTTTCCTCACCATCCCGTCTTCCTTCGTCGTGACGAACAGATCACCGGTGCGGTCGTCATACCCGAGGCGCAGGTGCGCGCGATCGACCTTCGACAGCAGCTTGAGGCCCGTGGCGGCGCCGTCGCGCACGAGGTTCAGCTCATAGATCGTGTGGTCCGCGGGCTGGGCGTCCAGGTTCATGAAGAACAACCGGCCGTTGACCATGTCGCCGAAGACATACTTGCCTTGCAACCCGGCGAGCGGGCCGCGGTAGACATAACCGCCGGTGATGGAGGCGCCGTCAAGGTGGTCGTATTGACCGAAGGGCGGATGATACGGCGCCAACTCGTCCGCGGTCGCCGCGCGCACCACCTTGGCGTCACCTTTCGCGTCGAGGTGCGCGATGCCTTCCAGTGCACCGACGCCGTACCCATAGGCGCCGCCCTGCTCGATCAGGTTGACCTCCTCGACATTGGATTCGCCGATATCGACGGCGATCATGCGTTTGCCGTGAGCGAGGTCCCAGCTGAAGCGGTGCGGATTCCTAAAACCATAGGCGAAAATCTCCTTCCGGATCGCGGGGTCGCCGCTCGACGCGAAGGGATTGTCAGCCGGGATGCCGTATTGGCCGCTGGCACCGTTGTGCCCTGCGGGATCAATGCGCAGGATGGAGCCGAGGAACGTCCGCGGATGGCCCGACATGTCGGGCCGCTTCAAATTGGTCGAGCCGCCATCACCGCAGCCGATATAGAGCAGGCCGTAGTCGGGATCGTGCGGACCGGTCACCGGGGCGAAGGCGATCTCCTGCGAACCGTGGCCCGTCGTCGGCGTCACGAAGCGCATCACCTCGCGGTGCGTGCCGGCAAACACCACGGCCTTGGGGTCGGTCAGGCGCCATTCCGTCAGTACCCACTCCAGGGGCGGGGTCTCGAATTTCGGGACGTCGGCGGGAATGTCGGTCGCGTTGACCGCGGGATTGCCGCGCAGGAGCTCGGAGTGCGTCGTGTAGAAAATGCCGTTGCGGACGAAGTCCGGGTGCAGGGCGAAGCTGCCCAGGCCGCTTGCCACGCCGGGATCGCACATGAAGGCGGGGAAGATCCCGCGCACATCGAGGAACACGCCCACCTGGCGGTCCTTGGTCACGCGGTAGAGCAGGCCCATCAATTCGTCGACGAGCAGCGCGCCGGCCTCGCGCGGATCAGGCCGGAGCAGGGTGATGCCCTTGTAGGGCGTGCGACCGGGCAGCCGCGGGATTTGCACGTAATCCTCCAGCTCGATCACGAGGGCGGTCTTCTCCACGGGCGGAACCAACCGCGGTCCGGCGGCGGCCGAGGCGTTCAGGTCGACCGTGAAGGCCTTGAGCTTCTGCGCCACGGATTCCGCGTGGATGAACGCCAGAACGGCGGAAACTTCCGCCGGCTGCAGGTGCGCGAAGGGCGGCATCGGCACCTTGTAGTGACGGAACAGGGCGTTCGCCCGGGCGTCACCGGAGGCGATGACTTTCGCCGGATCGGCGAGCCACTCCACCAGCCGGCTTTCCGCCAGCACGGTAGTGACGCCTCCGAGCGGCGGCCCGATCCCATCCTGCACGAGCGTGTGGCAGGCCGCACACTGCAGCAGGAAGAGGTTCTTTCCCTGCGAGATCACCGCAACATCCTGCAAATAATTTTCCGCCGCCCCGAGCACTGAAACCAATGCAACGAAGGAGCAGAAGTTTTTAGCCACGGATTGCACGGATGAACACGGATGCTTGACCGCGAAGATCAGGGCAGGAACAGCACGCAGACGGCCTTGGCCACGCGGGCGGTGTTCGCCGTGGCCGTGAGCCGGCCGGTGGCGGCGTCCACCTTGAAGACGGTCAGGTTGTTCGTCGTCTGATGCGCGCAGAGCAGCCACGCGCCATCGGGCGTGAGCGAAAAGTTGCGCGGGGTCTCGCCGCCCGTGGAGACGGCTTCGATGCGGGTGAGCGTCCCGGTCGCCGGGTCGCGCGCGAAGACCGCGAGCGTGTTGTTGCCGCGGTTGGCCGCGTAGACGAAGCGGCCGCTGGGATGCACCCGGATTTCGGAACAGGACTGCCGGCCGGTGTAACCGTCGGGCGTCGTGGAAACACGCTGAAAGGGTTCGGCCATATTGCGCACGGCATCGTAACGGCAGGCGGTCACGGTACCGTCGAGTTCATCGAGGATGTAGAAGGATTTTCCATCGGGAGAAAACTTCGTGTGCCGCGGACCCGACCCGGACGCGATGGTCACGGAGGAGGCTTCGTGCAGGACGATGCTCCCCTGCTCCGGCGCCAGCTGGTAGGCGAACACCCGGTCCACGCCGAGATCAGCCACGTAGGCGAGGCGATTGTCGGGCGAAAGCGTGACGGAGTGCGGGTGCGGCGCGTTCTGGCGGTCGCTCTTCGGGCCGAGCGGTCCGGCCTGATTGAGAAAACTCGCGCGCGCCCCGAGACGGCCATTGGACTCAATGGGAAATGAAGTGACATACCCGGCGCCATAGCTGGCCGCGACCAGCATGCGTCCCGTCGCATCGACCGCCAGATGGGTGAGCGAACCCCCGTTGGCGGACTGGACATTCAGCGCAGTGAGCTGGCCGGTATCGGGTGCTAGGGTGAACGCCGCCACCGCGCCGGATGATTTCCCGTCGGACGACTTCACCTGGGTCAGGGCATAGACGAGGTGCCCGTTGGGATGCAGCGCGAGGAATTCCGGATTCGACAATTCGGCCACCAATTCGGGCGTCGAGAGCGCGCCGGTCTCGGCATTCAGCCGCACGGCGTAGATGCCGCGGCTGTCCGTGTCGGTGTAAGTCCCGAGGAGGGCGGTGTAGTCGCGGGCGTGGGTCAGGCTGGCGGCGCCGAGGACAAACAAGGCTGGGAGTAGATGGAATTTCATAAACTTGGAAAGGGGTCAGTTATGGCGCGGGATCAATCGACATGAAGGCGAGCCGCGTGCTGTCGCGCGACCAGCAGGGAATGTTAAGCGAGCCCTGGCCGCCGAAGAACTTGGCGATGTCACGCGGCGCGCCGCCGGCGGCGGGGATCAGGCGCAGCACATAGTCCGTGTCGGACGGATGGCCGGTGTCGGGCACGGTTGGCGTCGAAAGGTAGACGATCCACTGCCCGTCCGGCGACGGGTGCGGGAACCAGTTGTAGTTCGCGTCGCTGGTCACCTGCTCCTGGGCCGAGCCGTCGGGGTGCATGCGCCAGACTTGCATGCGGCCCGTGCGGTTGGAGTGAAAATAAATCCACTGCCCGTCGGCGGAATAATCGGGGCCGTTGTCATTGCCGGGCGCGGTGGTCAGGCGCGTTTCCGGGCCGCCGGCCACCGGGATGGTGTAGACGTCGTAGTTGCCCTCGCGTCCCCCGCAGTAGGCGAGCGTCTTGCCGTCGGGCGACCACGCGTGCCAGTAGGAGGGCTCGGAGGCCGCGATGCGTTTCGGCGTGCCGCCGCCCACCGGCAGCAGATACATGAGCGACTTGCCCGTCTCCGTGAGGTCGCTGACGACGAGCTGCGTGCCGTCGGGCGAGAGGCCGTGGTCGTTGTTGCAGCGCGTGAGCAAACCGGTGTCGAGGACCACGGCAGCAGCGGGCGCGGCCAGATTCAGGCGCTTGATCCGGCCCTCGTGGTTGAAATATAATGCCGCGCCGTCGGGCGAAAAGTGGGGCGACTCCATCCGGCCCGCCGAGCGATGGGCGACCTGACGCTCCAAGGTGGACAGCGTGATCACCTCGAGCGCGGACGTGTGCGCGGCCACGGGGGCCGTGATCGGATAACCGCGCCAGACCCACTCGAGGGCCTCGGGCAGCGTTTGCTCGCGCACTTTGCGGTCCGTGTGGCCGGAGTTGAGCGAGAAGACATACTGGTAGTGGTAGCCCCTGGCCTTGAGCGCGGCGGCCATGCGGTGGTTGGCCTCGACCCAGTCGTGCATGCCGTCGCGCATGATGTTCGGGTTGTAGAGATCGCGGTCGCTCACGTGCGTCCAGAAGCGGATGGGCTTCACGGGGCTTTGCGGGACCAGCTTGTCGTGGAAATCCCACGCGCCGCCGGGCGTCCCGGGATTGAACGGCCATTGCTGGTTCACGAAGGTGCACGAGTAGCCGATCACGCGGTGATACCATTCGGGGTGATACCACGCCATGATGAACGCCGCCGCCGCGCCCGAGCTGCCGCCCATCGCGGCACGGCCGTCAGGGTCCTGCGTGAGTGTCACGTGGCAGTTTTTTTCCACGGCCGGCAGCACCTCGGCCTGGATGAACTCGGCGAACTTGCCCGACATCGTGTCGTATTCCAAACCGCGTTCGCTGCCCTGCGCATCACCGCCGCCGTTGGCGATCATGATGGCGAGCATCGCGGGCACGCGGCGCTGGGCGATGAGGTTGTCGAGGATGTGCGGGAGGTTCAGGTCGGGCTTGCCCAGCTGCGGACCGTCGTGCGTGACGATGAAGGGCGCGGCGGTGCCGGGCACGTATTGATTCGGGATGTAGACCGTGATGGTGCGCTTGTAGGGCGCCGGGTGCGTTTTCAGGATCAACGTGAGCGGGTTGGCCGGATCCGCCGTGCCGAACGCATCGCGCGCGATGCCGGGGTAGAATTTGCTGTCGGCCGAATCCAATTCGAACTGCTCCACCCTCCCCTGCGGCACGCCCGCGATGACAGTGAGCTCCGGGGCGAGCACGTAGTCCGGGCCGACGAGCCAGTCGCCCTCGGCCTCCACCGGCGGGTTGGCGCCCGGCCCGGCGCGCAGGGCGGTGTCACCGGGTTTCGCGCCGGCAACCTTGAAGGCCGGGGCACCGGGCCCGTCGGGCAACCGCGTGGGCATCGGCGGACGGACCGGCGGCGCGGGCGGGAAGAGGTGCTGGCGCAGGAAACTGAAGGCGATCGCCTGCATGTAGGCCGCCTGCTCGTTGTTGGCCGCGCCGCCGTGCCCGCCCTCGATGTTCTCGTAGTAACTCACCGCATGCCCCTGCTCCTTCATGCGCGCCATCATCTTCCGGGCATGACCGGGGTGGACGCGATCATCCCGGGTCGAGCTGGTAAAGAGCACGGGCGGATACTTCACTCCGGCCCGGACGTTCTGGTAGGGCGAATATTTCTGCAGGAAATTCCAATCGTCGGTGTCGGGATTGCCGTACTCGGCCATCCACGAGGCGCCGGCGAGCAGCAGGTGGTAGCGCTTCATGTCGAGCAGCGGCACCTGGCAGACCACCGCGCCGAACAGCCCGGGATACATCACCGTCAGGTTGCCCATCAGCAGGCCGCCGTTGCTGGCGCCGGTGATGCCGAGCTGCGCCGGAGCCGTGACGCCCCGACTGACCAGGTCGCGCGCGACCGCGGCGAAATCCTCATAGGCCTTGTGGCGGCCGGCCTTCAGCGCCGCCTGGTGCCAGCGCGGGCCGTACTCGCCGCCGCCGTGGATGTTGGCAACGACATAGACGCCGCCCAAACTCAGCCAGGCCCGCCCGGTCGTAGCGCTATACCAAGGCACCATCGAAATCTCGAAGCCGCCGTAGCCCTCAAGGAGGGTCGGGTTGCGGCCATTCATGACAGTATCCTTCCGTGCGACCATGAAATAGGGCACGCGCGTGCCATCGGCCGACGGGGCAAAGTACTGGCTGATGGCCAGTCCAGTGGCGTCGAAAAACGCCGGGGTCTGCTTGAGCGTGACCGGTTCCTGGCCGATCTCGCCATAGCCCAGGCTCGTGGGCGTCAGAAAGTCGGTCACCGTCATGAAGTAGGCATTGGATTCGTCGGCATCGATCCCGGTGGCACTGACGGTGCCGAGGGCGGGGGTGCCGCGCAGGGTTTCGTGCTGCCAGTCGGCTTCCTTCGGACTCAACAGGAAGAGGCGGTTCTTGACGTCATCGAGCACGTTCAGGATCAGGTGATCGCGCGTCCAACTGTAACCTTCCAGCGAAGTCGTCTCGGTCGGGGTGAACAAAACGGCGAACTTTCTCTCCCCTGCCATGAATCCGTCGAAGCGGGCCGCCAGCAGGGCCCCGGCCGGATAGGTCTGCCCGCCCACGGTCCACGGCGTGCGCGTCTCCAGCAGCAGCCACTCGTGGTGCACCGATTTCTTGGTGTCATTGGGCGCATCGATTTTCCGGAGTTCCCCGCCCGCGCTCCGCAGGTAGAGTTCGTCGTTGTAGAAAGCCAGGACGCGGTTGACGAAGTCGCGCGCGAAGCCCGGCGACTGGTCGCGATAGCCCCAAGTGCCCAGATCATCGGCCCGGCCCTCGTAAACCAAGGGCGCCGTGGTCATGGGCGTGCCGCGTTTCCATTCGCGCACGGTGCGGGGATAGCCGGAGCTGGTCATGCTGCCCGGGCCAAAATCCGTGTTGGCGTAAACGGTATCGGCGTCCTTCCAACTCAGGCCCCCCTTGGCTTCCGGCCGCTCAAAACCGCCCTTGACGAAGGCCTTGTCAACGAGGTCGAACTCGCGCGTGACCGTGGCGTCGGCCCCGCCCCGCGACAGCTCGATCAGGCAGCGCCGGAAATCCGGGCGCAGGGCTTCAGATCCTTTCCAGACCCAGGCAACGCCTTCCGCTTTACCCAAAGCATCGAGGTCCAGCACGGTTTCCCAAGCCGGCTCAGCCTTGCGGTATTCGTCCAGCGTGGTGCGCCGCCAAAGACCGCGCTCGTGCCGGGCATCCTTCCAGAGGTTGTAATAGTGCCCGCCGATCTTCTCGACGTAGGGAATTTTTGCGTCGGAATCGTAGATCGCGCGCAAATCGCCGCGTAATTGCTCAAAACCAGGCGAGCCCTCGAGAAACGCCTTCGACTCGGCGTTGCGGGCGCGCACCCAGGCGAGGGCCTGCTCGTTCTCGACCTTCTCCAGCCAGAGGTACGGATCTTCCTCAGCCCGCGCGATGACTCCGGTCAGGCTGGCCGCCAGCACCAGGACCAAGTGATGAAGCTTTTTTCCCATCCGCGAGTTCTAGACTGCACCCGGTGGCAGACAAGCCGGTTCCAGCCTGCCGCCCATAGTCCTCCAGCTCATCGGTGTTCAGCAGTGGTTAAACTTTGGGCTCGTTCAACCCCGGATTGAGTTTTCCTGCCGGGGTGCTTTAGTCGGGCGCATGTTCAAGCGATTCCCCGCCCTCCTTGCCCTCGCCGCCGTCCTCGCCCTGCCTGCCCGCCAGCTGGCGGTCGAGCCCGACAACCTCGACACCGCGAAGGGCGAGATCTACCGCTACATCAATTCCGGCTCCTACGCCAAGGACTTGGGCGCAGTCACCCTGAAGGCCACCAAATACCTCGCCAAGCGCCTCAACAAGCCCGTCAAACCCGGCGAAAAGCTGGCCATCGTCCTCGACATCGACGAGACCGCGCTGACCAACGTCCCTCATTTCATGGCCAATGACTTTGGTTACGTCCCGGCCGTCTGGTCGCGCTACGTGGCCTCCGCCCAGGCCAAGGCCATCGTGCCGGTGCAGGTCGCCTACGACATGGCCGTCCGCGCGAACGTCGCGGTCTTCTTCATCACCGCCCGCACGGAAGCCCAGCGGCCCGGCACGGAGAAAAACCTGCGCGATGTCGGCTACGATGCCTGGGCCAAGATCTACTACAAGCCCGCCGAGCCCGCGGATTCCGTCCGGCGGTTCAAGACCGGCATCCGCAAGCAGCTCGTCGCCGAGGGCTACACCATCATCCTCAACGTCGGCGACCAGGAGAGCGATCTCGCCGGCGGCTACGCCGAGAAGACCTTCAAGCTGCCCAATCCGGTCTATCTCACGAAATGACGGGATTGGGTAGTGGGTCAGTTTGGTTTTCCCGCATCGGCCCGCTCGTTTGTAGGTCGGGGTTTATCCCCGACAGATTGCGCTTGGGCGTCGGGCCCATAAAGCCCGACCTACACCAAACTGACCCACTACCCGGGATTGGCAGGACGCGACCACTGGGCGCGCCGAAAATATTCCACGGCGGGCCCAGCGGTCCCGCCCTACCTGAAGATCAAGCTTACTTCGCCACCGGGGCGGCGGGCGTGAGCGGAGTCAGAGCCGCCGGGGCAACCACGACCGAGCGATCCTGCCAGAAGTAACGCGGCTTGCCGTCGGCCCCGCGATGCTGCGTCGCATCCCAGCGGATCCAGCCGGCGGCCAGAACCAAGGCGACCACGACGAGGACCAGCTGCCGGCGCTTGGCCGCGGCCGCCTTGTCCTCGTAGGGATCCTCGAGCGAGCGTTGCGCGCCCGGCGGCAGCTCGGCCAGGTCGGTGAGCTTGGTGCCGAAGGGAATGTTGATGGCCACGCGCCCGTTCACGGCCCAGCCGTTGCCCTCGAGGATCGGGCCGAGCGTGCGCTGCCGGAGCTTCAGCCACGCGATGACCATCGACGGGGCGGAGATGACGAGCATCAGGCCGATGATGACGAGCGGGTATTGCCACGCCTTCAGCTGGAAAATGTAGCCGAGGATCAGGGTCAGGGCCGTGACCGCGCCGGAAATCGCCACGCCGATCGCGGCGACGGTGCCGACATCGATCTTTTTCGGCGGCTCGATCTTGGCGGCGACGGCCCCCTCGGCCGCGCCGGCCAGCCGCGCGTTGGAGGCCGCCTCGGCGGCGGCGGCGCGCTTGGCCACCTGCTCCTCGATCATGCGGATGAATTTTTTGTAGGGCGACCAGAAGGCCTGCCGGATGCTGATCGGGTTGTCCACGATGCTGGTGATGACGGCGTCCCAGTCCCGGCCGGCCCGATCATAGAACAAGCCGTGGCGGCCGGTGAAGAGATAGTCGCTGTCACCCTGGGTGAAGCAGGCGGCGATGTTCATGCTCTGGCCGCCGGGGCGCGTGCAGGCGCAGTAGGCGATGTAGGCCTTGCTCATGGCGGCGAGCGGGTTGGCCCCGTCCACCCGGATGCACAGCTCGGTGCTGCGGCTGTCGAGATAAAGCGTGCCGGCCTGGAAGACCGCCCACCGGTCGTGCGAGTAGAAGTCGGCGAAGTTGACGAAATTGTGGAGCAGCGCGCGGAGGTCGCGGTGGTAGTGGGTGAGGCGGTCCACGTCGCTGATGGCCTTGAACTCCGGCTCCAGCGCCTGGTCGCGGGCGACGAGCGCGGCGAGCGCCGCCTGCCCCTGCCCCGCGATGATGGCCTTGATGCGGGCGAGGCCGAGTTTCTCAACCGCGCTGCCGGCCTTGCCGCCCAGCCACGTCTCGTAGGGGGCGAATTTGGCATTGAGCGCGGCCCAGTCGGCCTCGGTGAGCGCGGTCTTGCCGGCTCCGAGCACGGGCGTGACGACGGCCTTCTGCAAAGTGGCGAGCGCGGCGGCCCACGCGGGATTGACGCCCTCCACCAGCGGCAGGGCGCGACCGCCCTCGATGCGGGCCAGCGGGAAACCGGCGACTTCGTCGGCCGTGATCTTCAGGTCCTTGGCGGCGATGGCGAGGTATTCGCTCTCGGCGCGGTTGAGCGCCGCAGCGGCGCGGACGTCGAACGCGGCGAGGCGGCAGCGGCCGAAATAATCCTCCACCTTCGGGCGCACGGCCTTCAACGCGGCGACGGCGGCGTCCGTGGCCTCGCCGAGCACGGCGATGTCCTTGGCGGCACTGTGGCTGATCCAGGCGGAGTAGGCGGTGAGTTCGCCGAAGAAGGTGGCGATCTGTGCGGCCGTGACACCGATGGAGCCGGTGCGGTCCGCCGTGCCACCGAGGCACGCGACGATGTCCTTGATAAGCGCCTGCACCGCGGCGTCCTCCGTCGCCTCGGGCGGAATGACGCCGTCGCCATTGAGCGGGCTGGCGGAGAAAATCTGCGCCGTATTGCTGCTGTCGGCGACGGTGATGACCGTGGCGCCCGGCTTGCCGAGGTTGGCAAGAATCTGCTTCGCCGAGGCGAGCACGATCCTGCCCTCGGGCGTGGCGTCGTTGATCGCGCTGAGCGGCAGGCCGTCGGTGCCGTGCAGCAGCACGCCCAGATCCTTGAGGCGCGGGGCGGCCCACTTGATGGCGGCGAGCAGTTCGGGCGACCGGATGCGGCCGTCGCCATCGGCGTCAATCAGCTTGAGGGTCGCCTCATCCAGCTCGAGACCCTTGACGGGGCAGCTGAGCGCGACCCACAGTTTCTGGTCGAGGTGCTCGAGATTGAGCAGGTCGGCGCCGGTCGCGAGGGTTACCTGATCCAGACCGCCGGTGCGGAAGAATTTCCAAGTGTGCATGGGAGAGGTTTGGCGGGTGGGCGAAAACTCCGCCAGCTTCCAATCCGGCCGTGATTTTGGCAAATCCGAACTGTCACATCCGGCTAAACTTGCCCGCCCGGGCCGGTGGTGCATGTTAAGCTCCACATTACCCCCCATGAATCCCCCCACTCCGACCGGCGTTGACCGGCGCGCCTTCGTCAAAACCATTTCCGCCGCCGGCCTCGC
>JAYTUA010000197.1:0-52982 GCA_043745015.1 Opitutaceae bacterium | reverse complement strand
GCCCATTGACCGTGACCGGCCAGCGCCAGCCCGGCGGTGGCCACCACGCCGAGTCCGGCGAAGAAAGCCAGGAAGCGCTTCTTGGTGCCACCGCGGTCGGCGATGGCCCCGAGCACCGGCGCGAGCAGGGCCACGATGACGGCCGCCAGCGAGCTCGCGGCCCCGAGCCGGAAGGTGCTGACCGTGTCCGGGGCGCCTCCGCTCCAGAAGTCCTTGTTGAAGATAGGTACGAAGGCGGCCATCACGGTCGTGGCGAAAGTGGAATTGGCCCAGTCATACATTGCCCAAGGCAGCGCGCGCTTGAGCCAGGGGCGCCGGTCGTCCGGCCTGCGCACGGGTTGGTTCATGGTGAAAGGGGGCAGGGATTGTGCGGGGTGTTCAATAGGTCAGATGGAAGAGCTGAAAGACCAGCCAGCCCAGCGCCGCGCCCGCGGGCAGATCAAGGAGGTAATGTTGCTTCGTGAACAGGCAGCTCAGCGCGATGAGCCCGGGAAAGCCGTAGGCCCAGGCGCCGAGTTGGGGTGCCAGATGCAGGGCGGTCAGCATCGCCACCGAGGTATGCATGCTGGGGAAGCTGTTGGAGGGAGCGTCAAAACTCTGCACGAAGGCGAGAAAACGTTCCGAGCGGCCGCGCCCGGTGTTGCACGTCCGCCACTCGGCGGGGGTGGCGACCGGGAAGACCACAAAGAAAACCATCTGGAACAGAAGCAGCACAATGTAGCTCATCGCCAGATGGAGAAAATGCCGCGGCGACTCGGTGACGAAGTTGATGTAGACGATCACCGGGTAGTAGAGACAGCTGTAGATCCAGACCCACCCCAGCGTATAGGGGATGGCGTCGTCGAGCGATAGTCGCAGCTGCCGGGGCCGGGTCAGGTGGTTGCGCTGGCACCAGAAGTAGAACTGGTAGATGCCAATGATGAGGATGACGCTTAGGCAGAGCTGGATGACAAGATCGGTAATATGCATGGCTGGTTGGGTTGGGGCGGAAAGGGTGGTTAGTTGGATTGGCGCTGAAATTGCGGGTTGCCCGTCCCGGATTCGCGCCGGCGCCAGGCGTGCCAGGCCGACGGCATCTCGCCGGAATAGCCCGGGAGCAGCAGGGAAATCGCCAGCTCTTCCACGGCATTCAGCACCTGCAAGGCCATGACGCCATGAAAGGGCAGGGCCGACCAGCCGGACAGCAGAGCGGCGAGGGCCAAGGGCAACGCGACCGCCAGCGCCTTGGCAAACCAGGTGTGGTAGCCGACCGGCCGGCCGTAGCGCACCAGCCCGTAGATCACGATGGCGAAGAATCCCGCGGCGCCCGCGGTGAACCAGCGCCATTCGCGGCGGACCACCTCCGGCCACAACCAGCACAGGCCGGCGAGGCACAGGGCGGTCGTCACATAGTCGGCCCAACTGTCGAGCATCCGGCCCCGGTCCGACTCGGCGTGCAGCCGGCGGGCGAGGAATCCATCCAGAGCATCGGTCAGCCAGGCGACGCAGAGCAGCCCGAAAAACCAGGCCCGCGAGCCCGCGGCGATCGCCACGATCAACAGCGGGGGCGTGACCACGAGACGGACCAGGCTCAGGCAGTTGGGCAGGTGTTTGATCATACGATCAGGATGGTCGATGACGCGGGGCTTCATCGGGCAGGACCGAGTGACGGTGCAGGGGTAAAGTAACCGGGAGTGAGTGCCGGGACAAGCGCTGGTGGCGGGAACGACGTGCCGTGAGCGAACGACCGCCGCGCGAGGCGCGCCCGGTGACGCTCAAGCAGCCCGGTGAGGTAGGGGGGCACTACCACCCAAAGGTGCGAGACGGGCTGAAAATCCAGCTGGCAGCCCGGCAAGTAGGACTGGACGAGGCGGGTCACCTCGTCGCGGGACCGGCCCTGCCAGTAACCGTCCTTGGCCGCGATGAGTGCGTCGGCCGGGAGATGGAGCGGGCCACGGATCCGGCTGACGACATGCCGCACCGCGGCCCCGAGCTGGGAGGGGGAGACATAGCACCAATGCAAGCCGGCGCAGCGGAAGCGCGATTCCAGGTCCGCTTTGTGAAAGATCCGCCGGCACCCGCCGTCGCGCCAGTGGAACGAAGTGGAGGTTTCAGGATTGAAAACCTGGAGCAGGTTGTGGTTCGGGTAGGCGAACCAGCGGTGGCCTTGGTGCATGAAACCATTGAGCGGATAGAACACGCGCTCCCACGGCGTGGACCTGAAACAGTCCGGCGCGCACGCCCCCCACAGCAGGTGCAGCCGGCCGGGCGGCACCGCCGCGCAGAGTTCGCCGGCGGCCGCGGCGAAGTCGTAGAAACCGTTGCTCGAGCACAGCACCGTCACCCGCTCGAACCGCGCCAGCAAGGCGTGGAGATCGTCACGCAGGCGGGCGAGCTTCCGGTCCACGTTGGCCAGGGTGTATTTTTCCCACACGGGGCGGCCGGCGGAAAATTCCGGCAGGTGCAGCGCCTTGAGGTAGATGCGGCTGCCGAAAATGCGCGTGAGGCTCGGCAGCATGAAGCGCATCTGGCCGGGCGTGCCGTTCATGCCCGGTACGAAGTAGAAGGCGTGGTCGGCCTCGTCCGGGTTGCCGATCTCGTCGAGATCGTCATAGAACAGGCGGTAGTCGCCCAGCGAGCGCAGGTAGCGGGTGCGAAAGGCGCACGCGAACCGGCCGGAGTCGGGCAACGGGGTGTTCATGGGGCAGCGGCCAGCAGCCAGCGGGGCAAGGCCAGCGTCAGCGCCGGCACATAGGTGATGAGCAGCACGCCGAGGAAGAGCACCAGCAGCACGGGGAGCACGGCGCGGGCGGTTTCCGTCACGGGCTTGTTCAACCGCGAGGAAGCCAGCAGCAGGTTCAGGCCGACGGGTGGCGTGAGGAACCCGAGTTCCATGTTGGCGAGGAAAATAATCCCGAGATGCACCGGCTCGAGCCCCAGGGCGACGCCCACGGGCAGCAGCAACGGCACCACCACGACAATGGCCGCGTAGATCTCGACGACGCTGCCCACCACCACCAGCACGACGTTGAGGCCCAGCAAAAAGAGCCAGCGCGACTGCACATGTTCGCCCGCCCAGGCGGCCAGGGCCTCGGGCGCCTGGACATCGATCAGGTAGTTGGTCAGGCCCAGCGCCACGCCGAGGATCAGGAGGATGCTCCCGACGAGCAGTCCCGTCTCGGCCAGCACGCGCGGCACGTCGCGCCACGGACGCAGATCACGATGGATCAACACCTCGACCACGAACGCATACGCCGCGGTGACCGCCGCCGCCTCGACGGGAGTCGCCCAGCCGCTGAAGAGCGCACCGAGCGCCACCCCGGGCAAGAACAGCTCCCATTTGGCCGCCCAGACGGCACGGCGGGCCGCGCCGAAATCAAACGGCGTGGCGGAAGCCGCGGCCCGCCGTCCGGCGCGGATGCCCCACGCGGCGGTGAGCACGATGAGCAGCAGGCCGGGCACCAGGCCCCCGAGGAACATTTCCTTCAGGCCGACCTGGGCGACGACGGCGTAGAGGATCACCGGCAGGCACGGGGGCAGCAAAATGCCGAGCGAGCCCGCGCCCGTGATCAGCCCGAGCGCGTCGCGCTCTGAATAACGGGCCGAGAGCAGTACAGGCATCAGCAATCCACCCAGGGCGAGAATGGTGACGCCGGAGCCGCCGGTCAGGGCGGTGAAAAAAGCGCAGAGCAGCGCGGTGGCCACCGCCGGCCCGCCCCGAAACCAGCCCAGCAGCGCGGTCGAGAGCCGCACGAGCCGTTGCGCGGCGCCGCCCTCCGCCATGAGGCAGCCCGCGAGCGTGAAGAGGGGGATGGACGGCAGCGCCGGGTTGGTCACCAGCCGGTAATGCTCGACCGGAATGGCGGCGATGGGCAGGTCCGCGCCTTGGAACAGCAAGAGGGCCGCGCCGCCCAAGGGCACATAGACAGGTGCGCCCAGGGCCGCGGCCAACAGCAGGACCACCATGCCGGGCAGCACCAGCGCCTCGCGGGCGCATGGCGGCCACGTGCCCAGCGCCACCAGAAGTCCGGCCAGCACCGCGACCGCCACCCGGCCGCGCCAGTTCTCCGCCGCGCGTCCCAGCAGCCGCCCGGTGATCAGGAAAAACCCCAGCGGCAGGACGGCCAGCACCAGCCAGAGCGGCACGCGGTCGAGCAACAAGCTGCCGGCCTCGCGTTCGGCGGCGACGAACTGCCCGCCGGCCACGCCCAGCAGAACCGTGACGGCGGCGGTGACGGCGTGACTGGCGCCACACGCGGCCGGTCGCCAGCGCAGGGGAAGAAACGCCGCCGAGTTCGCGAACGCCAGCAGCCGGCCTTCGCGGGCCGCCAGGGCGGCGCCGAGCATGCCAACCACCAGGGTGAGGTGCTGGACGATTGTGCCCGAGCCGGCGAGGCCGGTACCGCCGGCCATGCGCCGGAAAATTTCGGCGAGCGGCAACAGAACCATCAGCACGAGCGCGCCGGCGGTGAGCAGATTTTCCCCCGCGCGCCACGCCAGGCGACGGGGCGGGGATTCAAGCAGGACGGGTACAGTCACGGTGGTGGTGGCGATCACGGGAAAGGGGTGGCGGGGTCTCAAGGTTGCCCGACCGGGAGCAGGGACAGGGCGGGAGCCTGGTCGGCGGACCGGAACTCGCCCAGGCTGGCCATGACCTCGTCGAAGATGTCGGCCGGCACCTTGAAGCCGCGCAGCCGCGGATAGGTCAGTTCGACGAGCCGGCGCCACTCGGCCCGGGCTTCCGGCGGCACGGCATGCACCTGCAGGCCGCGTTGCTGCATCACCCGGATGGCCTCCTCGTCCTCGGTCCGGCCGCGGGCGCGCACCTTTTCACCCGCGATCTCGGCAGCCGCGCGGATCGCCTCGCGGTGGGCCGCCGGGATCTGCTTCCACACGTCGCGGCGGACCACGGCGGCGCCAACGATCGGGCACCACTTCAAGTCGAGCATGTGCGGGGCGGCCGTGTTCATCTGCCCGGCAAGGGCAAAGATTGGCGGCATCGGCACGGTGTTGATCAGGCCGGTGTTCAGGCCAAGCAGGACGTCCGTGGTCTCCAGCGGCACCGGGCGGTAGCCGAGGGACTGCATGATTTCCATCTGCGCCTGGTCGCCGGCCCACACGAAGATTTTCATGCGCTTGAAGTCATCGGGCCGGCGCAAGGGCTCCGTGGAGAAAAAGCGCACCCAGCCCGAGTCGGCCCAGAACAGCACCTCGTAGCCTTTCGCGCGCAGCCGGCCCTCGAGCCGGGCCCGCAGTTTTTCCCGCACATGGTCGACCGCCGCCCACGAGTCGAAGGCGAGGGGCATGAGCTGCAGGCCGGTCACGCCGGGATCAATCTCGGCCAGGCCGACGGAGGTGAGCAGGGTGGCGTTGATCTGCTTGATGCGGAGCTTGCGCACCATCTCGGCCTCGCCGCCGAGCCGGCCGTCGGGATAGAGGGTGAGCTTCACGGCGCCGCCCGTGGCCTTGCGCCACTGCTCGCCCATCTCCAGCAAGACCGTGTGCTGGGCGGTGCCGCTGGGCAAAATGGTGCCGAGCCGGATGACAACCGGATTGGCGGCGGTCGCGGCGCGCCCGGCGAGGAGGAGGCTGCAGGCCAGGGCGAGTGAGAGGGAAGTTTTCATGGCGGGAGTTCAGCGGACGGTATCCAAGGGGAGGAAAAATTCGTCGACGTGCGCCAGGAGCCGCCGGGCGCGCGCCTGCAGCACGAGGTTGACCAGCCGCCACCCGGGGGTCGCGTCCGGGTTGATGGCGAGGGCCTGGTGCAGCCGGGCTTCGAACTGCGCGCGGTCCTGCTGGCGCACGCACACGTTCTCGGCATAGGTCAGCAACGGGCCGGCATGCGCGCCCCCACTGAGGGCGAGCGCCCGCTCATAATGGATCTGGGCGCGCGCGACCGGATCGCCGGTGCCGCCGGGGCGGCTGAGTTCGTAGGCGATGAGGAAGGCGTGGATCGCCCCGTGGTCGTAGGCCTCGTCAAGCTCGAGGGCCCGGTCGATGAGCGCCTCGACTGCTGGCAGGTCGGCGATGAGCTCCGGCTGGTCCTTGCCGGTGACGATGGCGGCGGCCCAGGCGGCGGCGGTCCAATACAACAGCGGCACGTCGTCGCGCCCGCAGGCCTGCACCGCCTGGCGGGGTGCGCGCCGGAGCGAGTCGCCGAAGCCGCGATGTACCGACGCGAGTCCGCGCAGGCCGTGATCGCGGCCGCGCAGGTAGAGCCGGCTGGCGCGGGCGCGCAGCCCGGCGGCGGCGGCGACATCAGTCTCTTCCATCGCCTCGGCCTCGGGTTGCACGAAGGCGTAGGCGTATTGGGTGAATCCGCTGGCGGCGGCCAGCCGCAGGCCGGTGTGCGCGGGGTTCCGGGCGAGGAGGCTCTCCATCAGTTTCAGGCTGAAGGGGGCGGCGTCGCGAATGAGCGCGGGGTCGTTGTCACTGGCGAACACGTCGCCGCCGCCGGCCAGCGCATCGCCCAGCTTGTTCACCGCAACGCGGTTGACCGTGGCGCAACCGCCCAGCAGGAGGGCCGCGGCGGCGGAAAGACAGCGGGTGAAATGGAGCGGTTTCATCGGCCGGGGACCGCGGGGTCGCGGCAGGGACGCACGCATTCGCGGCAGTGGGGCGGCGGGGTTGGACTGACCGTCGCGGGCCGGGGGCGGTATTCCTCCAGCCAGGCGGGGCCCGGCCCGAACCCGGCGATGGAAGTGTCGCGACGACGGCGCAGGCCGGTGGTCCGGGTGACGAGCCATTCGAGTCCGCTCCAGAAATTGATCCGGTCCAGGAGCGGGTTCAGCAGGTTTGACATGGTGCAGTAGTGGCAGTCCTTGGGGTCGGTGTGGTGCCGGGCGTGGTGGCGGGGCGTCTGGAGCACGCGGATGTTCTGGAGGAAGGTGATGACCGGGCCGTTCTCCGCGCGGGTTAGGTGCGCCCACTTGTGGATCTGGTTGGCGTTGGCCCCGAGCACGGCGAAAAGCCAGACATGCCACGTGAGGCAGCCGAGGCCCCAGGCCGCGAGCACGATCAGAGCGGACAGGCCGCAGAGCAGCCACGAACTCTCCCACCAGGTGAGGCGGGTGAAATGCCGCGGGAAGTGGTGGTGTATGATATTCGAGCGCGCCACATGGCGACCGATGAAGGGCATGGACTCGTCAGCGTAAACGTCTTCGAGCCAGTGGACGATTCCGGTCACCAGATCAGCGGCGAGGAAGAGGCCGAGGGCTTGCGGCAAAATCAACAGACTGGTGGTCATGGCCGGGTGGGGGAAAGCCGGCGAAGCGGGTTCACCACTGCAGGCTGGCCTGCACGCCGAGGCGGCGCGGGTGGCCGGCGATGAAGGTCGGGATGCCGAACGAGCCGCCGGTGTTGCCGGCGTCGATCAGGAATTTCTCGTTCAGGAGGTTGGTGGCGTAGGCGGTGACCTCCCAGCGGCCCTGGGCCGAGCGCCAGCCGGTGCGCAGGTTGACGACGCCGTAACCAGCCTGCCGGAGGCCGTAATTGAACGCGGCGTTGTTGTCCTCGAAGTAGTGCTGCGATTTGTACTGGTACACCGGCGTGACGAAGAACCGGCCGGCCTGGCCCGCGGGCAGGGTGAAAGTGCCGCCGAGGGAGAACGTGTTCCGGGGCGAGAGCCGGAAGGTGTTGCCGGCATACTGCTGCGGCCGGCCGTCGTCGCCGGTCGCGTCAAACGTGGCGCGGGTGGAGGCGTAGTTGAGGAAGAGGTTCAGCCCGTCCGAGACGGCGCCCTGCAGACTGAACTCAAAACCGCGGCCGGTGGCATTGCCGGCGTCGAGCACCTTGAAGCTGCCGAGGCTGAGCACATTGGTCTGGAAATGCGCGTAGTCATACTGGAAGGCCGACGCCTGCCATTGCACCCGGCCGCCGGCGAGCGCCCCCTTGACGCCGGCCTCGTAATTCCAGACGACCTCCTCGCGGGCGACGGTGGTTGACGTGGAGTCAACGAGCACGCTCTCCGGCCGGTGGCCGCGCGCCACGCCGGCGTAGGCGTTGAGGGTCTTGGAGAAATTGTATTTGGCGATCAACCGTCCGTCCCACGAGGAGGCGGTGGCGCCGGATTCGCGTTTACCGTTGGTGGGGAGATACGGATAGCCGGGGATGCTGTTGACGATGAAGCCGAGCGTGGGCGTCGAGCCGTTGTGCGCCTCGTAGCCGGAGGTGAGTTTCTGGTGGGTGAGGCGCAGGCCGGCGGTGAGCTCCAGCCGGTCGGTCGCCTGCCAGGTGCCGTCGACAAACGCATCGAGCGCGCTCGTGCGGGCGGACTGGGTGTACTCGTCGGCCCGATAGGACCGGAGCGGAGCGCCGGCCAGAAAGGCCAGCCCCTGCAGCGACGCCGGCAGCCCCGGGTTGGCGAAGGCCGCCAGGGTGGCCGGCAGCGTCGCCTGCGGCACGAACGGGTTGAGCGCGGGCACCGCGAAATTCACGAGGGCGGCGGGCAGCCCCGCGCCGAGCAAGCCGGAGCGGAACGACCCGGAAAGAAACGGCCAGAGCTGGCGCTCATCGGTGTAGAACGGCACGCGGGCCGAGCCGGTTTCATGGAAATAGCTGGCGCCGGCAAAGCCGGTGAAGCGGCCCGGCCCGGCGAAATTGAACCGCACTTCCTGGCTGAACTGCCGGCCGCGCGCATCCTCGGCGAATTCGAGCAGGTAGAGGCGCGACCCGTCGGCGTCAAAGTCCTCGTATGAGTCGTATTCGCGCCAGCCGGTGATGCCGGTCAGGGACCACTGGTCGTTGAACTCGTGCTCGACGATGCCGGTGGCGCCCCACACGGTGCGATCGACGCCGAGGCGGCGGCCGCGGTTCAATTCGGCGGCGGTGAAAGGGTCGGTGTCGCCGCGTGAGGTGGGGATGACGCCGCTCTTGAACGCCGTGCCGGGCGGGTTGTCATGCTGCCAGTTCAGGAGGAGGTCGACGGTCGTCCGGTTGTCGGGCTGCCAGCGCAGCGCGGTGCGGAGAGCGGCGGTCTGCTTGCCGTTCAGGTCGGAGCCGTCGGCCAGGTTGCCGATGGTGCCGTCGTGCTGCGCGTAGGCAAAGGCGACGCGGCCGAAGAGCTTGTCGGCCACGAGCGGGGCGTTGTAGTGACCGGACAAGCGGCGCTCGTTGAAGTCGCCGAAACCAAGGGTGAGGGTGTTGGACGTTTCGTTCTTCGCCTTGCTTTGGATGAGGGAGATGGCGCCGATCTCCGCGCCGCGGCCGAAGAGCGTGCCCTGCGGTCCCTGCAGCACCTCGATCCGTTCCAGATCAAACAGCTCGACGACGCTGGCGCGGGAGCGGCTGATGGAGACGCCGTCTTGGAAGAGGGAGATGCGGCTTTCGCTGCGCGGGTCGCCACTGTCGGTCGTGATGCCGCGCAGGCTGATGCCGGGGTTGTTGGGCGACTGTTCCTGGATGAAGAGGCCGGGGACGAGCGGCGCCAGCCCTTGGAAGTCGGTCACGCCCACCCGCTCCAGAAACGAGCCGGTGTAAGCGGTGAGCGGCACCGGCACGTCGCCGATCGCCTGGACGCGTTTCTGGGCGGTGACGACAAAGGGGTCGAGCTGAACGATTGCCTGCGCGGCCAGCGCGACAGGGATGAGAAGGAGCAGGCAGGCCCGGGCGGAGAGGTGGAGAAGTTTCATGGCGGGGGGAAGGTGGGTGCAGTTTAACTTTGCGTTCAGTCGGTCTGGAGATCCCGGGGATCGGGTTCAGTGCCGACCAGAAGAGTGAGCAGGGTGAGGATGATGACGGTGGTAATCATGGCCGGTGGGGGTGACTGGGGTGGAGGGGGGCTGAGGCGTGGGGCGTTTATGCGTGGGGCGGTGGCGTGGCTTTGGTCAGTGCGTCCAGCATAGCCGATTGCGCGGTCCGGCCGTTAATTGATAAACCCGATGCGGCCCATTGAGCAGGGCAATGGCCCCGGTGGGTCCGGATGGGTGTTGCCCCGGCGGGGGCGAAGGGCTCAAATAGCAGGCGCGGGTGAACATCCACCATCTCGAATTGTTCTATTATGTGGCCAAGCACGAAGGCATCAGCGCCGCGGTGCGGCACATGCCGTACGGCATCCAGCAGCCGGCGGTGAGCAGCCAGATTCTGCAGCTGGAGGAGGATCTCGGCGTGAAACTTTTCGAGCGGCAGCCGTTCCGGCTCACGGCGAGCGGAGTGGAGCTGCACGCTTTCGTGCAGCCGTTTTTCGAAAACCTTGGGCCGGTGGCGGCGAAGCTGCGCCAGGGCACGGCGCCGCTGTTGCGGGTCGGCGCGCCCGAAAACATCCTGCGCGATCATCTGCCGGTCTTGCTCCAGCGCGTGAAGCAGGTGCATCCGGAGCTGCGGCTCGCGGTGCGGTCGGGCCTGCAGTTGCAACTGGAGAGCTGGGTGCGCGACCGGGAGATCGACCTGGCCGTGCTGCCGCTGTGCCGGCGCCTGCCCCGGCCGTTGCAAACACGGCGCTTGTTGCGCCTGCCGCTCGTGCTCCTCGTGCCGCGAAAATGCCGCCACAAATCCGCCGCCGGGCTCTGGGCGCGGGGCCGGCCGGTGGAGCCGTTGATCAGCCTGCCGGAGCCCGACACCATCAGCCAGTTGTTCCAGGGCGGGCTCAAGCGGCTCGGCGTCGCGTGGCCCGTGGCCGTGGAGGCCAGCTCGCTCGGGCTCATCACCCAATATGTCGCCAACGGTGACGGGGTGGGCGTGAGCATCGCCGTGCCGGATCTGGTCAAGCACCCCAAGGTGCGCGTGCTGCCCCTCGACGGTTTCGACCAGCTCGAGTTGATGGCCGTGTGGCACGGCGAGCCGACCCCGGTACTGCAAGCCCTGCTGGACGAGATCCAGCGCTACGTGGAGCAATTCTGGCCGATGAAGCCCGCGGCCGCGGCCGGCAAGTGAACGGGCGGTGAAATAAATCCGGCGGGCTTACCGCGGGTTCTTCCGGGTGAAGGTGAGCGGGTCGCCGAACAGTTCCGGGTTCTTGAGGTGCTGCTTGATCAATTTTTGGAGCGCCGCCTGGCCCTTGGTGGATTCGGGCACGACCTTGGTGCTCACGCCCACCAGGGTGAGCTGGGTGTTGTCGGCGGAGAGCTGCCAGACGAAGTAGACGTATTTGCGGTTGTCGGCGTTGAGGTCCTGGATGCTGAGAAACGCGGTGCCGGCGAAGTCGGAGTGAAAGGCGCGATAAATGTCATTGTCGAAGGCGACGACATAGGTGGAGTCGTCGAGCTTCCGGACGATCATGACCTCCCTCTTCTTGTCCTCCTTGTTGTCGTCGACCCAGCTGCCGAGCAGGCGCTCGTCAACCTTGCGCGTGGGCTTTTCCGTGAGGGGGGCGTCGTAGTTGCAGGCGGTGAACGCAAAGCACGTGGCGAGCAGGGGTAGCAGGAGGAATTTGGATTTCATGGGATGAGGTCTGATTTAACCATCCTCCTACGCCCGACGGGCTTCGAAGGACAGGCGAATCACGCGAATCACCCGCGCAGGTAGCGGATGACATCCTCGGCGCGATAGCTTTCGGCGCCGGCCGGCACGAGGCGCGCCAGGTCGGCGACCTCGTCGCCCGCGGTCACCAACGGAGGCTCCGCCACGCCCTCGCGCCACTGGCCGAGCCCGACCGTGGCCGCGAGTCCGTTGCAGAGACACTTGCGGCCCACGGTGTCGGTGGCCAGGCCGCCTTTTCGCACGTAGGCGTCGACTGGTTCCGCCGGACACCGGTAGCCCAGGCTGCCGTCGGCCTTGCGGTAAACCTCCCGCAAGGCGCCCAAGTCGCAGGTGCGCTCACGCGCCGCATAGACCTCCGGCTCCGACAGCGTGCCCGGCATTTTCATCACCTTGAAAGGAAATCCTGTCGGCGAGGCAGCCGGATCGGTAAACACCTTCGCATGGCCGGCGCGACTCGACCGGATGGCCTCGCGTTTTAGTTCAGGCAGGATGCCCGACTCCTCGCAGAAGGCGAACGCCGTCCCGACCTGGATGCCGGCCGCGCCGATACTCAGTGCCTCCGCGAGTTTTTCCGGCCGCGCATACGAGCCGGCGAGCCAGAAGGGGAGGCCGAGCTCGCGGATTTTCGCGAGGTCGGGCACATCCCGCGGGCCGTAGACCGGCTCGCCGCTGGCACTGAGCTGGAGCGGGCCGCGCGGCGGCGCGTTGTGTCCGCCCGCCACGTCACCCTCGACGATGAAACCGTCCACGCGGCCGTTGGATTTCTTCGCGAGGGTCAGCGCCAGGGTGGCTGACGAGACGATGGCGAGGAACTGCGGGCGCGGCAGCGGCGGCGGCGCGTGCCTCCACAGGGTGGTGGGGTCAAATTTCGTATAAAATTCCTCGCCGGGCTGCGCGCCCGTGACGTCGATCTTCAGCTCGGCCGCCTCGCCCGCCGCGAACCGGTCGAGCGCACCGGGAATCGCCCGCGGGATGCCCGCGCCCATCAACACGTAGTCAACGTCGGCCAGCATGGCGCCGTAGAGGGAGGGCAGGGTGGCGCGCTGGATTTTTTCCAGGAGATTGATGCCGACCACGCCCGGGTGGCCTTCCTTCGCGAGGTAGACCTCGACGAAATTCGCGGCCACCGTCAGCTCGGTCAGCGCCGGGCCGGGTTGCAGGGTGGTCATCGGTGTCAGCTTGAACGGCAAGCCCGGCGGCTTTCCGCCCGGCAGGTAATGGTCGGCGAGCACCCGTTCGGCCACGCCCGGGATGGGAAAATGCTCCAGGGCGCGGCGCATGTCGCCCGCGGGATCGCCCGCCTGCAGGCGGCGCGCCAGAATGATCGCGAGCGCCGTGCCGGAGATGACGCCGAGTTCACCGAGCCGCGAAACGGTCCGCGCCAGCGGCCAGTGGGAGACGGCGACGCCCATGCCGCCTTGGATGATGGTGGGGAATTGCATAGTTGGATGATGCGTTGAGGGCGGCTTTTGAGCCGACGCGCACCCTGAAGCTTGCCGGGCGCACCGCGGTGAGGAAGGGCGATGCGCGTCACCGCGCGTGGTATTAGGCCGGCCGTGCCCGCCGGGGCCCAAGCCCGCCGGCTAATGGGCCGGGCAAGATATGCGGCATGGGCGTTGAGGTTGTTCCGGATGAACCGGTGGTGGGAAAAGGGCTGGCCAAGAATGGCGCGGCGGCTGAGACAGTACCCATGGTTGAACCGTCCGTAATTTCCGTTCCGGCGCGCGCGGCTGACGTGGCCCTGGGCCGCCGGCTGGAATATTTCACGCTGGGCTGGAATGTCGTCGAGGCGGCGGTGGCCATCGGCGCGGGCGTCATGGCGGGCAGCATCGCCCTGGTGGGTTTCGGCGCGGACTCGGTGATCGAGAGCCTCTCGGGCGCGGTGCTGCTCTGGCGGCTGCAGGCGCACGAGGCCGGTGAATCGCGCGAGCGCCGCGCGCTCCAGTTGGTCGGATGGTCGTTCCTGGTGCTCGCGGCCTACGTGGCGTTCGAGGCCGGCCGGGATTTGCTCCGGCATGTGCCGCCGGAAACCAGCTGGGTGGGCATCGGGCTCGCGGTGGCGTCGCTGGTGGTGATGCCGCTGCTCGCGCGGGCGAAACGCAATGTCGCGGCGCGGCTGGACAGCCGGGCGCTGGCCGCGGATTCGCGGCAGACCGATTTGTGCGCGTGGCTCTCCGCCATCCTGCTCGGCGGGCTGGGCTTGAACGCGCTGTGGGGCTGGTGGTGGGCGGACCCGGCGGCGGCGCTGGTCATGGTGCCGATCATCGTGCGCGAAGGGCTGGCCGCACTGCGCGGCGAGACGTGCGACGATTGTCACTGAAGGCGGATGGGTCAGAGTTGGCCACAAGAAGCACCAGCCGTCGCCAAGGCTATGGCTTGGCAGGCAAAAAGCGCAAAAGGGAGCCACTCGCGGAATCGCAGGTTTCGTTCAGCTCAGGACACTCGGTCACGCCAGTAGAAGGGCGCGCGTTTGGCGTGGGCCACGGCGTTGATCCAGATGAGGTCCGCAGTTTCGAGATAGAAGAGCACGAACGGGAAGCGCGGCAGCACGACTTTGCGGTGACCGGATGGCGCATGCAAAGGCCAGGCTTCGGGAAATTTCTGAATCAGGCTGGTGGCGTGCTCAACCTCCGCGAGCAGCTCCAGTCCAAGTCCGCGCCGCTGCTGCTCGTAATACGCCAGGGCGGCGTCAAGTTCCCGCTCAGCCTCCCGATGGAGGAGATACGGTTTCACGAGTGACGTTTCCGCAAATCAGCAAACGCCTCGCCGGCCGGCCGGCCCTGCGCCTGGCCCGAACGGACTTCCTTGGCCCGACGGACGAGCTCCGTATCCCACGCCCGTTCGGCGTTGGGGTCGGCCGGGCCGTCGAGGGTCTCAAGCAAGTATCGGGCAAGTTCGGCCCGGTCTCCGGTGGAGAGCGCGGTGAGTTGTGGCTTCAGATTTTCAGCCAAGGCGGTCATGGGGGGAAAGATAGCCGGTGCAGCCGGCCGGACAAGGGGGAAGTTAGGTGAAACTAGGTTCGCTGCCACACTCCGCGCTGGGTTTGCTTCAACAGGCCTCCTACTTCGTCCCGCCCAGGCGGGACTACGAAGGACAGGGACGGTCGCGGACGAAGCGCGGCAGCGCGGAAGGTTTGCCCTTGGCTCCAGGGGTGGGGCTTGCTTTGTTGTCAACGGGCCGACGCACACCGCCGTCTTTGCGGTGCCAAGTAATTCTCCGTCGCCCATGCCTCCTTCCGATACCGATCCTCTGGCCGGCCGCCTTTTCACTGTTCGCGGCCAGCGCGTGATTCTCGATGCCGACCTCGCGCGGCTGTATGGCGTGCCGACCAAGCGATTCAATGAATCGTTCAGGCGCAATGCCGCACGTTTCCCCGCCGACTTCGCCTTTCAACTGACCGGGGAAGAGTTCGAGGGTTTAAGGTCACAAATCGTGACCACATCCCGGGACTCGTCAGAGGAAGCCAAGGGGAACTGGTCACAATTTGTGACCAGTTCCAAGGCCAGCCGGCGGGGCATGGTTTATCGTCCTTGGGCCTTCACCGAGCATGGCGCAGTGATGGCGGCCAATGTGCTGCGCAGCCCGAAGGCCACGGCGATGAGCGTCTATGTCGTCCGGGCCTTTGTGCGGATGAAGGAAGAGCTGTTGACCAGTGCGGTGATTTTCCGGCGGTTGGCGGAGGTTGATAAGAAGCTGGTGACGCACGACGTCATCCTGCGGGACATCTAAGAGAAGCTCCGTCCGCTGCTCGCCCCGCCGCCGGAGCCGCCACGTCGCGAGATGGGTTTTCATGTCGGCATCAAGAAGCTCAAGCCCCGTCGCTGACCGACCGGGCGCGCCTCACACTCGGCCCACTTTACAGTCGTTGCCAGGTGCCGGGCTTGATGGATTTCAACAGGCCGCGGTCGCGCAGGACTTGGAGCTGCTGGCGGATCTTCGGCTGGATGTGGCGATTCTCCGGGTAAAGCCGGGCGAGGTCGGGCTCGAAAGCGTAGATCTCGTCGTTGGTGAAGACCGCATTGGTCAGCGATTCGACGCAGCGAAGGACGTCGAGCGTCCAGCCGCGTTGCTCGGGCTTGAGCCCTTCGATTTTGGCGATGCGGGCATACTGTTCACGGACTACATGCCGGCTCGTCTCCACGCCCTCAATGATAAGGGGTATCTTGGCCGAATCGGGAATCAACCGGACGTTCAGAACGTAGCCCGTCCACTCACTGCGCCGGGCGGCTGCCGAGAGCGGCTTGCGTTTGGTGATGACTGAGGGAGAGATCGCGAAGCGCGGGATGAGCAAGAGATTCCGGACCATCCATTCCGGAAGCTGGTAATGCAGAAGGAAAAAATTTGGCGTCCGATTGCCCAGGACGGCATCCAGCATCTTCTGGTAATTGGACCCCAGGATTCCGCTGCCAAGTTTCTTGCTATGGCTCTTGAGCTGGTAGCGCTCGGCACAGTCGGGACAGAGGAAGTCGCTGACCTGAGCGTTGGTCTTCTCGGCGCTGAGCTGGTTGCCAGTGCAGGCGCAGCAGTAGAGATGGTCGGCTCCCCAAGGCTCGGTGATGCGCCGCGCCAGCTGAGAGGCGCTTTTGTAGCCCTCACCGTGCTGCGTCGGTAGCTGAAGATTCATCCAGGCTGACTAGATCAGCGCAGATCTGGCTCTTCAATGGGATTTAACTCGGAGAATCTCGGTTTCGCAGCGGACGATGTGGGTCGTCTCACGTTTCTTGCCGTCGGGAGCGTGAGCCCAAGCTTCCTGCATGGTGACGTTGACCGTGGTATGCACGACGCTGGCTTGGCTGACATGGGCGCAGGAGAGAAACACAAACTTGGTTTCGTGAAAAATACGGTCGGTCGGTGGCGTCCCTTCGGCAGGCATCGCCAGGATCGGATCGATCCGTTCTGAAAACAGTTCAAGATCATTCTGGCTCTGAACGAAGACGTGAATTCGCACGGCCAAATCGAAGGTCAGGCTGTCGAGCCGGCGGATGCTCAAGTCGAGGTAGATTGATTCGTGCTCGATGCCGACGAAATGCCGGGCGAGAAGCGTGCAGATTAGTGCAGTTGTGCCGCTGCCCATGAAGGGGTCGAGGACGAGGTCGCCGGGGTTGGTGGACGAGAGGACGATGCGTTCGAGGAGGGCGAGGGGCTTTTGCGTCGGGTGTTTGCCGAGCAATTTTTCCTCGGGCTTGGGCGCAGTGAGCGTCCACACGTCCTTCATCTGTTTGCCGCCGTTGGCGACAACCATGTCCTTGTAGTTGAAGCGGTGTTTGCTCTTCTCGTTCTTCGCGGCCCAGATGACGGTCTCGGTCGAGTGGGTGAAGTAGCGGCAGGCGAGGTTGGGCGGCGGGTTGGGCTTCTGCCACGTGACCTGGTTGAGCATCTTCATCCCGAGCTGCTGCATGGCGTAGCCGATGGAGAAAATGACGTGGTGCGTGCCGCTGACCCAAAGCGTGCCGTTGGGTTTGAGCAGGGCCTGGCAGCGACGGAGCCACTCGGTGTTGAATTCATGGTTCAACCCCGGGCCGCGGGATTTGTCCCAGTCGCCCTTGTCCACCTTCACCATTTTGCCGTTTTTACAGGTGATGCCGCCGTTGGAGAGAAAGCAGGGCGGATCAGCGAAAATTATGTCGAACACGCCGCCGGGATGCTTGGCCAGCAGGTGATCCATGACCTCCAGGCAGTCGCCGTGGTAGAGGTAGAGGCCACGGGCGTCGTCGCGGTAGGCGAGCTTGCTCGGTTGGAGGACTTCGGGGCCTTCGCGGACGACGGCATCTTCGGGGCGGAACGTGGCGTCGTAGTCGGGATATTCGCTCCGCGAGAGGCGAGAGGCCGAAGGCTTGAGGCGAGTGGAGCGTTTCGGCGCGTTAGGGATAACGCGCCCTACCTTCTTTGCGGGCTTTTTGGGCACGCGTTGATCGGATCGATCCGATGCGGAAAAGGATCAAGAAGGAACTGCCCACGAAACACACGAATGGACACGAAATGAACCAAGGCTTGTTGGCCACAAAGAGGCACAAAAACCCGCCTGCATTCGAAACTCACAAGGCGCCTATCAGCCTTCGCCCCATGCGACAGGCTCCGGGCTTCGGCCTGACAAGTAGGCGCGGAAATTGACCGGCGCGGTTATCACTCCTTCGGGACTTTTTGTGGCTAAAAAGCAGGGGTCCCGTTTCGTGTTCTTTCGTGTGTTTAGTGGGTAAAAAACTCCTCTTGCGCACGGTCCGTCGTTGGCTGATAGGTGAAGCATGGCCAGCATGCTCAAAGTCAGTTCCCGCGGCACGATGACGCTTCCCAAGCGGCTGCGGGACAAGTTTGGCCTCAAGCGCGGGGGCAGCCTGGTGATGGAGGAAACGCCGCTGGGCGTGCTGCTGCGCTCCGGCCGCAAGGGTGGCAAAGTGGAAATCTACACCCCGGCGCGGCTGGCGGAGTTTGAGCGCAACAACGAGGGGCCGCTCAGGAAATTGAAACTGGGCTGAGTCGAGTCCACGGGCAGGGCCGGCCCGGTAAATTAAGAATCGGCCATGAAGATTTTCCTCGATGCGAACATTCTGTTTTCGGCATCGTGGCCTGGCAGCCGGACGGGGGAATTCCTGGCGCTGGTGTTGAAGCATGCGGAGGTCGTGACCAGCACGTATGCGATCGAAGAGACACGGCGTAATCTGGCCAGACATGACCCAGGGATGCTGGATGAACTTTGGCGGCTGGTGCGCGTACTACATCTGGCCAATGAAACCACCGCATTGCCGGATATAAATTTGCCGGCGAAGGACCGGCCGATTCTCGAAGCGGCCGTCGGAGCAGGCTGCACCCATCTGTTGACGGGCGATTTCAGGCATTTCGGGCCGTTATTTGGGCGAACGATTGTCGGGGTGCAGATAGTGTCGATGCAGATGCTGGCGGATGAATTTATTGCCAAGGGCTGGGTTGAGCTGGGATAAGAAGTGATCAGGACTTTATTGGCCACGAAGAGGCACAAAAAATCAGCCGGTCATCGCAGCTCTCAAGGCGCCTATGGGCGCGCGGAAAATTGATCGCCACGGATATTACCCCTTGGTGACTTTTTGTGGCTAAAAAAAGGCCGCGGCGGGTGCCGCGGCCTGGGGTAAGGGAGCCCAGCGTTGGGCTAGGCAACGATGGGATGCCGTGCTTGGGGCAGGTCGCTGGGTGCTGATGGCCCGAACCTGAGAGGCAAGCAGAGTGGTTACAGCCACGGTTTTGCCGGCCAAGGTCATGAACTCCACTTCGAAGGCCTCGTTGTTGCGGTAGGAATGCACAATGACGCCGAGATCGCCGGCCTTGAGGCCGTGCTCGGGCACGTCGGTGGTCAACACCACACTGTCCAGTTCCTTAAGCATGGACGGAGGAATCAGGCGGAGACGGCCTCGCGCACGATGGTCGGGTGCTTGGCGGCGATGCGGAGCAGGATTTCAGCGGCCCCGGTGGGCTGGCGGCGGCCTTGCTCCCAGTTGCGGAGGGTGGCCACACTGATGCCCAGCAGCCCGGCAAACGCCGGCTGGCTCAGTCCAAGGCGCACCCGCACGACCTGGGGAGACTGGGCACTGACACGCCGCACCCGGGCAGGCTTGCGCTCGCCGTGGTGGATGGCCCGCATCTCGGCAGCACTTCGCAGAAGAAGAGAGAAGGTTTCGGATTTCATAGGTCTTGGATCAACCGGTGCAGCAACTGCAGTCAACAGGTAGGTTGCCCACGAATCCCACGAATGCACATGAAAAGAACACGATGCCGAACGGCCGTGCTCGGTCCGGTTGTTTCGCGTCAATTCGTGTGTTTAGCGGGCAAAAAATCGGGGCGTAAAGCCCCTCCTACAGCTGCGGAAATAGAAAGGCCGCGGGGTGAGCCGCGGCCTTGAAAAGATGTCGGGCATAAAGCCCGACCGACAGGAGCCGGGTCAGATGCCGGCGGAGTTCTCCTCGGGGATGCGCATCGAGTAGAACGACCGATACACGAACACGAGCGCGACGGCGAAGAAGAACACGCCGATGCCGGTCTTCAGGCTCTGGTTGGTCATCGTCACCGCGATCTCGACGGCGAGCAGGCCGAAGAGCGTGGTGAACTTGATGACCGGATTCATCGCGACGGACGAGGTGTCCTTGAACGGGTCGCCCACGGTGTCGCCGACGACGGTGGCGGCGTGCAGGTCGGTGCCTTTTTGGCGGAGTTCGACCTCGACGATCTTCTTGGCGTTGTCCCAGGCGCCGCCGGCGTTGGCCATGAAGATGGCCTGGAAGAGGCCGAAGAAGGCGATGCCGATGAGGTAGCCGATGAAGAAGTAGGCGTTGAAGAACGGCAGGGCCAGGGCGAAGCAGAACACGACGATGAAGATGTTCCACATGCCCTTCTGCGCGTAGACCGTGCAGATGCGGACGACTTCCTTCGAGTCCTTCTCGGAGGCAGTGGTGGCGTCGAGCTTCATGTGCTCCTTGATGTAGACGACCGCGCTGTAGGCGCCGGTGACGACGGCCTGCATCGAGGCGCCGGTGAACCAGTAGATGACCGAGCCGCCCATGATGAGGCCGAGGATGATCTCGGGCTGCACGATGGAGAGGGCGCCGACGACCTCCTTGAACGGACCCGCGACGCCCGAGGCGACCTGGATCTCATACATTTTCTGCAGGAGCATGATGATGCCGAACACCATGGTCGTCGCGCCGACGACCGCGGTGCCGATGAGCACGGGCTTGGCGGTGGCCTTGAAGGTGTTGCCGGCGCCGTCGCCCTTCTCGAGCTGATACTTGGCGTTCTCGAAGTCGGGCTTGAAGCCGAAGTCGCGCTCGATCTCGGCCTTGATGCCGGGCCGGCCCTCGATCTGGGAGAGTTCGTAGACGGACTGGGCGTTGTCGGTGACGGGGCCGTAGCTGTCCACCGCGATGGTGACGGGGCCCATGCCGAGGAAGCCGAAGGCCACAAGGCCGAAGGCGAAGATGGGCGCGGCGAAGAGGAACTTCGCCGGCATGAGAGCGAGCAGCGCGGGATTCTGCGAGAAGTAGTAGGACGCGGCCATCAGCAGCATGATGACGAGGCCCATCCAGAACGCGGAGAAGTTACCGGCGACGAGGCCCGACAGGATGTTGAGCGAGGCGCCGCCGTGCTTGGAGCAGTTGGTGACCTCCTTGACGTGGCGGCTGTTGGTGCTGACGAAGACCTTGGTGAACTCCGGGATCAGGGCGCCGGCGACGGTGCCGCAGCTGATGATGACGGAGAGCACCCACCACAGCGCCGGGTTGATGCCAGTCTGGTGCGCGAGCAGGAACCAGGAGGCGACGAACGTGATGCCGATGGACACGGCGGAAGTGATCCAGACGAGATGCGTGAGCGGGGCCTCGAAATCAAAATCCTTCAGGTGGCCGTATTTGGCCCGGGAGAAGGCCTGGTTGATAAAATAGGAAACCAGGGAGGTGACGATCATCAGCGCGCGCATGGTGAAGAGCCAGATGATGAGCATCGCGCAGAGTTCCTGGCTGTCGGCAAGGGCGAGGGCGAGGAAGGCGATGAGCGCGACGCCGGTCACGCCGTAGGTCTCGAAGCCGTCGGCCGTCGGCCCGACGGAGTCGCCCGCGTTGTCCCCGGTGCAGTCGGCGATGACGCCGGGGTTCTTGGGGTCGTCCTCGGGGAGCTTGAAGACGATCTTCATGAGGTCGGAGCCGATGTCGGCGATCTTGGTGAAGATGCCGCCGCAGATGCGGAGGACGGAGGCGCCGAGGGATTCGCCGATGGCGAAGCCGATGAAGCAGGGGCCGACGAGTTCCCGCGGGAGGAACACGAGGATGCAGATCATGAAGAACAGCTCGACGCACACCAGGAGCAGGCCGACGCTCATGCCGGAGCGGAGGGGGATGAAGAGGGTGTTGAGCGGGTTGCCCTTGAGCGCGGAGAAGGCCGTGCGGGAATTGGCGACGGTGTTGATGCGGATGCCGAACCACGCCACGCCGTAGGAACCGAGGATGCCGAGGACGGAGGCGAGGAGGATGACCACGACGTGCGCCGCGGTGTTGTGCGAGAGCACGCCGAAATAATAAACCATGCAGGCGCCGATGAGCACCCAGAGGATGGCGAGGAATTTGCCCTGGGTGAAGAGGTAGGTCTTGCAGGTTTCCCAGATCATATGGGAAACGCCGGCCATGGATGAGTGCACCTGGAGGGCCTTGGTCTGCGTATACTGGACGAGGCCGAAGGCCGCCCCAATCGCGCACATGAGGATGCCGAGATACATCAGCGTGATGCCGCTGATGCCGCCCAGGCCGTCAAAATGGACGTGCGTAAGATCGGGGATCCTGATGTCGGCTTCGCCGGCGAAGGCGGGGGTGGCAAATGCGGCCAAGACGGCGGCGAAGAGGCCCGCCTGTTTCCAAGGGTGTGTTTTTAGCATGAGGGTAATAGTATGCGCGAAAAGCTAGTTGGGCGTATCATAACCTAGCCAGTTAATTCTGGCCACCGTGCCCGCAAACGGGGATGAGTTTAGGCGGCTTAATTTCAGCCCCGGTTTATTTTAATAGCGCCCCATGTCACTGCTCCACCTCACCGGACTGTCCAAAACCTACCCGCGGCCCGGCGGGGGCACGCACCGCGTGGTGGACGTGGCGGAGTTCTCCCTCGAGAGTGGCGCCCAGCTGGCCCTGCGCGGCGAAAGCGGCTCGGGCAAGACGACCTTCCTCCACCTCATCGCGGGGATTCTCGCCGCCGACGGCGGGTCGATCACGCTCGACGGCCGCGAGCTGGGGGCGCTGGGCGAAGCGGGCCGCGACCGGCTGCGGGCCGAGACCATCGGTTACATTTTCCAGACCTTCAACCTGCTCCAGGGCCACACCGCGCTGGAGAACGTCGAGTTCGGCATGGCGTTCGGGCGCGGCGTGGACCGGGCGCACGCCGAGGCGGTGTTGCGGCGGGTGGGGCTGGGCGACAAGCTCGGGCATTTCCCGCGCCAGCTTTCGACCGGCCAGCAGCAGCGCGTGGCGGTGGCCCGCGCGCTGGCCAACCGGCCGAAGCTCGTGCTGGCCGACGAGCCAACGGGCAACCTCGACGCGCGCAACGCCCGCGAGGCGCTGGCGCTCATCCGCGAGGTCTGCCGCGAGAACGGCGCCGCGCTGCTGCTCGTGAGCCACGACGAGGGGGTTTTGGCGACCTTCGAGCACGTGCAGGATTTCGCGACCTTGAACCGGGCGCTGACGGAGGATGTGGGCGGGGTGCCCTCACCCCGCGGAAATGATGCCACGCCGGGTGAGGGCACCCGGCCCACAAAAAACGGCCAATGATCTTCAACCTCATCTATCGTTCGCTCCGCCAGCACGCGCTCTCGACGCTCGTGACGGCCGGCAGCATCGCGCTCGCCGCCGGGCTGCTACTGACGGTGTGGGTGGTGAAGACGCAGTCACAGGCCGTGTTCGCCGCGACCAACTCCGGGTTCGACGCCGTGCTCGGCGCGCGCGGCTCCAAGCTACAGCTCGTGCTCAACGCCATCTTCCACCTCGAGGCCTCGCCCGGGAACATCACGGCCGCGGACTTCGAGCTGATCCGCCGCCACCCGGCGGTGAAGACCGCGATCCCGATCGCGGTCGGCGACAATTATTACGGCTGGCGCATCGTCGGCACGATCGAGGCCCTGTTCACCGACGTGGAATACGCCCCGGGCAAACCTTACGCGGTCGCGCCGGGCGGCCGGGGTTTCAAGCTCGGGGCGCTGGAGGCGACCGTCGGCAGCTACGTGGCGAAGCAGCTCGGCTGGAAAGTAGGCACGACCTTCAAGCCGTATCACGGTCTGGCGTTCGACCCGAAGGCACAACACGACGAGCTCTATACGGTGACCGGCATCCTGGAGCCGACCAACACACCGGTGGACCGCGTGATCTGGATTCCGCTGGAGGGCGTGCAGACCATGAAGGGCCACAATCCGCTCGCGGCCACCGAGCTGAGCGCGGTGCTCATCCAACTGAAGTCACCGGTGGCCGGGTTGATGCTGAACAACCAGCTCAATGCCTCGGGTGGCAAACTGACCTTCGCGTATCCCATCGGGGCGATCGTCGCTGAGCTCTTCAACAAGATCAACTGGGTGGACAAGGTGCTGACGCTCGTCGCGTGGCTGGTCGCCGCGGTGGCGTCGGCGTCGGTGCTGGTGAGCATCTACAATTCGATGAGCGCGCGGTCGCGCGACATCGCCATTTTGCGCGCGCTCGGGGCGCGGCGGCGCACGGTGTTCGGCACCGTGGTGGGCGAGGCGGCGGTGATCGGGCTGCTCGGCGCGGCGGCGGGCTTCGCGGTGTTCGCGGCGCTGGCGGCGTTCGTGGTGTCCGTCATCCAAGGGCAGACGGGCGTGGTGCTGGAGCCGCTGAAGTGGAATCCGGTTTTCTGGTGGGGCCCGGCGACGTTCGTCGGCCTGTGCATCCTCGGCGGCATCGTGCCGGCGCTGAAGGCCTACCGCGTGCCCGTGGCCGAGACCATCGCGCCGCTCTCGTAAGGGGCTTGACGACTCTGCTAGGGTGGGGCCGGTTAACACCCACCACATGGATCTCGCCACCTTCATCACCCTCGGGGCCACCGGCCTGGCCGTCGCATTCATCCACGCGGCGATCCCGACGCACTGGCTGCCGTTTGTGGTCGTGGCCAAGGCGCAGGGCTGGTCGCGCGGCCGCGCGCTGCTGATGGTGACGCTCTGCTCCGGCGGCCATGTGCTGATGACGACCGTGCTGGGCGTGGCGCTGGCGTGGTTCGGGCTGCGCATCAACGAGCGCTGGGGAAATTATTATCCCCTCGTGGCCGGCGGGGCGCTCATCGTGCTGGGCTTGCTGATTCTTTTCCGCCACTGGCAGGGCTGGACGCACGGCCACGGTGAACTGATCGAGGGCCACTGCCACCACGATCACGACCACGGGCATGATCCGGTCAAACCCGTGGCCCGCAGCAGTGACTGGGCGGCGGTGGGCGGCCTGTTCACTATGCTGACCTTCTCGCCCTGCGAAGGCTTTCTGCCGGTCTATCTGTCGGCCGTGCAGTTCGGTTGGGGCGGCGTGACGCTGCTCAGCCTGATCCTGGCCTTCGGCACATGGACCGCGATGCTGCTGTTCACCTGGCTGACGCTGCTCGGGGTCGAGAAGGCGCGGTTCAAATGGCTGGAGAAATGCGAAGCGCCGGTGCTGGGCGGACTGCTGGTGGCGTGCGGGGTGCTGTTCATTGTCGTCGAGCGCCTGCACTGACACTTCCAAACCCGCCGGTTGACAGCATCCGTTTCCCGCGCTTCTTAACCCACATGTCCCGCCGCTCCGAGCACCCGCTGTTCCGCGCCACCGCCCTGGTGGCCGCGCTGTGCGTGCTCGCGCTCGCGGTGTTTGCAGCCAGCCCCGAGTTGCATGCCCGGCTGCACGGGCCGACGGCGGATCAAACCGCGCCGGTCGGCGATGCCGATCACGAGTGCGCCGTGACAATTTTTGCCAGCGGCGCGACTGCGCTGCTGGTTTTCTGTTTGCTGATGCTGGTGCGGCCCTTGGCCCGCGGCATCGCTTTGCGCGTGGTCGACGAAATCGCCGTCGCGCAGCCCCGCTACCGGCTCGTGCCATCGCACGCGCCCCCGGCGGCCTGAGTTGAAACCGTAGTGTTCCGCGCACCGCGCCGTTTGCGGTGGGCGTTTCCTGTCACCTGTCCGGCATAGCCTTCAACCCAGTCTTTCCATGTCTTTTCGCTTCATTTCTCTTCTCACGCTCCTCGCCTGCGCGGCCACGGCCGCGCGCGCCCAGAGCTCAGCGCCCAGCGGAGATCCCCTCAAACTCGATCCGGTCATCACCACGGCCAGTCCGCTCGCCCGTTCCCAGGATGAAATCAGCGCACCCACTTCCGTGCTCGCTGGTGCGGCCCTGGGGCAGCGGCTCCAATCCACGCTCGGCGAAACGCTGTCCGGTCTGCCCGGTGTCGATTCCACTTACTTTGGCCCCGGCGCCAGCCGGCCGGTCATTCGCGGCCTCGGCGGTGATCGCATTCGCGTGCTCACGGGTGGCGTCGGCACCATCGACGCGTCGGTCGTCAGTCCCGACCATGCGGTGAGCCTTGATCCGCTGTTGATCGACCGGGTCGAGGTTGTGCGCGGCCCGGCTTCGTTGCTCTACGGGGGCGGCGCCATCGGCGGCGTGGTCAACGTCATCGACGGCCGCATTCCCGAAACCCTACCCGGTGCGCCCCTCACGGGCCGCTTCGAGGTGCGCGGCAATTCCGTCGCCAACGAACGCGCCGTCGCCGGCGTGCTCACGGGCGCAAACGGCCACTGGGCGTGGCGGTTGGACGGCTTCCGGCGCAAGACCGACGACGTGAAAATCCCCGGCCTCGGGCCGACACCGGCCCGCGCGGCGGAGATGATCGCCAACGGCGAAACCGTCTCCGACGGCACGCTGATCAACAGCGCGACCGAGACCAGCGGCGGCTCCACAGGCCTGAGCTATATCGGCGAGGCCGGGCATTTCGGCATTTCCTACAACGGCTTTGACTCGCTCTACGGCACGGTGGCGGAACAGAACGTGAAGATTGACCTGCGGCAGCGGCGGTTCGACGCCCACGGCGAATGGCTGCAACCCGCCGGCCTCTTGCGCGCGGCCAAATTCCAATTCGGCCTCGCCGACTACCAGCACGACGAACTGAAAGGCACGGATCTCGGCACGCGCTTCAAGAACAAGGGCTACGAGGGCCGCTTCGAGCTGTTGCACGAAAAGATCGGGCCGCTGGAAGGCGCGCTCGGGCTTCAGTCCACCCGCAGCGCCTTCGAGGCGATCGGCGAGGAGGCGTTCCTGCCGCCCACGGTCACGCTGGGCAACGCCGTGTTTCTCTACGAGGAGGTCGTGAGCGGCCCGGTCGCGTGGCAGTTCGGCGCGCGCGGCGAGCGGCAGGCCATCACGCCCGTGGCGGGCAGCGGGTTTGACAAACGCAGCGATTCGCTCGCCACCTTCACGGGTGGCGCGGTCTGGAAGCTCAACGACGACTACGCGCTCGCGGCCTCGCTGTCGGCCAACGAACGCGCGCCCAACGCGCAGGAACTCTTTGCCAGCGGCGCGCACGTCGGTACCGGCACCTTCGAGGTGGGCGATCCCGTGCTGGGGAAGGAAAAATCCACCGGCTTCGACCTCAGCCTGCGCAAGCGGCAAGGTTTCATTACGGGCGAGCTCAGCCTGTTCGAGAACAAGTTCACCGGCTACATCTTCGAGCAGGACACCGGGGTGATTGATCCTGACAGCGGCCTGCCGGTCTTCGCCTATGTCCAGCGCGCCGCCAAGCTCTATGGCGGAGAATTGGAACTGGTGTTTCATGTTTATGAAGCGAAGGACGCGGCGGCCAGCGTGCGGGTTTTTGCCGACTCGGTGCGCGCCACCAACACGACCGACGGCACGCCGCTGCCCCGCACGACGCCCGTGCGTTACGGTGTCGCCTTCGACGGTCACTCCGGCCCGTGGTCGTTCACGGCGGAGCTGCGGCACATCGAGAGCCAGCGCCGGATCGCCCCGGTCGAAACGCCGACCGACGGCTACGAGCTGCTCAGTATCGGCGGTGCCTGGCGCTTCGACCTTGGCCGGACCAAAGGCGAGGTGTTCCTGCGCGGCACCAACCTGCTCGACGAGACGGCCCGGGTGCACGCCTCGTTCCTGAAGGACATTGCTCCGCTCCCCGGCCGCGAGGTGTCACTCGGCCTGCGACTAAGCTTCTGAGGCGCGGCCCAGACCGTCCATCCGTCAAAGACTTTGACGGATGGGCCAAGGGCGTTACGTTGGGCAACAGATGAAATTCAAGTTCCCTCCCGATCTCCTGCTGCTCGCCACCATGCTGGTGGCCGGTGCCATGCCAGCAGCCGAGGCCGAGGTGCTGACGGTGGGTTTCGACAAGCTGGCGTCGTATGAATTCACCCCGCCGGAGGACCCGGCCAAGGCCAAGGAGGCCGACGCCCAGATTCCGGAGCGGATCCGCAATTTCAATGACAAGAAGGTGCTGGTGACCGGCTTCATGCTGCCGGTGAAAATGGATGCCGGGCTCGTGACCGAATTTCTCCTGGTGAAGGACCCGATGATGTGTTGCTACGGCGTGATGCCGAAGGTGAACGAATGGGTGGTGGTCAAGATGGTGGGCAAGGGCGTGCCGCCGCTGATGGACGTGCCGATCACCTTCGAGGGCACGTTGCTCGTGGGCCAGCTTTACGAGGGCGGCTACCTGACCGGGCTCTACCTGTTGAAGGGCGACCGGCGGATCGAGCAGAAAGGGTAGGGCGGCGACTCCGCTCGCCGCCAGGTATGGACGGCGCGGAACGGAGTCCGCGCCCTACCACGTCAGCGCGAGATATCGCGCTGCGAGAGCACCTTGAAGCCGCGGGTGTTGAGCGCGCTGGCGGCGAGGTCGTTATCCTCGACGCTGAGCGCCAGCGCGGAGCGCCCCTGCGGGCGCACGAGGAAGGCGTAGGCGTAGTGGACGTTGACCTCGACCGTGATCAGGGCGTGGAGGACTTCCTTGAGCTGGGACTCGTTGCTGAATTCCACGGCGAGCACATCGCTCTCGGTGAAGAAGAAATTATTGGCGGCCATGAGTTCGCGGGCGCGTTCGGGGTCATCCACGATGAAGCGGTCCAGCGCCGTGTCGGTCTGGTCGATGGTGGTCATGGCCATGATGTGGACGTTGTGCTTGGCGAGCAGGGCGACGAGGTCGTGCAGGCGGCCCACGCGGTTTTCGATGAAGACAGAGAACTGCTTCACGGGCTCGGCGGCGACAGGTACGGCGGTATCGGACATCGATGAGTGGCGCTGGCGGAAACCTACACCCGGTGCCGGGTCCGGTCAATGCCGCCTTGTGCAACTTCGTGGGACCGCCCAGCGTGGGGCCATGACCGGTCAGGACGCCCATACCCGCACCGCCCAGCGGGCGCGCGAAAGCGCCCGAATCGTGCTGCGCGGCATCGCGCTGAACGCGGTGCTGGCCGCGGTCAAGTTCGCCGGGGGGATATTCGGGCACACCTACGCCCTGATCGCGGACGGGGCGGAGTCGCTGCTCGACATCCTGTCCTCGACGCTGGTCTGGGCGGGTTTCAAGATCGCCGCCCAACCGCCCGATGCCGACCACCCGTACGGTCATGGCAAGGCCGAGCCGCTGGCGGCGCTGGCCGTGGCCGTCATTATCTTTCTCATGGCCGGGTGGGTGGGCTGGCATGCCATCCATGAAATCATGACCCCCCAACGCGGACCGGCCGGGTGGACGCTCGGGTTGCTGGCGGGCGTGATTGTGACCAAGACCGTGTTCTCGCGCCGCGTGGGCGCCCTGGGCGAGGAGGTGGGCAGCACGGCCCTGGGTATCGAGGCCCTGCACCACTGGTCGGACGCGATGACTTCGGCCGCGGCCTTCGTCGGCATTTCAATCGCGTTGATCGGGGGCAAGGGGTGGGAGACCGCCGACGACTGGGCGGCGCTTTTCGCGTGCGTGGTCATTGCGTTCAACGGCATGGGCATGATCACCAAGGCGCTGGGCGACGTGATGGACACGGCGGCCCCGGCGAAATTCGAGAATGAAATCCGGGCCCTCGCCCTGCTGGTGCCGGGGGTGCGGGCCCTCGACAAGGTGCGGGTGAGAAAAAGCGGGCTCAGCCACCTCGTCGACATCCACGTGCGCGTCGAGGGCAGCCTGACGGTGCGCGAGGGCCATGACATCGCCCACGCCGTCAAGGATGCGCTGATCGCCTCGGCGGCCCACGCGATCAGCGACGTGACCGTGCACATCGAGCCCGCGAGGTAAGCGACGCCCTCAGCTGAGTCTTTGCGCGAGTTTCCAGCCGGCCCAGACGCCGAAAACACTGCCCACGCCGCTCAGCAGGAAACTGCCGAAGAATTCGAAACCCAGCAGCACGCCCAGATACCAGCCTGCGTAGCTGAAGATCATAGTGCCGCCAAAGATGCAGAGCTTGTTCACGGGCACGGAGCGTAGGAGCGGTCCCCGGGGTCCGGCGAGCCGCAACTTATGGGGCCAGCCATCGCGATTAATGGACAAAGAAAGCCCCGCCTTTCCCGTTTACTCAGTTGGTCCGCGGGCTAGGATTTGACCATGAAGAATGCCGCCAAGCCCCTCAGCAATAATCCGCACCTGATCCGGTGGGTCAAAAAGATGGCGGCCCTCTGCAAGCCCGACGCCATCCACTGGGTGGATGGTTCGCCGGAGGAATACGCCGGCTTGTGCGAGGAACTGGTCCGCAGCGGCACCTTCATCAAGCTGAACCAGAAGAAGTGGCCCGGCTGTTTTCTGGCGCGTTCCGACCCGGGCGACGTGGCGCGGGTGGAGGACCGGACCTACATCTGCTCCCTGGCCAAGGAATCGGCCGGCCCGACCAACAACTGGGTCAATCCTTACGAGATGCGCAAGACCCTCAAGGGGCTGTTCAGCGGCTGCATGAAGGGCCGCACCATGTTCGTGCTGCCGTTCAGCATGGGCCCGGTCGGCTCGCCCATGTCACAGATCGGCGTGCAGCTGACCGACTCGCCCTACGTGGTGGTCAACATGCGCATCATGGCCCGCATCGGCCGGAAAGTCTTCGAGCTGATCGACCGCGACTTCAAGCGCGTGGTGCCGTGCGTCCATTCCGTCGGGGTGCCGCTCAAGAAGGGCCAGCCGGACGTGACGTGGCCGTGCAACCCGGACAAATACATCGTGCATTTCCCCGAGTCGCGCGAGATCTGGAGCTACGGCTCGGGCTACGGCGGCAACGCGCTGCTGGGCAAGAAATGCTTCGCCCTCCGCATCGCCAGTGCCATGGCCCGCGACGAGGGCTGGATGGCCGAGCACATGCTGATTCTGGGCGTCGAGAATCCCGCCGGCGAGAAGACCTATGTCGCGGCGGCCTTCCCCAGCGCCTGCGGCAAGACTAACTTTGCCATGCTGATCCCGCCCCCGCATTTCCAGAAACAGGGCTGGAAGATCTGGACCGTCGGCGACGACATCGCGTGGATCAAGCCGGGCGCGGGCGGCCGCCTGCACGCCATCAATCCCGAGGCCGGTTTCTTCGGGGTGGCCCCGGGGACCAGCGTGAAGACCAACCCCAACGCCATGGCCTCGCTGGCCCGGAACACGATCTTCACCAACGTCGCGCTGACCGACGACGGCGGCGTGTGGTGGGAGGGCATGACCGACGAGCCGCCCGCGCACCTGATCGACTGGCAGGGCCGCGATTGGACGCCGGCGCTCGCCCAGGCGAAAGGCGTGAAGGCGGCGCACCCCAACTCCCGGTTCACCGCGCCGGCGGCGCAATGCCCGACGATCGACCCGGACTGGGAAAAACCCGAGGGGGTGCCCATCAGTGCCATCATTTTTGGCGGGCGCCGGGCGACGACGATGCCGCTGGTCTACCAGTCCTTCAACTGGAGCAGCGGGGTCTACATCGGTGCCACCATGGGCTCGGAGATGACGGCCGCCGCCGCCGGCACCATCGGCAAGGTGCGGCGCGACCCGATGGCCATGCTGCCGTTCTGCGGCTACAACATGGGTGATTACTTCCGCCACTGGATCGGCATGCAGCGCAAAATCAGCGAGACTCCCCGCATCTTCCACGTGAACTGGTTCCGCAAGGGCCCGGAGGGAAAATTCATGTGGGAGGGATTCTCGGAGAACATGCGGGTGCTGAAATGGATTGTCGACCGGGCCCGCGGCGGTGGCTGGGCCAAGGAGACGCCCATCGGGTGGATGCCGCGCTACGAGGATATGGACTGGAAGGGCCTGGATTTTCCCCGCGCCCGGTTCGAGCAGCTGCAAGCCATCGACCTCGCCGCGTGGCGCGCGGAAGTACTCAGCCATGAGGAGCTCTTTCTCGACCTGCATGCCGCCCTGCCGAAGGAAATGATGTTCGAGCGCGAGCTCCTTATCTGCCGGTTGCTGTGAGGCTTGGCCGGGCCGGAGGGACAATGCACTTCAGACCGGGCGGAATGTGCCGATTACAGGGACACCCCCCGTCATGAGCTTGGGACACGACACCATCATTTCCCTCGGCGGCAAGTTGCCGCCGGCCCTCGGCATATTTGGCCGGTTGCGCACGATCATGGACGATGCCGATTGCGACCTCGATGACATCGTCGAGCTGCTGCACGTCGATCCCGCCCTGACTTTTCAAATCATCCGCCTGAGCAACAGTGTGCTCTACGGCCTGCGGTCGCGCAGCCAGTCACTCGAAGAGGCGGTCGCGCGCGTGGGTTTTGGCGAGATCCAGCAGCTGGTCGGCCTGATCGTGTCCCGCCAGGCCTTCCAAGGCGACCTGACGCTCTATGGTCTCACCGCGGCCCGGCTGTGGGAAAACTCCGTGGCCGTCGGCGCCTTGGCCACGGGTTTGGCGAACCGGGCCGGCGGCCATGCCGGCAGCGCTTACTCCGCCGGGCTGATGCGCAACCTGGGCAAAATCATCCTCAACAACCATACCGGCGGGATGAAGTATCCGGGTGAGGTGAAGGGACCCGATGTCTTTACCTGGGAGAAATCGGTCTATGGCATCACGGCGCCGGAAGCCACCGCCGTGCTGCTCGATCACTGGCGCTTCACGTTCGATATTTCCGGGGCCATCTGCACGCACCGGACGCCGGAGGCCGCCGGGGAATTCACCTCCGGTGCCGCCATCCTGCACCTCGCCTGCGCCATGGCCGCCGAGTGGGGCATTGCCCTGCCGGGCGAAACCGCCGGCTGGCGTCGCGATGCCGACTTGTGCGCGCTGGCCGGGCTGAATGACGAACAGCTGGAGAGTGCGGTGGCCGACACCCGGAAGCAATTCGACCGTTTCGCCGCGCTGGAGTGGACCCGGGCCGCTTAAGAGCGGACGGGGCGGGAAATACAGCGAGAGTATAACTTTTATTGTCAGCGACCGGGCAATCGGCATGCTCGCTGGCCAATGCCCACCCCGAACCCCCACGACCCCGCCCCGTTGCCGACGCCGGGTGACCGGGTGCACAGCGAGGACTTTTTGCATACGCTGATGCGCCGGCAACTGAAACTCTCCATCAGCTGCGCCGCGGCTTTCCTGGTCGGCCTGATCGGCCTGCCGCTGCTCAATTATTACCAGCCGGTGCTCATGGCCACGCGGGTGGCCGGTTTCACGCTCAGCTGGCTGTTGCTGGGGGTGATGTGCTTCCCGGTCGTCTGGGTCGTCTCGTGGATCTTCATCCGGCGCTCCATCTGGCTGGAAGAGGATGAGGTGCGGCAGGTCAAAGCCGAAGGGGAGGGACGCTGACCATGGCCCCGCTGCTGCCGCTGGCTTTCCTCGAGGGGGTCGATCCGTGGATCTTCGCCTTTTCGTTCATCACGGTCGCCGTGACCATCTGGATGGGGTTCCGTTCGGCGAAGACCTCGAAGACGGCCAGTGATTTCTTCGTGGCCGGCCGGTCGGTGTCGGTCGGGTGGAACGCCTCGGCCATCTCCGGTGAATACCTGTCGGCGGCCTCGTTCATGGGCGTGGCCGGCATGGTGATGTCGTCGGGTTACGACGCGCTTTGGTATCCGGTGTGCTACGCGTGCGGCTACCTTTTCCTGCTGCTGTTCATCGCCGGGCCGCTGCGCCGGTTCGGCGCCTACACGATCCCGGATTTCGCCGAGGGCCGGTACGATTCACCGCTGTTCCGCAAGATTGCCGTCTGCTTCGTGCTGTTCATTGGATTTTTCTACACGATGCCGCAGATGAAGGGTGCGGGCACGACGCTCGCCTATATTTTTCCGGGCCTGCCCTACTGGGTGGGCGTGGTGCTGGTGGGGGCGGTGATCACGCTCAATGTCGCCCTGGGCGGCATGAAGGGCATCACCCTCGTGCAGGCTTTCCAATATTGGATAAAGCTGTTCGCCATCAGCGTGCCGGTTTTCGTGCTCATGTCGGTCTACGGCTTCTACGGTGCGCATCTGGGCGCCAACGACGGCCGGATGGAAAAGCTCGCCGGCCCGACCACGGCGATCACGCAGACGGTGGAGCGCAAGCCGCTGGTGGGAAAAGCCCCGGCCGATACCCCTTGGGTCTCACCCTTCGGGCCCTTGACGACCAAGGCCGCCAAGGCGGCCGGCCTCTCGGCCGAAGAGGCCCGGCCTTACTCGCTGCTTTACACCTACTCGCTGATCATCGCGCTGGTCTGCGGCACGGCCGGCCTGCCGCACATTTTGGTGAGATTCTATACCAATCCCGACGGCGTGGCCGCCAAACGGACGACCATGTGGGTCATGATTTTGATCGGCATCTTCTACGTGTTTCCGCCGATCTTCGGCGTCATCGGCCGTAATCTCATGCCCGAGTTATACGCCGCCACCGGGGCCAAGGGGACGGACAAGATCGTCCTTGAGCTGCCGCGCGCCATCGGGGGCATGTGGGGGAGCATCCTGAGCGGCATCACCTGTGCCGGCGCCTTTGCGGCGTTCATGAGCACGTTCAGCGGCCTGCTGGTCTCGATGACCGGTGCGCTGGCCCACGACGTCTACGGACGCATGCTGCGGCCCAAGGCGACGCCCGAGCAGCGGATGCGCATGTTCAAGATCTCGGCCGTGCTGATCGGCGGCATAGCCATTTTGCTCGGTTCACAGGTCGAACAGCTGCAGATCAATTTCATGGTCGGCCAGGCCTTTGCCATCGCCGCGGCCAGCTACTTTCCGCTGCTGTTCATGAGCGTCTGGTGGCGGGGCATGACGATGACCGGCGCCGCGACCGGCATGCTGACCGGCGGTCTGGCGGCGCTCGCGTGCACGACCGTCATCAACCTCAGCGACCTGAAGATGGTGAACCTGGTGGATTTCTGGAAAGCCAATCCGCTGGCCCGCATCCTGTGTGAGCAGCCGGCGATCTGGACGGTTCCGCTGGCCATCGGGCTGATGATGGTGGTCTCAAAATTGACCGCGGCCAAGGTGCCGGCGGACATCCGGTTGAAAATGCTCGTGCTGCACGCGCCCGAGGCGCTCGGCCTCAAGCAGGAATACATCCAGGAGCACTCCCACGGCGCGGGGCACTAAGCCTTATTCCTCGGGCGGGGTGAAGCCGCGGCGCATGACGTTTTCCACGGTCACGCGGGGAAACAGGAAGTTCTGGAGGTATTCCTTGCCGCCGGCCTTGGTGCCGCCGCCGGACATCTTGAAGCCGCCAAACGGATGCCGCTCGACGATCGCGCCGGTGATGGCGCGATTGAGGTAGAGATTGCCGACCATCATTTCATTTTGCGCGCGGGCGAGCGCCTTGGGGCTGCGCGAAAACAGGCCGCCGGTAAGCGCGTAGTCAGTGTCGTTCACGAGGGCGAAGGCCTCGTCGAGGTTCTTGGCGCGCAAAATGGCCACGACCGGGCCGAAGATCTCCTCGCGGGCGATGGCGTGCCCCGGCTGCACGTTAATGAAGACCGTGGGTGGAATGAAGTAGCCCTCGGCCGGAGCGCGGCCTTGAAACGCGAGCTTCGCGTCCTTTTTGCCCTGCTCGATCAGGCCAAGGATTTTCTTCTGCGCGTCGGCGTCGATCACCGGGCCGACCATCGTGCCGGGCAGCGTGGGATCACCGACCGGGAGAGTGTGACAGGCGGAGATGAACCGGGCCACGAACGAATCATACACGTCGTCGAGGACGATGAGGCGGGAAAGGGCGGAACATTTTTGCCCGCTGAAGCCGAAGGCAGCATAGAGCGCGGCGGGGATCGCCTCGTCGAGATCGGCGTCGTTGTCGATGATGAGCGCATTCTTGCCGCCCATTTCGCAGACGACCTTCTTGAGGTTGGTCTGACCGGGCTGCGTGCGGCCGGCGGTTTCCCAGATTTTCGTGCCGACGGCACGCGAACCGGTGAAGGCGATGAAGTCGACCTGCGGGTGGCCGGTGAGGTGCGCGCCGATGTCCTCGCCGTAGCCGGGGAGGAAAGCGAGTACGCCGGCAGGAACGCCGGCCTCGGTGAGGATTGCCATGAGCACGGCACCGAGGACGGAGGTCTGCTCGGCGGGTTTCATGATGACGCAGTTGCCGGCGACGAGCGGGGCGACGACGAGCCCGGTGAGGATCGCCAGCGGGAAATTCCACGGGGCGATGGCCACGCCGACGCCGCGCGGCGTCCACGTCTGCACGCAGCGTTCGCCGGGCACCGCCTGCGTGACGACGGGTTTCGCGAGCTTGCGCATCTCCACGGCGTAGAAGCGGCAGAAGTCAATGGCCTCCGAGGTGTCGCCGTCGGCCTCGAGCCAGGGTTTGCCCGCCTCGAGGATGAGCAGTGAATTCAATTCGAACCGTCGCGACTCCATCAGGTCGGCGGCGCGCTCGAGGATTTTTGCACGGTCGTCGACCGGCGTGGCGCGCCATTTGGGGAACGCGGTTTGCGCCGCAGCGACCGCGGCGTCGGCATCGGCAATCGTCGCGCGGGCCCAAGAACCGACTGGATGGGTGGGGTTAGTGGGATTGACCGAAAAAACATACTCACGGTCAGTGATTTTCTTTCCAGCAATTATGATCGGCCATCTCTGACCAAATCGGCTGGAGTATTCATTTAATGCGGCCCGCTGCTTTTCTCGGTTCGCAGCTTGGGAAAAGTCGGTGTTGGCGGCGTTGACGAAAGTCCCCGGCGGAGGCGCCCGGCGCGCCAGCGGCTCAGGGGCGGCGGCAATCTGCGTGACCGGGTTGGCGAGCAGGACGTCTTTTGTCGCTTCACCCATGTTCTTCAGGCGGAGAAAACCTTCGTTGGAGGTATTTTCGAGCAGGCGGCGGACGAGGTAGGCCATGCCGGGGAGGAGTTCGCCGATGGCGCAGTACTCGCGGACGCGGTGGCCCATCGAGATGAGCGAGAGCTTCAACTCATCAGCCATGCCGTAGAGCGCCTGGAATTCGTAGGCGCGCGGGTCGATGCCGAGGCGCTCGGCCTGCACGATGGCGTGGGCGCACGAGCGGACGTTGTGCGACGCGAAGTTCGGCGTGATGAGGTCGATGTTCTCGAGGAGGAACAGCGTGAGCTTCTCGTAGTTGGCGTCGGATTCGGGCTTGCGGGACCAGACGGGCACGGGCCAGTCGCGCTGCTGGGCGAGGATGGTCTCATAGTCCCAGTAGGCGCCCTTCACGAGGCGGACGTTGAGCGGCCGGTTGTTTTTCCGGGCCCAGGCGACCAGATCGCGCAGGTCATGCTCGCAATCGCGCAGGTAAGCCTGGATCGCGATGCCGATGGCGGGCTGGGTGCGGAATTCCTCTTCCTCGAAGATGGATTTGAAGAGCGCGAGGGTGAGGTCCTTCAGCTTGTAACTCTCCATGTCGAAATTGATGAGCGCGCCGACCGCGGCGGCGCGGCGGAGGATCGGGCGGAAGCGCTCCTTGAGCGCGATGATGGAATTTTCCGGGTCGGCCGGATGGACGTCGGGCGTGAGCGCGGAAATCTTGACGGAGAGATTGAGGCGCGGAAGCGGGCCGCGCGGGCCGACGTCGCTGAAGGCGGGCGCGGGCTCCTGGGCGAAGAATTTCGACACGGAGTCGAGGACCTCGAGGTTGCGCTGGAGAAAGGCGTCGGCCTCGGCGGCGCTGACGACGGTCTCGCCGAGGAGGTCGATGGTCGTGGCGAGGCCGAGTTTGGCGTTTTTCCTGATCTGCTTGATGAGATCCTCGCCGGACTCGCCGGCGACGAACTGGTTGGCCATGTCGATGATCTGGGCCTTGACGGGCGTGGCGACGAGGGCGGGGGCGAAGGACGAGGCGGCGAGGCCGGCCTTGAGGGCGGGGTTGAGCTCGACGGCCTTGTCGCCGAGGTATTCCTGCAGGTGGCGGACGATCTCGGCGGAAGTGCTGAGGGTGGGGAGGACGTCGACGAAGCGGAAGAGCTGGGTCTTGAAGACGGGGTCCTTCATCGACCATTCCATCAGGCGGGCATACGCGCCCTTCTTGGAGAACAGCGCGGGCGGCGGCTGTTGGTCCATGAGGGCGAAGAGCTGGTCGCCCTTGGCCTTGATGGCGGCTTCCAGTTTGGGGTCGGGAGGGGTAAAGATGGACATGGTGGTGCTTGGGCGGAGTTTCCCGCGGTGTCATAAATAGGCAAGGGTGGGCCGGTCGGGCGTCCGGACAAAACCTCCACTAATCCGGCAGTTTAGGAGCCGTGGAGGCTTAATTCTGAAACCGGGTGGCCCCGGGCAGTGTACTCTCTTATGGGCTTGGCGTAACGTGATTTGCGTGGCAGGAGGTTTCTGCAACTATGCTGTCGGGCGCCGTGTTCTTAGCGTGAATGAAGATCCTCCAGTGCACACTCCAACCCAGGGCGTAACGGCTCCGCCTGACTTCACCACGTTCATGCGCAACTACCAAGACATGGTCTACTCCACGGCCGTGCGGCTCATCGGCAACGAGACGCAGGCGGAGGATATTGCGCAGGATGTGTTCATCAAGGCCCACGAGCATTTCGACAACCTGCGCACCAGTCCGACCGCGGGCGGCTGGCTCAAGACCGTGGCGACCAACCTCTCGATCAACCACATCCAGCGCTACAAGAAGCGCTGGAGCTTTTTCTCCGATCTCGTCCACCGCGACGACGAGGGCGGCGAGCAGGAGGTCGAGTTTGCCGCGCCCGACACGTTCTTCAGCGGCGTCGATTCCGGCGAGCGCCGCGAATGGATCGAGCAGGCCTTGGAGAAACTGCCCGAGCACCAGCGCATGCCGCTCGTGCTTTATCATTTTGAAGACCTGCCCTATGAGGACATCGCAAAAAAACTCGGCGTCTCGCTGAGCAAAGTGAAGACCGATATCCTGCGCGGCCGCGAAGCACTCGCCAAGATCCTGGCTCGCAGCGGAGCCAGCCATGAACAATTTTCCACCTGAACCGGAGGCCCCCATGAAAAAGCTCAACGAAAAAGAACTCGAACAATTCATCCACGCGACCCTCCGGTCGCTGCCCCACCGCCGCGCCCCGGGCACCCTGGAGGCCCGCGTGCTCGCCGAGATCGAGCACCGTGCGACCATCGCCTGGTACCACAAGAGCTGGAGTTACTGGCCCGCCGCCGTGCGCGCCGCCTTCCTCGTGGTTGGCACCGGTTTCGCGGCCGCCGCGGTCACGGCCTTCTATCTGCTGAGCCAGGGTGCCGCCGCCGATGCGGTGGCCGCGGCAGTCGGCACGGGCTTCGGCTGGATTACCCGGCTGGTCAATGCGGGCAGCTGGACAGTGAATTTTGCGCAGCAGCTGGTCGCCGGGATTCCGTCGCTCTGGCTCTATGGCGGCATGGCCTTCATCGCGGCCATGTATGCGACTTTCGTCGGCCTCGGCACCGTCGCTTACCGCTACCTCTATCGTAACAACTAAGAACCACTCTCCCCATGAAAACCGTGCGTCGCCCCAACTATTTTACCCTGCTGCTTCTGGCTCTGGGCCTGACCCTCGGCCCCGCCCTGCGCGCCCAGGACAAACCCTCTGCTCCGGCCGCACCGGCTGTCGCTTCCGCCGAACCGGAAAAGCCTGCCGCCCCGGCGGCCGAGCAGGAAAAGCCCGATGATGAGAAAAAGACCGCGGGATCGGGCGACAGCAAAGCTGAGACCGTCGCTGCGGCGGCCGAGGCTTCGGACGAGCAGCCAGCAAAAGACCAGGAACCCCCTCGATCGAATCGCAGGCATGGTGGCCGGCATTCCTCCAACAACGAGCGGGTGGCTTTCGGCAGCAACAGCACCCTCGCCGCAGGCGAGAAGGCGGAGAACGTCGTTTCCATCATCGGTTCTTCAACCTCGGCGGGCGAGGTGAGCGACTCGGTGGTTTCTATTCTCGGCGGCAGCCGGGTGACGGAAGGCAGCGTGGGCAACACGGTCGTCTCCATCCTCGGCAATACTTACATCAACGGACATGTGAAGGGCGAGGTGGTCACCATCCTCGGCAACGCCGAGTTTGGTCCCGACGCCGTGGTGGAAGGCGAGGTGGTCTGTATCGGCGGCGAGTATAAGCGGGATGCCAAGGCCGTGATCAAAGGTGACATTCACAACATCGCGATCGCCGGGCATCACTTCAATTTCGAGCCGCTCAGCGTGTGGTTCACGCAGTGCGTGCTTTACGCCCGGCCGCTGGCCTTCAACAACCACATGATGTGGGCCTGGGGGGTGGCCCTGGCCTTCCTCGTGTTCTACACGCTGATCGCGCTGATCGTCCCCGGCGGAGTGTTGAAATGCGTCGAGACGTTGGAGCAACGCCCTGGTTCATCGCTGCTGGCGGCGTTGCTGACGCTGCTGCTCACGCCGGTGGCCTACATCCTGTTGCTGCTCACTCTGGCCATTGCCGTGGGTATCGTGCTCATTCCGACCTTCTCGCTGGGCCTGTTCTTTGCCGCGCTCTTCGGCAAGGTCGTGATGCTGACCTGGGTGGGGCGGGGTATCACGCGGCTGCTGGCCGGCCGGCCGGTGGCCCATCCGGCGCTGGGGGTGCTGATTGGCGCAATCCTGGTGCTGCTCCTCTACACGATTCCGGTGGTGGGGTTCATCACCTACAAGCTGCTCGGCATCCTGGGTCTGGGTGTGGTGGTTTATACCCTGATCCTGCAGTTCAAGGCCAGTCGTCCGCCCAAGCCGGTGATGGCCGCCGTGGTGCCGCCCGCGGCCTTGGGAGCGGTTTCGGCGACGCCGGAGGCCACCGGGGCCCTGCCGCCGCTCGTCGCCTCGGCCGCGCCAGCGGTCATTTCGGCGGCGACGCTGCCGCGGGCTGGATTTTGGATCCGGGTGGGGGCGTCCTTGCTCGACTGTGTGATCATCATGATGGTTTCAGTGGTCACGCGCATCGGACCGGGCTTCCTGCTGCTCTTTGCGGTCTATTGCACCATCATGTGGGCGAGCAAAGGCACCACGATCGGCGGCATCATCTGCGGTCTGAAGGTGGTGCGGCTCGACGACCGTCCCGTCGACTGGGGCATCGCGACGGTCCGCGCGTTGGGCGGTTTCCTCTCCTTTTTCCTGGCCGGGTTGGGCTTCATGTGGGTGGCCTTCGACGACGAGAAGCAATCCTGGCATGACAAGATCGCGGGCACGACCATCGTGAAGGTGCCGAAGGGGACCGCGTTGCTTTGAGCGGGGTATCCGGGGCCGGCGGCCGGGCATTTTATGGCTGGCCGCGGGTTGCTGAACGCTGCTAGCTGTCAGCCCATGGCAAAACCAATCGTTGGCATCATCATGGGCAGCGCGTCCGACTGGGACGTGATGCAGCACTGCACGCAGACGCTCGACCAGCTGGGCATCAGCTACGAGAAGCGGGTGATCAGCGCCCACCGCACTCCGCACTTGGCCATTAAATGGTGCTCCAGCGCGGAAGCGCGCGGGCTGAAAGTGATCATCGCCGCCGCGGGCGGAGCGGCCCACCTCGCCGGAGTCGCTGCCGCCCTCACTCCGCTGCCCGTGCTGGGCGTACCCATGGAGTCGGCTTCGCTCAAGGGCATGGATTCGCTGTTGTCGATGGTCCAGATGCCGGGGGGCATACCGGTGGGAACGCTCGCCATCGGGAAGCCCGGGGCGATCAACGCGGCGCTGCTCGCCGCGGCCATTCTCGCGCTGAGCAACCGGGCGGTCAAAAAAGCCCTGAACGATTATCGTGCAACGCAGACGAGAAAAGTGGCTGCGGCGAGACTGCCCTGATTGTGCAAGGGGGCGGCACGCGATGGACCTGAACGCCGGGGATCCGTAAGCGTCCGGCTGGGTGCCTCGTAGGCGGGTCGTAGGAATGGTGGTAGGGTGTCGTAATGGTAACCCATACGACGCAGGCTACGACGACGGAACTGGTGGTGACGGGGGAGACGCGTGACCGACTGGGCCGGACGATCACGCCGGTGGCGCGCCGGGCGGAGTTGGTGGCGGGGTGGCGGGAGAGCGGTTTGACGCAGGCCGCGTTCGCCCGGCGGGAGGGGGTGCACTACACGACGTTCGTCTCGTGGGCGCAGGAGGCGGGACGGAAGCCCGTGCCGCGGACTGCGCCGGGGCGGATAAACTTTGCCGAGGTGCGTTTGCCCGACGGCACGGTGCTGAGCGCCGCCACCCTCGACCCCGTGCAACTCCTGCAAAAGGAGAACGGGGTGTTGCGCGAGGAGAACGGGGTGTTGCGCACGCAGATCACCTGGCTGAAGCAAAAACTCTTTGGCGGCGGGCAGAGCGAAACCCTCGACCGCGCGCAATTGCGGCTGAAGCTGGAGGCGCTGGAGCAGCTCCTCGCCCCGGTGCGGCCGACCGCGACGGTCACGTATGAGCGGGCGGCGGGGCCGACCACGCCGCGCACCTTGCCGGCGGAGAACTTTGCGCACCTGCCCGTGAAAGAGACGGTCGAAATCGTGCCGCCGGCGGTGCAGGCGGAGCCGGAGCTCTACGAAAAGATCGGCGAGGAACGGACCTTCGAGGTCGATGTGGTGCCGCCGCAGCTCTTCAAGCGCGAGATCGTGCGGCCGAAGTATCGGCACCGGTTGGATCGCAACCGCGCCCCGCTCCTGGCCCCGGCGCCCGCCCGGCCGGTGGCCGGCGGCTACGCCTCCGCGGGGCTGCTGGCCTGGGTGCTGATCGCGAAGTATTGCGATCATCTGCCGCTTTACCGGCAGGAGAAGATGCTGGCGCGCTGGGGTGCCAGCATCAGCCGCCAGACGATGGCCGCGTGGGTGCGGCTCGCCGCCGACCACCTGGAGCCGCTCTACAAACGGATGCACCGCGATCTGCTGAACGGCGGTTATGTGCAGGTGGATGAAACGCCGGTCCGATGTAACGACCCCGACGAAAAACGCGGGGGCACCAGCCAAGGCTGGCTGTGGGTGATCAGTCGTCCCGGCAGCGATGTGGTCTTCGACTGGCGGTTGTCCCGTCGGCACGACGAAGTGACGACGCTGCTCGATGGCTACCAGGGCATCTTGCAGACCGACGGCTACGAAGCCTATCCGGCCTTCGTGCGCACGCATGCAGGCGTCGTCTGGGTCGGCTGCTGGGCGCACGCCCGGCGGAAGTTTTTTGAGGCGGCCGCCGAGCGACCGCCGACGGCGGCGCGGATCCTCCGGCTCATCGCGCAACTCTACCAACTCGAACGGGAGTGGGACGAGGCGCAGGTCGGGGACCGGCGGGCCGCGTTGCGGCAGCAGTATTTTGCGCGGCCCCTTTACTGGCTGCGCCGCCTCACCCGCGCGCTGCCCAAGTCCGGCCTCGGCCAGGCCTGCGCCTATCTGCTCAATCACTGGGCCCCGCTCACGGCCCATCTCCAGCACAGTCAGACCCGGCTGGACAACAACCTCGTTGAAAACGCCATCCGCCCTTCAGCCCTGGGCAAGAAGAACTGGCTCTTCATCGGCCATCCCGACGCCGGCCAGCGCTCCGCCATCATCTACTCGCTCGTCGTCTCCTGCCAACGGCACGGGATCGATCCGCTCGCCTATCTCCGCGCGGTGCTCAGCCGCCTGCCGACGATGACAACCAAAGACGACCTGGCGCCGCTGCTGCCCGCGAACTGGCACGCGCCAGTAATCAAGGTGCTCGTCTCGTAGCTCCGCGTCGTAATGGTGACCATTACGACCCTGTCAATGGGCACCCGGTCGGACGCTTACGGGGATCCCCGTCATTTAGCAAAAGAAAAAGGGCGGCCCTTGGGGCCGCCCTTGTAAGACTCGGATTAATTTACGGCTCAGAGGTCGATTGAGACGCTCAAGCGCACAGAACGCGGAGACTGATAATTCCTGACAAGGCCGTAGCTAGTTTGGGGGGTCTGGTTCGAGTCCGAATAGGTCTCGTTGTATTTTGTGGCAACCTTGCTATCCAGAACGTTGAACACATCGAGGCCGAGACCAATCTTTCGATTGAGGAGGGTCACATTGTAATTAAGCGAAAGATCGAGCTTGAAGAACAAGGGGGTCTGGCCGTCAGTTCCACGGGGCTTAAGCCAGATAGCACTGTCGTAGCCGGAGATGGTGAGCGGCGAACCCAGCTTGCTGGTCGGACGGCCCGACTGAAGCAGGGCATTGAAGCCCAGGGTCAACGCGCTACTCGGCCGATAGGAACCAAACACCTTGAGCGAGTGGCGACGGTCGTTGGGCAGGCGACCATAGGAGTTCACCATGAACTCAGGATAGTCAAAAGCCCCGGTCAGGCCGGCGTCAGTCTGCTCGTTTTCGCTTTTCACCCAGCCCTCGAAGTTACCGTAGTTCTGCGACCAGGTGTAGGACATGTTGATCATCCAGTTGTTCACGAAGGCCCGCTCCAGGAGCAGGGTCACCGCGTAGTACTTGCGGATGGCCGGAGGCATATCCAGATCAGCCACGCTGAGCGTCACCGGGCTGTAAGTGCCATTGCCCAGCTTGTCGGCGAGGAAGGTAAGATCCTTGCCGGGGTTGAAGAGCACATAGTTCGAGTCGGGGGTGAAGACCGGGTTGCCGGTGCGGGCGGCCCATTTGGCAATCGCCGGCTCCACCTCGGTATCGTCGATGGTGGAGTTCAGGTTGCGATAGGTTCCGCGCACACCGAGCGTCCAGTTCTTGTTAAGCTGCACCTGTCCGCCGACGATGAATTCGGTTTGATACATCGGGCTGAGGCCGATCGCCGCCAGGGTACGCGGGTCAGGGGCGACACCGTTGGAGAAGACGTTTAGACTGGTGATTTGTGGCCCAAGAACCGGCGTACTGTCAGCGTTCATGCTCGTCGCGGTGAAATACTGTTCATTGAACAGTTCGCCGCCGGAGGCACGGACGTTGGTATTGGAGGCAATCGGGAGGTAATAATGCCCATAATTGGCGTAAAGCTTGGCCTTGCCCGCGCCAGAAGGATCGTAGGAGACCGAAAGGCGGGGAGCGATCTGGTCCTTCGCCTTGATGAAGGATTTGCCATCCTTGTTGAAGTTGTTGAACCCTTCGTCGCGCACGCCGAGGCTTAGCTTGAGCTTATCCTCCATCAGGCTGACGTCGTCTTCGATGTAATAGGCGGTGTTTTGAACCTTGAAGGAGCCGCCGACCTCGTAATGGCGTACGCGAACGGCGCCGATGTAAGGTTGCGTCAGGGTCACGCCCCTGAAGACGCCGCTCGCAGGGACTTTGTAGTAACGGTAATAGACGTGGCCGGAGTAGAACGTATTGTCCTTCGAGAGGTTGTCTTCGTAGTCACCACCGAACTTGATGGTGTGCTTGCCGAGGTGACCAAGGTCGCCCACGGTCCAGACCATGTCGGCGCGATAGGCCTTGCGCGCATCCGAAGCGGTGGAGGGCACGAGGGTCGTCCATGTGCCAAGTTTAACCAGCGCGCCGGAACGGCCGTCATAGATGGCCGGAGAAGAGTCACCGGCACCCGCGACCGTGAGGTTATAGCCGCCTTTGCCATAAAGCAGCGATCCACGGAATTTATCTCCGAAGGTGCCGCTGTAGCGCAGGATTTGATTGCGACCACCATTGAAATACGTGGTAAGACCCTGGTCTTTGCCGATGGCCCGGCCGAGATAATCATAATCATAGCCGTGCTCCGCGATATTGTTCTTGTCGGAGAAGTCGGTGTATTCAAAGCGGTGGTTATCATTGAGGACAACGTCCAGCTTCCCACCCCAGAAAGGATCATTAGCCTTGTCCTTGTAGAGGGTGGTGGCCCCGGCACTGGCAAACTGGCTATTTACGCTGTGGAGATTGTAGATGCCGTAGAAGAAGACGTGGTTCTTCAGGATCGGGAATCCCGCATAAACATTTGCATTCTTGGAATCACTGGTGCTCAGATCCCGAGCGTAATAAATACTGCCGTTGGGGAGGTAGGAATTCGGGGATTTATTCCTCAAGCCATCAGGATTGTAGACGACATTGGCACCCGTTACGACCCGATTACTGCCACTCTTGGTCGTGGCGTTGGTGACACCACCGGTGGAACGGCCGTATTCCGGGCCGTAGCCACCGACCATCACCTGGAAATTCTCATAAAAATCAAAGGGAACCTCGGCGAAACCAAGACCGTTGCGGAAGTTGGTAACGTTGAAACCGTTGATGTATTCGTTGTTCTCGGCCACGGATGCACCGGCAAAGGTGGGCTGGCTGCCAAAGGCGGCATCACCTTGGGAAACGCCTGGGGCCAGCAACATGACATTGCTCATGCTGCGACCAATCGGCAGGATATCGATGGTCTCCTTGCGGATACTGAGCGAGGCACCTGTTTGGGAGGTGTCGATCGGAGAAAACGCCGAGCCCGAAACGACCAGCTTTTCCATTTGTAACGTCTGTTCCCCCGCACCAAAGCGGACAGCGGTACCGGAGCCGACGCCCACTGATACCCCTTCTTGCTTTTGGACCACGGCGGTGCCCTTCTTGGCGGTCACATTGTATGTGCCGGTGCTCAGGGCCGGAACAAGATAGCTGCCGTCTGCTGAGACCGAGGCCGTGCGGCTTTGGCCAGTACCGATATTTACGGCAGTGACCGAGTCGGCACCGGAGACAGTTCCATAAATGTAACCCTCGGCGTTCGATTGCGCATAGCTAACGGTGGTGGTGACAAGCGCTAGAACTGTCAGCGCGACGATTAGGGCCAGATGATTAGCGAAGGATTTCGCCAAATCGAGGAGGGTTTTGGAGACGTGCACAGGCCACGCCTTGCTATCAGGACGTATGTTCATAGTTCAGTAGTGTTTTGTGTTAGGACAAAATGCCACTTGCAGCGGCCATTCTGTGTGGTGTTCGGGTAAAATGAATCATGGCCGTGTCATAGATTCAACCTGAAATTTGCCCAATTGTAATAATCCAGCGTCCGTTTGTCATCAGGGTCAACCTGAGTAAATGCCTCTAATAAACGAGCATACCAATTTATCCGTGTTTTGAAAGTGGGCTGAATTTAACAATCCATGGCGCCGACTTGTGGTGTAAGGCGGACAGGTTGGGCAATCCACGCCGGGCTGGTTTACTACCAAGCAGTCTTCTTGATTTCGGCTTCAGTCCGGGCAGGTTGACCACGCCATCGGTCGCTATGACATGACTAATCATGACTTGGCCGCCGCCGCTGACCAGCAGGCGCAATCCAGCACCAGGATATGAGATGGGTTTATAGCTTTGGAATGTACCGAAGCGGGGTATGTTCATGGGTTAGAACTTCGTACTGACAGTTCACTTGAAGTGGTTTGACCGCAGGCATTGTAAAAGTTTATGACAAATATTTATTGAATCTCGTCGCGGAAAATGCACCATCCACTGCAAGAAATTAGTCGGTTACGGTGGTTTCTTCACTAACACCCAACACACACTGAACTATGAATAAATGTCCTCACGGGAAGGCGTTGTTTTTGCGCGCCCTCTTGAACGACCTCGGTTTTGCGAGATTACTCGTGAACCGTTTTGCCCAGATCACAGCTTTGGCGTTCTTAGCCACGGCTTCCACCACGACGCTGACTTACGCCCAATCCAATGCCCAAGGCAGTGTCCTAGGCCGCGTTGTTGGTGTCTCGGCTTCCGATCTCGCCGGAGCCACAGTCACCATGGCTAACAAGGAGCTCAACATCAGCCGTACCACCTCGGTGAACAGTGTCGGCACCTTTGAATTCCCCAGTGTGCCGGTGGGTGATTATGAAATCTCTCTGTCCCAGAAGGGCCACGAGCCTTCCGCGCAGACCGCCCACGTGGGTCTTGGCAACATTACCTCGGTGCGCTTTGAGCCCGGCTCTGGCGAGACCATGAAACTGGAAAAGCTGGTGGTCACGGGCGCCGATGCTTCGCCGGTCGACGTTGCTAACACGGTCATTGGCCTGAACATCCGCAGTGAAACGCTAAAAATGTTGCCGGTGCCCCGCAATATTACGGGTGTCGCCCTGCTCACCCCCGGTGTAACCGCCGGTGATCGTGGGTTCTTCGGCAATCTGGCTTCCTTCGCCGGCGCCTCGGTCGGTGAGAACGCCTATTACCTGAACGGATTCAACATCACCGATTTCCGTCGCGGCCTTGGTTACCAAGGCGTCCCGTTTGAATTTTTCTCCGAATTCCAGACCTTGACTTCAGGTTACAGCGCTGAGTTCGGCCGTTCCACTGGTGGTGTCGTGAATGCCATCAGCAAACGCGGCTCCAATGAATATCATGCCAGTGTCGGTCTCATTTGGGAGCCCAACTCCCTGGCGAAAAACAGCCCGAATACCTACGGTGCAACCAACGGCAAGGCTTACGTGATCAATTCCCAGAACAAGACCGATACCAAGAGCTACAACCTCGAGGCCAGCGGTCCGATCTGGAAGAAGCACCTCTACTTCTACGGTTTGTATCAGGGTAACCGCACGACCCTTGACTTCATGGCCCCGACGACCTCCAGCCGCACCAGAGGCACCACCATTAGGCAGTATAATCACGGCACGAACAACAGCCCGTATTGGGCTGGCAAACTCGACTGGGACATCACCAAGGACCATAAACTCGAGCTCACGACCTTCAGCGACAAATCCGATCGGGTCACCCTGCAGTATCCCTACGCGTGGACCTCGGCCGATGGTTCGATTACGTACCCGGCCACCTTTGGTACGCCCAGTACCCAATTCCGTTCGCTCGGCGGGCGGGGAGACATCTATCGTTACTCCGGCAATTTCTTCGATGATGTGCTGACGATCACCGCCCTTTACGGTAAAAACTCTCGCGACGACAGCATCTCTTCCACCAATGACGCCAATCCATACATCGTGGATAACCGTTCCACGGCTGGTCGCCTGAGTGGTTCGGGTTCGGTGACGGAAGACGTAGATAAACGCAAAGCCGAGCGCGTCGACGGGGTGGTTCGTTTTAACCTGCTCGGCAGTCATAACCTCAAGTTTGGTTGGGACAATGAGAACAACATCGCTCACTCCCTGGTGCGTAACTCAGGTGATGGCATCTCTTACGAGTACAACAACTACACGGCTGGCGCCGCTTTGGAAAACGGTGTTGTCGCTCCGGCGGGTACCACGCAGATCGCCTCGCTGATCGTTTACCGGGCGGGCGGTGATTTTCGGGTTATCACCGAGGCGATGTATCTCGAAGACAATTGGAAGCTGATGAACGACCGGTTGAACCTCAACCTTGGTCTTCGTCGGGAAATGCTCGATAACCGCAACGGCAACGACAAGACCTTCGTCAAGATCGAAGACATGAAGGCGCCTCGCCTCTCGGGATCCTATGATCTGAAGGGCGATGGTTTATCTCACGTCTTCGCCAGCTGGGGTCGTTACTTCCTCCAGATTCCTGCCAATACCGATGTTCGTCAGGCCGGTGGTGAAACCTACTACACCGACTACTATGTCCTCAACAGCCTCAAGCCGGATAATCTTCCGAACCTTGGGCCCCAGGTCGGTCCCCGCGTGACCACCAGCAACGGCATTGTCCCGGGCGTGGAGACGCTGCTTAATAAGAACATTGCTCCCATGTATCAGGATGAGTGGACCCTCGGTTACGAGAAGGCGCTGAATAAGCTTTGGAAGGGTTCGATCAAATTCATCTATCGTAACCTGGCCTCGACCATCGAGGACGAGGCGGTTGACGCTGCCCTGATCAAATACGCCGCGGCCAAAAATTACAGCACCTTCGAAGCCGGTGGCTTCGACTACTATGTGCTCACCAATCCCGGTGCCCCGATTACCTTCTACATCAATATGACGAAGGATCTCAATGGTGACGGGGTGGTCGATAGCGGTGACCAGGCTGGTGGCATTGCCTCCAAGCAGCTGGTCACGCTCGACGCCTCTTCGCTGGGCTATCCCAAGGCGTCGCGCAAATACTACTCCGTCTACCTCGACCTCGAGCGCGCGTTTGCCGACAAGTGGTTTGCCCATTTCTCCTATGTCTGGGCCCACTCCTATGGCAACTACGAGGGCTCGGTGTATTCCGACATCGGTCAGACCGATGCTGGCATCACCCAGCTCTTCGACCAGCCGGGTCTGGTTGACGGTACCTACGGTCCGCAGCCGAATGACCGCCGCCACACCTTCAAGGCCTTTGGCGCCTATCAGGTGTCAAAGGAATGGACCATTTCGGGCAACTTCAGCCTGCAGTCCGGCCGGCCCAAGAATGGTCTTGGTGCCCATCCCACCGACCTGTTTGCCCGGGCCTACGGTGCCTCATCCTACTACGTGAACGGGATCCTTACGCCGCGGGGCAGTCTCGGGCGGACACCTTGGGTTACGCAGCTTGACCTGGCCCTCCGTTACAAGCCGACTTGGGGGAAAAACAAGCTGACCTTGGGCCTCGACGTTTTCAACGTGCCCAACTTCAGCACGCAGACCGCCATCTTCGAACGCTCGACCTCGGGTGCCACGGCCAAGCTGGACTTCTATCAGCAGACCCGTTCGTACCAGCAGCCGCGTTATGTTCGCCTGAGCGCGAATTACAACTACTGAGTTAGTTCGCAGCTTGAATTCTCAAGGCATTGGGCTTCGGTCCAATGCCTTTTTCTTTGGCGGTCCTGCGGGTAGGCCTTTGGCAATTCAACCAAAGACAGGCAGGCCGCGCTTCGGGGCAACCCGACCGAGAAGTCGCTTCCGCTGATAGCCTGGAAGGGGGATCTTCCTGACGCCATCGCTTACGCAGGCTTGACTGACCGTGACTTGTCCGACGCCGCCGATCCGCAATCGCAGACTTGTTTCGGAGGAGGGAATGGGGACGGTGAACTCGCGTTTTAGCTTTGCACTGGATCGGGCGGCGTAGGCCCGGAATTCGATGGTATAGCGACTGGCCAGCTCAATCCAGTTACCGTCTGGATTCTGTTGCTCTACGGTTACCTTTTGCACGGCGGGGGCGAAATTATGCACCATGAACTGCAACTGCCAGGCTCCGCAGAACGGGGTGGTTTGCCGGAGCAGCTCCGGTTTTTTCAACGCCTGTTTAAGCAGGGTAAGCCACTCAGCCAGTCGCTTGATGTCGGCCTCGAGGATGGTCTCGTTTGGTCCCTGGACTTGGGGTGAGCGCGTCCTGGCCCACATGGCCCGGGCCGCCTTGCGGCCGGTTTTCAATACCCGCCCAAAGTCCCGAACGGCACCGACGGCGGCTGTCAGAAGATATAGGACACCGGCCCGGTCTCCTTTGGTGAGGCGGCGGCGGCACTGGAATATCCCGCGAGCCGTCTGGCGGACAAACAGATCCCGTTTGGCCAGATAGACGCGAAAGGCGAGACTGGCGGTGATAGGAGCCGGCCAATCATAGGGGCCGGCCAGCAGTCGCTCAAAGAATCTCAATTCGGCTTGGTAGGGTTTAAGCGACTCATTGCCCGCGAATACATCCCACCGGTCGTTAATCTGCCAGCGGGCGTAGCCCGTGAAGGCATGCTCATCGGCTGCCAGCAGCGCCCGGGCCTGCGCCCGGGCGGATTTGGATTTGCAGACGCGCTCCAGTCCGCGCGCCAGCATCGTCGTGGCGTCGTCGTGTTCGGGCTCAAGCCAGAGATTGGCCGCGGCGGCGTCGACCACCGTGGTGGTTTCGACCGCCAGCCGGTTGGCTTCCCACGAGGTGACCAGCATGCCCTCGGCTTTGACGGCGTGGCAGCGTTGCCACCAGGAGCGGAGGTTGGCCAGCCGGTCGCCGAAGACCGGCAGGGGTTCGTAGCGAAATGCGCCGTTCATCGGGCAGCCGTAATAGCCAATGCCCTGTTTCTTCAACGCCGGGTGCAGGTCGCGCTCGGCAAAATTGAAGAACTCCACCCGTGGCGTTTTGTTGAACGGATAGTAATACCAGTCGTAGGCCGTGATGCCGCGCGGCAGCAGCGGGATGGCTTCGGGTATGAAATACAGCATGTCCGCCCACAGGCCCATCTGCAGGCCAATGCCCGCCGTCAGTTTGTGCAGCCGGTTGACGTGTCCGGCAAAATGGCCGGCCAGCCCGAGGCGGGCAACCTCGTCGCGGCAACGCGGGCATTTCCCGAGATGAAACGACTCGTCGAGGCCGACATGCACTTTGCCTGCCGTGCAATACGGGGCCAGGTCCCGCAGCAATTTGTCGGCGATCTCCAGGGTGCGCGGATGAAGCGGGCAGATCTGGCCGCTGACGAGTGGATCGCCGCCTTCATCCCGCAGCTCGTTGAGATCGCGCAGGTCGGGGTGCTTGATCAAATACTGCGTGTGGCCGAGCAGATTGATGATCGGCACCACGCGGATGCCATTCTGCGCGGCGCAGAGCACAAGCTCGCCCAGTTCCTGATAAGTATAGGCATCATCCCGCCCGATCCCGGGCAGGCTGGGGTAGTGCACCGCGTCCTCCAGGTGCAGGTAAAGCTCCTGGTAGCCCCACGCGGCATAGCGCGGCAGCTGTTTTTCCAGGAAGTCCAGCCGCTCGACCTGCCGGGCGAGATCCCACTGAAAGGCGCGAATCATGAAGGTAGATTCGCGCCGGTGCCAGCGGGACTCAACCGCGTTTCTGCGCGATGAGCTGCTCGAGCTTCACGATGTCGGCGGAGAACAGGCGGATGCCCTCCGCGGTTTTCTCCGTGGCCATGGCGTCCTCATTCAGCGCGAAGCGGAAGCTCTTTTCGTCGAAGGTGACCTTCTTGACGTCCGCGCCCTTGGCGGCGGTGGGATCGAGCTTGCGGAGGAGCGGTTCGCTGTTCGCCTTCAATTCACCCAGCAGGGGCGGGGCGATGGTGAGCAGGTCGCAACCGGCAAGCTCGGTGATTTCGCCCTTGTTGCGGAACGACGCGCCCATGACCTCGGTCGCATAGCCGAATTTCTTGTAGTAGGTGTAGATCTGCGTGACGGACTTGACGCCGGGATCCTCGGCCGGGGTGTAATCCTTGCCGGTGCTCTTCTTGTGCCAGTCGAGGATGCGGCCGACGAAAGGCGAGATGAGCCTGATCCCGGACTCGGCGCAGGCAACGGCCTGCGCGAACGAAAAGAGCAGGGTCAGGTTGCAGTTGATCTTCTCCTGCTGGAGTTGCTCGGCGGCCTTGATGCCTTCCCAGGTGGAGGCGATCTTGATGAGGATGCGTTCGCGGCCGATGCCGGCCTTCTCGTAGAGCGCGATGATTTCGCGGGCTTTGGCGAGCGTGGCGTCGCGATCGAAGGACAGGCGGGCGTCGACCTCGGTCGAGACGCGGCCGGGTACAATCTTGAGAATTTCCAAGCCGAACAACACCAGCAGGCGGTCGATGACGTGGCCAATGGGCGCGGCCTTGCCAGCTTCCTTGATGGCCTGGTCGATGATCCACCCGTAATCCGGCATCGCGGCGGCCTTGAGGATCAGGCTGGGGTTGGTCGTGGCGTCGCGCGGCGTAAACTGCTTCATGCTGGCGAAATCACCGGTGTCGGCGACCACGACGGTGAATTGCTTGAGTTGGTCGAGTTGGTTCATGGCGGGGAGGGGGCGGAGGTTAGGGCTGCAGGGTGGGCGCGTAAATAGCTTTTCAGCCACTCGATGCCACCGGCTTCATCGGCGAATGCGCCGTCGAGTTGAGATTCAAATGCGGCGTCGAGCGCAGGCTTGAATTCAGGGCCGGGTGACCGGCCCAGGGTGATCAGGTGCCGGCCGAGGATGAGGGGCTTGGGCGAAGCATGCTCCAGCGCGAGCCGTTGGGCGGAGGATCGCAGGTAGCCCAGGCGCTTCTCGGTCTCGGCGGAGACCAGCGGCGGCCGGCCCAGATGATCGGCGCGCATCACGGCGATCAAGTCGTCGAGCGTGGCCGGGGCGACTTTGCGGGAGAGCCGGCGTACCGTGGTGTCGCGGTATTCGGCCGGTCCGTCGTGATGCAGCAGGTGGTTAACGACCAGCGGTCGGAC
>JAYTUA010000196.1:0-4719 GCA_043745015.1 Opitutaceae bacterium | reverse complement strand
CGCACTGAAAAATTAACCCCACCCCTCATGAAATTCCCCGCTCTCCTTGCCGCCGTCATTCTCGGCTGTGCTGCCCTCGCCCGCGCCGATGACGCCGCCACGCTGACCCTCCGCGCCGACCAGCCCGGCCCCGTCATCAACAAGAACATCTACGGGCAATTCGCCGAGCACCTCGGCACCTGCATCTACGGCGGCATCTGGGTCGGCCCCGACTCGCCCATTCCCAACACCCGCGGCCTGCGCAACGACGTCATCGCCGCCCTCAAGAACCTCAGCGTGCCCGTGCTGCGCTGGCCGGGCGGCTGCTTCGCCGACGAATACCACTGGAAGGACGGCATCGGCCCGCGCGAGCGGCGCCCCGCCATGATCAACACCCACTGGGGCGGCGTGGTGGAGAACAACAGTTTCGGCACGCACGAGTTCCTCGACTTCTGCGAGCTCATCGGCGCCGACCCCTACGTCTGCGTCAACGTCGGCAGCGGCACGGTGCAGGAGGCGATGGAGTGGATCGAATACCTGACGTCCGACGCCAGCTCGCCGATGGCCAACCTCCGCCGCGCCAACGGCCGCGCCGCGCCGTGGAGAATCCCGTATGTCGCCGTCGGTAACGAGAGCTGGGGCTGCGGCGGCAATATGCGTCCCGAGTATTACGCGGACGAGTTCCGCCGCTACAACACGTTCATCAAAAATTACCCGGGCAACAGGATCTACCGCGTCGCCGGCGGTTCCAACGGCAACGACTTCGCCTGGACCGAGGCGCTCATGGCCAACGCCGCCCAGCAGATGAACGGCCTCTCGCTGCACTGGTATACCCTGCCGACCGGCAACTGGCAGAAGAAGGGCTCGGCCACGGATTTTGACGAAGCCGCCTGGATGTCCACCCTGCAGCACACCCTGCACATGGAGGAGCTGCTCACCAAGCACTCTGCCATCATGGACAAATACGATCCGAAAAAACGCGTCGGCCTCGTCGTCGACGAATGGGGCACGTGGTATGACGCCACGCCCGGCACCAACCCCGGCTTTCTGCAGCAGCAGAACACGCTGCTCGACGCCGTCGTCGCCGGCCTGAATCTCCACCTCTTCCAGAACCACGCTGAGCGCGTCACGATGGCCAACATCGCGCAGATGGTGAACGTGCTCCAGGCGATGATCCTCACCGACAAAGAGAAAATGGTCCTCACGCCGACCTACCACGTCTTCGAGATGTATAAGGTCCACCAAGGCGCCACGTCCCTGCCCGTCGCACTCTCGACGCCCGACTACGTCCTCGGCGCCGGGAAAATCCCCGCGGTCAGCGCCGCCGCGTCGCGCGATGCCGCCGGCAAGGTTCATCTCTCGCTCGTCAACGCCAACCCGAACGCACCCATCACGGTCGCCTGCACCGTCGCCGGCCTCGCCGCGAAGTCCGCCCGCGGCCGCGTGCTCACGTCGCCCGCCATGCAGGACTGCAACACCTTCACCACCCCCGACGTCGTGAAGCCGCAGCCGTTCGACGGCGCAAAATTTGCCGACGGCAGACTCACGGTTGTCCTCCCGGCCAAGTCCGTCGTCGTGCTCACGCTCGAATAATCCTTCCATGAAAAATCTCGCCCCCTGCGAAATCTGGTTCGTCTGCGGCTCGCAGCACCTCTACGGTCCCGGCCCGCTCAAGCAGGTCGCCGCCAACGCCCGCGAAGTCGCCGCCGCGCTCGGCGCGTCGCAGCACCTCCCGGTGAAAATCGTCTTCAAGGCCCTGCTCACCACGCCCGACGAGATCACCCAGCTCTGCCTCGATGCGAACTCCGACGCGAAATGCGCCGGCCTCATCCTCTGGATGCACACCTTCTCGCCCTCGAAGATGTGGATCCGCGGCCTCACCGCGTTGAAGAAACCCTTCTGCCACCTGCACACCCAGTTCAACCGCGACCTGCCGTGGGCGACGATCGACATGGATTTCATGAACCTCAACCAGGCCGCCCACGGCGACCGCGAGGCCGGGTTCATCCACTCGCGCCTCCGTCTCGGCCGCAAGGTCGTCGTCGGCCACTGGAGCGACGCCGAGGTGCAGCAGCGCCTTGGCGCCTGGGTGCGCGTCGCCCGCGCGTGGCACGACTGGCAGGGCGCGAAATTCGCCCGCTTCGGCGACAACATGCGCCAGGTCGCTGTCACCGAGGGCGACAAGGTCGCCGCGGAGATCCGCTTCGGTTTCGCGACGAACGGCTACGGCGTCGGCGATCTCGTCGCCAAGATCAGCGCCGTCTCGAACAAGGCTGTCGACGCACTCTGCGCCGAATACGAGGGCGCCTACACTGTCGCCAAGGAACTCAGGAAGGGCGGGGGGCGCCATGAGTCGCTGCGCGACGGCGCCCGCGCCGAGTTGGGCATCCGCGCCTTCCTCGAGGACGGCGGCTGCAAGGGCTTCACCACGACCTTCGAGGATTTGCATGGCCTCACGCAGCTGCCGGGCCTCGCCTGCCAGCGGCTCATGGCCGAGGGCTACGGCTTCGGTGCCGAGGGCGACTGGAAGACCGCCGCGCTGCTCCGCGCGATGAAGGTCATGGGTGACGGCCTGCCCGGCGGCACGTCGTTCATGGAGGACTACACCTACCATCTCTCGCCCAAGGGCCACCAGGTGCTCGGCTCGCACATGCTCGAGATCTGCCCGACCATTGCGGCCACCAAGCCCACGCTTGAGTGCCATCCGCTCGGCATCGGCGGCAAGGCCGACCCGGTGCGCCTCGTGTTCGACGCCCCCGCCGGCCCCGCCCTCAACGCCTCGCTCGTGGACATGGGCAGCCGCTTCCGCCTCATCGTCAACGAGGTCACCGCCGTGAAAACACCGAAGCTCCCCAAGCTTCCCGTCGCCCGCGCCGTGTGGGAATGCCAGCCGGACTTCAAGACCGCCTGCGCCGCGTGGATCTACGCCGGCGGCGCCCATCACACCGGCTACAGCTACAGCGTGACCACGGAAATGCTGGAGGACTTCGCCGAGATCGCCGGAGTCGAGCTGGCCGTCATCGACGCGGGCACCAAGCTCCGTGAATTCAAGCAGGAGCTCCGCCAGAACGACCTCTACTACGCCCTCGCCCAAGGGCTCCGCGTCTGACGACGCGAGGGAGGAGTGAAAGGGAAAGTGAAAGGGACCAGACTACGGCTGCTATCATTGAACTGATTCTCGCCTTCCTTCCCTTTCACTCTCACTCTCACTTTCACTTCCACCCATGCTGACCGAACTCAAACGCGAGGCCTATGAGGCCAACCTGCTGCTCCCGCAGCACGGGCTGATCAATCTCACCTTCGGCAACGCCAGCGCCCTCGATCGCGCCAAGGGCATCTTCGCCATCAAGCCCAGCGGCGTGGACTACGCTGCGCTCCGGCCCAAGGACATGGTGCTCGTCGATCTCGCGGGCAAAAAGGTCGAGGGGAAACTCAATCCCTCCTCCGACACGCCCACGCACCGACGGCTCTACCTCTCCTTCAAGACCATCGGCGGCATCGTCCACACGCACTCGTCGCACGCCACGGCCTTCGCCCAGGCCGGGCGTCCCGTGCCGATCTTCGGCACGACGCAGGCGGATTATTTCCATGGCGAAATCCCCGTCACCCGGAAGCTGACGCTCAAGGAAATCGCCGGCGGCGCCTACGAGTGGGAGACCGGCAACGTCATCGTCGAACGCTTCAAGTCACTCGACCCGCTCGACTGCCCCGGCGTCCTCGTCAACCGCCACGCGCCCTTCACCTGGGGGGCGACGGTCGCCAAGGCCGTCGAGGTTGCCGTCGCGGCCGAGTGCTGCGCGCACCTGGCGCTGATGTCCCTGCAACTCGACCCGCAACTCACGGCCATCGAGCCCGAGCTGCTGAACAAGCATTTCAAACGCAAGCACGGCCCCGGCGCCTACTATGGCCAGTAGGGAATGGTTGACGACCGGGTGACAGACGGGTGCAGTTAAGGGCGGTTTCCCCCTCGAATTGCCCCATGCCGTCGCCCCTCCGCCACCTCTTCCGTTTTCAGGAAAGCGGCCTGCTGCTCGTGATCGTGGCGCTCGGCGTCCTGCTCACGATCTTCAGCGGTTCGGTGCGCACCCCGGTCTTTGAAGTCGGCCCGGACGGCGCGCGGCAGCGGGTCTTCACGACGAACGACGCGGGTGAGCGCCTCCCGGCTTTCGTGGAGAAGAACAAGTTTCTCAACGCGCAGAACCTCGCCCAGCTGGCCAAGGACACGAGCTTCATCGCCATCATGGCCGTCGGCATGTCGATCGTGATCATCGCCGGCGGCATCGACCTGTCCGTCGGCTCGATCTACGCCCTCGCCTCCGTGGTCGGCGCGCTGACCTTCCGGCATTTCGGACCCGAGGGAGTGGCGGCCGGCACCGCCCCGGGGCTGGGCGTGACGTTCGGCGCGCTCGCCTGCGTCGGCACCGCGGTCCTGTGCGGCCTCGCCAACGGCGGGCTGATTGTCTCCCTGCGTGTGCATCCGTTCATCATCACCCTCGGGGCGATGGCGATTTTGCGCGGCATCGCCTTTGTCGCCACCAAGGGTCAGTCGGTCGGCGGGTTCCCGCCGCTGTTCCGCGAACTGGTGCGCAAGGAAACGAGCGGCGGCCTGAGCCTCGTGCCGCTCGGGGTCATGCTCGTCGTGCTGGTCATCGGCTGGATCTTCCTCAGCCGTCTCGCCGCCGGCCGCCGCGTCTACGCCGTCGGGGGCAACGAACTCGCCTCGCGCTTCAGCGGCATCCG
>JAYTUA010000195.1:0-4740 GCA_043745015.1 Opitutaceae bacterium | reverse complement strand
ACCCTGTGCGTGCCCGTGATCTCGGCCAGCACGCAGGCGCGGGGCGAGGGCTACTTCCGGCGCGAGTGGAAAATCGCCGTCGAGCGCACGCACGACATGGCGGCCGGCGTGCCCTTCCTGCTGCCGGTCGTCATCGATGACACGTCGGAGTCCGCCGCGTTGGTGCCGGATGAATTCATGCGCGTGCAATGGACGCGCCTCGCCCACGGCGTGCCCACGCCACAGTTTGTCGAGCAGGTGAAACGGCTGCTCGAGGGGCAGCCGGAGGCGAGAGGCCCGAGGCATGAGGCGAGAGGGCATAGGGCAGAAGCCGGAGACAAATCAACGAAATCCGGCCTCCCCGGCTGGATCTGGGGTGCAGTCGCCGCCGTAATCGTCGCGGTGGTTTCCGGTGTCCTGCTCTCACGCAAGGCCGCGCCCGCGCCGCCCGTCCCTGCTCCCTCCTCCTCGCTCCCTGCTCCGGCAACCCCGACCCAGCTCGTTGTCCCGCTGACCGACAAATCCGTCGCCGTCCTGCCGTTCACCAACATGAGCGAGGACAAGGACGCCAGCGCGTTCTTTTCCGACGGCATCCACGAGGACATCCTCACCAACCTTGCCCTCATCCGTGAACTGCGCGTCGTGTCGCGGACTTCCGTCATGCAGTATCGCGGCACGACGAAAACGATGAAGCAGATCGCGCAGGAGCTCGGCGTCACTTACATCCTCGAGGGCAGCGTCCGCCGCTCGGGCAACAAGGTGCGCGTGACCGGCCAGCTGATCCACGCGGCGACCGACGAACACGTCTGGGCCAAGTCGTACGATCGCGACCTCACCGACATCTTCACCATCCAGAGCGAGCTGTCGCAGCAGATCGCCGGGGCCCTGAAAGCCGCGCTCTCCCCCGAGGAGAAGGCCCTCCTGGCGCGCAAACCGACCGAGAATCCCGCCGCCTACGACCTGTTCCTCCGTGCGCGCGACCTGCTTAATCGCGAGGGCCCGACGACGGCGGCCAAGTCCCGGGCGATTGCCTTGCTGCAGAACGCGGTCGATCTCGATCCCAACTTTGCGCAGGCTTGGGGCGATCTGGCCGGCTGGTGTGCGTTCTCCTTCTTCGGCAGCGACGAGGGCATGGACGTCCTGCTGGCCCGGGCCAAGACGGCCATCGAGCGGGCGGTGCAGCTCACCCCCGACGACCCCGAGGTCATCGGCAGCCTCGGCACCTACTATTATTACGGCTTCCGGGATTATGCCCGGGCGGCCGAACAGTATGAACGGCGGGCGAAACTGCAGCCCAACTCGCCCATCGTGTTCAATTCCCTCGGGCTCATCCAGCGCCGGCAGGGTCACTGGGCCCAATCCCTGGTCAACACCCGCCGGGCCGGTGAGCTTGATCCCGCCAATATCAACTACCTGCGCAGCCTCCTGGCCACGTTGCGGGCCGCCCGGCGCTGGGACGAGGCGCTCGCGACCCAGCGGCGGATAGTTACGCTGCTGCCCGACAATCTCAACGAAGCCTTCCAATTGGTATATTATCATTTTCTCGCGAACGGCTCGATGCGGGAAGGGGAGGCCTTTTTCGCCGGGCTGACTCCGGGGCAGCTGAATTCCCCGTTGGGCATCAATCTGCGTCAGGTTTGGGCCGGGACGCTCGGTAACTTTGCCGAAGTCGCCCGGCTGGATAAAATCCAGCCCTACTACGACGAGGACGGCACGCCGCGCTGGCAGCAGGCCTACTTTGCGGCTTTCAGCCATTACGCGCAGGGGGATATGGCGGCGGCCAAGACCCGGCTCGGCGATTTTCCCGCCGAATTGCGTACGCGGCTCGAGCATGAGCCCAAGAATGTGCTCTATTGGGCTTACCTCGCGGGGATGGAAGTGATCCTCGGGCACAAGGAGGAGGCCCTGCGTTGCGCCGGCCGCGGCATGGACATCATGCCCGAGTCGCTCGATGCCCTCGATGGGGTCACCTATGCCGAGCTGCGGGCCTTGGTTTACGACTGGACGGGAGACAAGGAGCGGGCGCTGGCGGAATACGCCCGGCTGCTGCGTGTGCCGTCGACCGCCATCTTGAACGTCCATGAACTCAAGCACGGCTACAGCACGCTGCACGGGGATCCGCGGCATGAGGCGCTGCTGGCCGACCCGAAGAACAACGCCCCGCTGTTCTGAGCGGAGGTATTTTCGCCACGGATTACACTGATGAGCACGGATCAAATCTCAAACCACGACACCTGTCATCCTGAGCCAGGCGAAGGATCCAGCAGGACGTGCTCTGGCGTGAATCACCTTGGATCCTTCACTCCGTTCAGGATGACAGCCCGATTGGATTGGAATCAGCATCCGGGTCGATCCGTGTCATCCGTGGCCCAACCCTGCATCCATGTCTGAATCTGCCAAGGCCGTTTTTCTGAGTTACGCCCGCGACGACGCGGCGGCGGCGCGCCGCATTGCCGAGGCGCTGCGCGCGTCGGGCCTGGAAGTCTGGTTTGACGAGAACGAACTGCGCGGCGGCGACCAGTGGGACGCCAAGATCCGCCAGCAGATCGACGCCTGCGCCCTGTTCGTGCCGCTGATCTCCGCGCACACGCAGGAGCGCAGCAAGGGCTACTTCCGGCTCGAATGGAAACTCGCCGTGGACCAGACACATCTCCTCGCGGCCGGCGTGCCGTTTATCGCACCCGTCGTAATCGACGACACCACCGAGTCCGCCGCGGTCGTGCCACCCGAATTCATGCGAGTGCAATGGTCGCGCCTGCCCGACGCGTTGCCGACCCCGCAGTTTGTCGGACAGGTGAAGCGGCTGTTGAGTGGCAATGCCATGGAGGCGGGACGCCCTCGTCCCGCTGTAGCCGGGGTCGGTGACCCCGGACCGGCCTCAGCGAGGCCGGCTACAACCAAAGCCCTCCCCGGCTGGACCTGGGGCGCCCTGACCGCGGTCGTGATCGGCGTCGCCTTGTCCGTCTCACGCAAACCCGAACCGGCCGCCGCGCCCATCCCTGCTCCCTCCTCCTTGCTCCTTGCTCCCGTGGTCGCGCCTGCGGCGGACGCGAAGTCCATCGCCGTGCTGCCCTTCGCCAATCTGAGCACGGACAAGGAGAACGAATTCTTCGCCGACGGCGTACACGACGACGTCATCACCAACCTGGCAAAGATCCGCGATCTCAAGGTCATCTCGCGCACCTCCGTGCTGGCCTACCGCGAACTGGCTTCGCGCAACCTGAAGAAGATTGCCGAGGAATTGCGCGTGGCGGTGGTGTTGGAAGGCAGCGTGCGCCGCGCCGGCAACAAAGTGCGGGTGACCGCCCAGCTGATCGATGCCCGCACCGACGAGCACCTCTGGGCCGAAACCTACGACGGCGACACCAGTGACATCTTCGCGCTCCAGGCGAAGCTCGCGCAGCAGATCGCCGCCGCGCTCAAGGCCACGCTGGCCCCGGGCGAACGGTCGTTGATCGAGCGGCGGCTGACGGGGAACGAGGAGGCTTACGAACTTTACCTGCGCGCCCGGGCCATGCACCAGGAACAGGGCGAGCAGGGGACGTCGGTGGATTTCGAGCGTGTCATCGCGGTGTATGAGCAGGCCATTGCCCTGGATCCTTCCTTTGCGCTCGCCCACACCCAGGTGGCGCAGGTGCACAGTACCATGTATTGGTTCGGGAACCTTGATCCCACGCCGGCCAGGGCGGAAAAAATGAAGGCGGCGGTGGATGCCGCCGTCCGCCTCGCCCCGGACGCGCCCGAGACGCATCTCGCCCTTGGGGCTTATTACTACCGGGTGCCCCGTGATTGGAACCGGGCCATGACCGAGTTCCGCCTCGCCGAGACCGGGCTGCCGAATGATGCGCAGTTGCTTTTCTGGCTGGCGATCACCCACCGCCGTCTCGGCCGATGGACGGAGTCAGTCGGCTATTTCGAACGTGGGGTCGCCCTGAATCCCCGCACGCTCGCCCCGGTGACCAATTACACCCAGTTCTTGCTCGCCCTGCGACGTGCGGAGCAAGGCCTGACGGCTGCCGCCCGGTTTCTCCGGTATTTCCCGGCTGATCGCCAGTTGTTGGATAGTCAGGGTACCGCGAAATTTGCCCTCATGGGTGATCGGGCGGCTTTCGCTCACACCATTGAAGCATTGCCGCGCCAGCCGACCGATCCGCTCGGCTTGGGCGACCAATACCGCGCGGCGATGATCCGGGGTGACTACGCCGCGGCCGAGCAAGTGCTGGCCGACCCGCGCCAGACAGCGCGCTCGGAAATCGAGGCCAACGTCATCACCGAACCGGTGGCCCTGTTCCGGGCTCATCTCGCCTTCGTGCGCGGGGAACCCGAGGCCGCCGCGCGTTTTGCCGATCAGGCCATTGCTTATTACCGCGGGGGCACTTGGAACGCCCGGCAAGTCCCGTGGGTGAATATGCGCGTCGCCCAAGCCGAGGCGTGGGCGGGCCGGTTCGACCTGGCGGTTCGCGACGCCCGGGCGGCTTTCGCCGAGATGTCGGCCCAGGACGCCTTTGACGCGGAGCAGTTCCGCAAATATCTCGGGGTGGTTTATCTTGCGGCCGGCCAGCGCGAGGAAGCTCTGGCCTGCCTGCGCGAGATGATGACGCGGCCCTGCAGCTTGTCGCCCCATCATATCCGGATTGATCCGTTCTGGTCGCGCCTGAAGGACGACCCGCGCTTCGAGGAGATCTTGAAATCAGCCAAACCCCTGTGAGCGAAGCCACCAAAGCCGTCTTTCTTTCCTACGCCCGCGAGGACACCGCCGCG
>JAYTUA010000194.1:0-4818 GCA_043745015.1 Opitutaceae bacterium | reverse complement strand
GCACGCACTTCAACACGAAGCAGCGGGTGTTTCTGGAGTTCGTGCTCTCGCAATACGTGAAGGTCGGCGTGGATGAGCTAGCGCAGGAGAAGCTGTCTCCGCTGTTAAAGCTGAAATACAACAACGCCATCGCAGACGCCGTGGCCGACCTCGGCCAGCCGGAAGACATCGCCAGGACCTTCGCCGGCTTCCAGAAATATCTCTACAGTCAGGACGTGGCTTAGTACGGATCAGGGGGCTGGAGCGGACGAGCCTACGGGCAGGCAGAGGACACTGGAACGATGATATCAGCAGTTTGCTTACAGGGGCGATAACCGGGCTTTCTGCCTGCGATGGCGGCGGCTTCGGGGCTTTCCTTGGCGGGGGCGGGCAACTAGGCTCCAGCCGTTCTCAACGCTTAACCCCATTCCGCCATGCCAACGCGCCTCTCCCGCCGGAACTTTCTCAAAACCTCGACGGTCGCCGGGCTCGGCCTCGGCCTCGCCGGTCCGGCCGCCTTCTCCGCCGCGGCCGAACGTCCACCGGTCACCGCCAACCGGCTGCCCCGCTGGCGCGGTTTCAACCTGCTCGACTTCTTCTCGCCGGATCCGCGGCACATCCACCCGGGCACGACCGAGGACCAGCTGCGCTGGATGGCGGACTGGGGCTTCGACTTCGTGCGGCTGCCGATGGCCTACCCGTTCTACCTCGACATCGACCGGGACAAGCCGATCACGGTCGAGGGCGTGCGGCGCATCGACGAGCGGCAGGTCGAAAAGATCGACCGCCTCGTGGCGCTGGCGCACCAGCACGGCCTCCATGTGAGCCTCAACCTCCACCGGGCCCCGGGTTACTGCGTCAACGCCGGGTTCCACGAACCGTTCAACCTCTGGCGCGACCAGGAGGCCCTCGACGCCTTCTGTTTCCACTGGAGCATGTGGGCCACGCGCTACCGGCACGTGTCACCCGATCGCATCAGCTTCGACCTGGTCAACGAACCGGGCATGCGCGAGGACATGAACGACCAGCATTCCAAGCGAAGCTCGGTGCCCGGGGCCGTCTACCGCCGGGTGGCGAAGGCCGCCGCCGAGGCCATCCGCGCGGCTAACCCCGCGCACCTCGTGATCGCCGACGGCAACGACACGGGATCGAGCGTGATTCCCGAGATCACCGACCTGAACATCGCCCAGAGCTGCCGCGGCTACCACCCGGGCATCATCTCCCACTTCAAGGCGCCGTGGGCTTCCAAGGACCCCGACCACCAGCCGGTGCCGTCCTGGCCGGGCACGGTTGAGTTTCACGACACCGATGCGTCCACGGGCAAAGTCACGGTGCGGTCGCAGAAGCTCGGCCGCGAGATGCTGGAGGATTTCTACCGGCCGTGGATCGGCCTGACCAAGCAGGGCGTGGGAGTACATTGCGGCGAGTGCGGCTGCTGGAACAAGACCCCGCACGCCGTGTTCCTCGCGTGGTTCGGCGACGTGCTGGACATCCTGACGGCGAACGGCATCGGCTACGCCCTCTGGCAGTTCAGCGGCGACTTCGGCATCCTGAATTCCGGCCGCACCGACGTCGCCTACGAGGACTGGCACGGCCAGAAACTCGACCGCGCGCTGCTCGCCCTGCTGCAGAAACACTGAGGTGTGTTTGCAAAGCTGTAGGAGGGGCTTTACGCCCCGATGGGATGATATCCCCGCCGGGCAGCATCGGGGCATAAAGCCCCTCCTACAGCCGGAGAAGCAGGCGTTTCGTATTTTGCAAACACACCCTAAGGAGAAGGACGGGTTCAAGCCCAATGGGGCAGATCGAGCATGGTGCCATCCGGGGCCATTCTTCCGGCTTGTTGTACCAAAATGTTCGGGCAAGTTGTGACTGCTGTCGCCCGAAGGGCACCCGCATCAGTCACCCTGCGCTGTCGCTCCGGGCCAGCACGCGATGCGTGCAGACCATCTCCGCGCTGCCGCGCTACGTCGCGTGAGTTCTGACACACTTCACTCTTGGCGGAAGGGCGCGGGTTGGTTTGATGCGCGGGTGCGACTGCTCACACTAACTCGCTGGCTGACCTTCGCCCTGACGCTGGCCCTGCTGAGTCCGGTGGTGCTGCACGCGCACGCGCTGAACATCACCCAGGTGCAGGTGACGTTCGACGCACCGGGCAGCATGGAAGTCCGGGTGGATATTGACCTCACGCCGTTCCTCCTCCCCGAGGGCTACCATGCGCTGTCGCTCGAACCGGCTGCGGCGCAACGGGCGGCCGTCACCCGCCTGCTGCCCGAAATCCACGAAGGCCTGCAGCTCTTCGTCGGCACGGGACAGCTGCGGCTCGACTTCCAGGACTGCACGCTGCCCACGGGCTCGCTGGAGATGTTCCTCGACCCCGCGGCGGGCAAGTATGCGGTCCTGCGTTTCCGCGCGACGCTGCCGGCGGACACCGGGCCGCTGCAACTGGTCGTGCCCTATGGCACCAAGGTCCCCCATCCGGTGGCCTTCACGGCCCGGGTTCCGTCGGCGGGGATTTCCGCCATGAGCATGATCGACGAGGCGGGCACCGAGAGCGATCCGTTCGACTGGGCGAACTTCGTGGGCGGGGTCGCCCGCGCTCCAGTGGAAGTCGAGCTAGTCCGTCTGCCGTGGTATCGCGAGCTGGGGGTGTATCTGCGGACGGGCTTCCTGCACATCGTGCCCGGGGGGACGGACCACATCCTGTTCGTGCTGGGGTTGTTTTTCCTCGGCCTCACCTGGCGGAAGCTCCTCATCCAGACGTCAGTCTTCACCGTGGCGCACGCGACGACGCTCTTCCTGTCCACCTACGGGATCTTCAGCCTGCCCAGCCGCTGGGTGGAGCCGGCCATCGCCCTCTCGATCACGTTCATCGCGCTGGAAAACGTGCTCTCTGCGAAACTGGGCCCGGGACGGCTGGCCGTGGTGTTTGGCTTCGGGCTGGTGCACGGGCTGGGGTTTGCGAGCAGCCTGCAGGAGGTGCCGTTCCCGAAACACGATTTCCTGCTGGCGTTGCTGGGCTTCAACTTCGGCGTGGATTTCGGCCAGTTGTTTGTCATCGCGCTGGCGATCCTCGCGGTGGGCTGGTTCCGCGCCAAGCCGTGGTTCCGCGCACGCATCGCCGTCCCGTGCTCGCTGGTCATCGCGGCGATCGGACTCTTCTGGTTTGGGCAGCGGGTGATTTTCTATTGGGTCAGCTAAGGCTCACGCGAAGGCGCGAAGCCCGCGAAGGTGTTGGTCAAACAGATCGCGGAAATGCGGAAGGACGGAAATTGGAACTGAGATTTAGCATGGAGCTTTGAACGAAGAGCTGGGAACATACGGCCATGCACACGGCCATCACCCATTTTGTCTTCGTGGATTTTGAGAATGTCCCGACGGTGGACTTGGGGTTGATTGGCGGAAAACCAGTGCAGGTGACCTTGCTGATCGGGAAGAAGCAGACCTGGCTGGATTTGCCGTTGGTGCAGCAGATCCGTCGGTTGGCCGACCAGGTGGAGCTGATTGAGGTGGGGGCTTCCGGACACAATGCACTCGACCTGACCCTGGGCTATTATCTCGGACAGGCGGTGATGCAGTCACCCAAGGGGCATTTTTTCATTGTTTCCAAGGACAAGGATTTCGACCCGTTGGTCGCGCACCTGAAGGCCAACAAGGTGCAGGTCTCACGGCACGATGCCTTCGCCGCTCTGCCGTTCCTGTCTCCGCCGAAAAAGAGCACCCCGCCCAAGCCGGTGGTCTCGAGTAAGCCGGTGGCTTCCGTTAGGCCCGCAGTTCCGGCCAAGCCTCCAGTCCAGGAAGACCGGCTGGAGAAGTTGATCGGACGCTTGCGTACCAGTTCCGCTCCGCGGCCCAAGAAGAAGTCCAGCCTGCTGGCGCGCATCAGCACCGACTTCGGCAACAAGTTGGATGCCGCCGGTCAGCAACAGAAACTGGATGAACTCATCCGGCGGGGCATTGTCTCCATCGACGCCCAAGACAAGGTCAGCTACTCCTAGTAGATCTTATTTCGCGCCTTCGCGTCTTCGCGTGAAAAATCCCGCCTCGGATTACGTCGCACTGCGGAAGATCGTGTCGAGCTTGCCGGTGCTGTCGCCGATCTTCTCGGTCTGGACGCCGACATTGCCGAGCATGGAGCGGTAGAGATTGGTCATCGGGGTCCGGTCGTCCACGCGCAGGTGGCGGCCGGTGGCCAGCGTGCCGCCCCCGCCACCGGCGAGGAGGATGGGCAGGTTCTCCGGGCTGTGGGCGTTGCCGTTGCTGAGCGCGCTGCCGTACTGGATCAGGCAGTTGTCGAGCAGCGTGCCGTCGCCCTCGGGGATGGACTTCAACCGGTCGAGGAAGCGGGCGAACTGGGTGACGTGGTAGCGGTTGATCTGCGCGAGTTTCTTTTTCTTCTCCTCGTCGTCGCGGTGGTGCGAGAGATCGTGGTGGCCGTCGCGGATGCCGATGGTGGGATAGGGGCGGTTGCTGCCGTCGTGGGCGACGATGAACGTGGCGATGCGGGTGGAGTCGGTCTGGAAGGCGAGGGCCATCACCTCGTACATGAGCTGCATGTGCTGCTCGTAGGTCTCGAACATCTCGGGAGCGGTGGCGCCGGCGGGCGCGGCGGGCACGGGGAACTGCTCGGCCCGGGCGATGCGCCGCTCGAGATCGCGGACGGAGGAGAGGTATTCGTCGAGCTTGCGGCGGTCGGTGGAATCGAGGCGCTTCTCGAGGCGGTGGGCATCCTCGAGGACATAGAGCATCTTCGCTTTAGTTAGACGCAACCGGCGCGAACCAAATTCGCTGACTCACTAGGAAAACACGCCTGAGGATTCTTTAGCCACATCCCACTAT
>JAYTUA010000193.1:0-19169 GCA_043745015.1 Opitutaceae bacterium | reverse complement strand
CGGTCAATGCCGGACATGTCATCGAGACCAGTCTGGGCTATTTTCTGGTACCGCTGGTCAACGTCGCCCTCGGCTCGCTTGTGCTGCACGAAAAGTTGCGGCGGTTGCAATGGATTGCCATCGGCTTCGCCGCGACCGGGGTGGCCCTGCTGCTGTTGCGCGTGGGGCACATTCCCTGGATCGCCCTGTCGCTGGCCTGCACCTGGTCCACTTACGGGCTGTTGAAGAAAAAATCCGCCCTCGGTCCCATTGCCGGGCTGACGGTCGAGACCCTGTTGCTTTTCCCCGTCGCGGCCGGCCTGCTGCTATGGTGGCACCACACGGGCGCCGGCGCGCTCGGGCGGATCGACGGGCGCACGCAGGCCTTTGTGCTCAGTGCAGGCGTGGTGACCGCCATACCCCTGCTGCTGTTCGCCTATGGCGCCCAGCGCATGCGCCTGACGACGCTCGGGCTGCTCCAATACCTCGCGCCCTCGGTGCAGTTCCTGATTGGGATTTTTATCTATCACGAGGCGTTTGATGCCGCACGGTTGCAGGCCTTCGGCCTGATCTGGGGCGGGCTGGTCATCTACACGGCGGACACCTTCTGGGCGCAGCGGCACCTGTTGCTGAAGACCGCCGGTGCGGCCTGAGGCCGCGGCCCCCTCACTTCATGTCCGGGCCAAAATCGATCAATTGCATCTCAAATACCAGCGTGGTGTAACGCTTGATGTCCGGCGGGCGGCCCGCGGCGCCGTAGGCCAGCTCCGGAGGCACGATGAGCAGCCATTTTTCGCCCTTGTGCATTTTTTGCAGCGCCTCCTCCCAGCCATCAATCAGGCCCCCGCGATCCAGGCGGACTTTCAGGGGGGTCTTGGCGGTTTGCTCGTCAAAAACTTTTCCGTTTAGCAGCATGCCCTTGTAGGCGACACTCACCATCATGCCCGAGACGGGGCTGGGCCCCTTGGCCTCACCCGCCGCCATGATGATATAGCGCAATCCGGTGTAGGTTTTCTTGGCGTCGGGCCAGCGTTGCTCGACGATTTCCAGATCCTCCAGCGGCAGTTTTTCCCGCGCGGGCGCCGGCACGACGAAGGCGCTGAGGCCGGCCAGGAACAGAGGAAGGAGGGGGCGGATGATTTTGGGGTTCACGGTTTTTTCTCCGGGGGGATGACACGGAAAACTACCACTGGCTCCTTGGGCGTCGAGATTTGTTCGACGCTTTTATCGGTCTTGACCGTGGGCATCCCGGCCGGGGCGGGCTGGGCGGCTGCCGTCAGCGGCTTGGCCGCCGGCGCCGTGGTTTTGACCGCAGGGATCGGGGCGGCCGGGGCGGCAAAACCCTTTCCCACCAGTTCCATGACCTTGAAATCGCGCGTCTTGGACGCCTCGCTGCCCAGCACCACCGTGATGATGCGCCGGCCATTGCGCTCGACGGTCGCCGCGAGCGAGTAGCCGGCGGCGGAGAAATAACCGGTCTTGAGCCCGTCACAACCCGCGAGTTTGCCGAGCAGGTGGTTGTGGTTGCGCATCTCGAACGGCGTGGCGGTCTTCGCCCGGAGCGTGCGCACCTTCACCGCCGAGTAGCGCAGGATATCGCTGTGGTTGATAAGCTCGCGCGAAAGTGTGGCGAGGTCGCGGGCGGTAGTGACATCAACCTCCTGGCCCTTGCCCGGGGGCAGGCCATGCGGGGAGTGAAAGGTTGTATGGGCCAGGCCCAGGTCGCGCGCCTTGGCGTTCATGAGCTCGACAAACGCTTCCTTGGAACCGGCCGTGTGCACCGCCAGGGCCACGGCGGCGTCGTTGGCTGACTGGATCATCAGCGCAAAGAGCAATTCATCCACCGTGAACACTTCCCCCTGCTTTAAATAGACCTGCGAGCCCCCGGTGCGGGACGCCTCGGCGCTGACCGTGATGGGTGTTTCCAAGGTGAGCTGCCCGGCATGCACCCGATCCATGATGACAAAGAACGTCATCAGCTTGGTGACACTGGCGGGGTAGCCGCGCGCGTCGGCATTGTCCTCGAAAAGCACCCGGCCCGACTCGTCGTCGATGACGATGGCCCCGAGGTAGGGATTGCGGGAAACTTTCTCGAGCGCCGGCGCAGTGACCGCGGCGAGTGCAATCAAGGCCGTGGCTAATCTCTGGAAAAAACTCATGCGCGCAAGGCAGCCGCGGGAAACCCGCAAGGCAATATCAATTCGCCGCACGGATCGCGGGATGCGCGGCCACCCGGGCCAGCGCCTGGCGCAAGAGGGTCTTGCCGGGCTCCATCCGGTGCCACGGCGACGCCCCGGAGGGATGCGGCAGGGGAATGCAGTCCATGGTGTGCCCGCGATAGTCGATCGGAATGGTGCGGCCGATCAAGTCGTTCAGGGGTGCAACCGGCAGGAACTGCGTGATGGCCAGCTTGCCGACCGGCAGCACGAGCGCGGGCTGGAGCAACACCACCTCGGCGGCCAGCCAACGTGAGCAGTTGGCAATCTCCTCCGCTTCCGGCACGCGATCTCCGCCCGTGGATTTTTTCCCGGGAAAGCAGCGGCAGACTGCGGCGAAGTAAATCCGATCACGCGTCTCGTCCTCGGTCCAGCCGAGGGCCTCGTGAAACCATTTGAACAGCGTCTTGCCGGCCGTCCAGGCAAAGGGCCGGCCGAGCTTCGGCTCCTTGTCCCCCGGCGCTTGGCCGACGAGCAAAATACGCGACGCGACCGGCCGGCCCACGACAACCGGCCGGTGCATGCACGGACAAAGTGTGCAGGATTGCAGGCTAGCCAGATGCTGCCGCATTTTCACTGGGGAAGGAACCATCGGGCGTTGATGCCGGACCCGTCTGCGATTGGAAATGGAAAAGAAAAAGGCGGAGCCCGGAGGCTCCGCCTTGAAAGTTGGAATTCGCTTAAGCGAACCGGGGATTAGTAACGGTCGCGGCCGCCGCCACCGCCGCCGTAACCACCGCGGCCGCCACCGCCGCCACCGCCGCCGCCGAAGCCGCCGCGGCGTTCGCCGCCGAAGCCGCCACGACCGCCACCGCCGAAGCCGCCAGAAGGACGGTCTTCCTTGGGACGGGCCTCATTGACCTGCAGCGCGCGGCCGCCGAAATCAACGCCATTGGTCTTCTCGATGGCCATTTTGGCCTCCTCAGGGGTGCCCATGGTGATGAAGGCGAAGCCACGGGGGCGGCCGGTCATCTTGTCCATGGCGACGTAGGTGTCGGTGACGGAACCGAACTGGCCGAAGTGGGCGCGAAGTTCGTCTTCCGTGGTCTTGAACGATAGGTTTCCAACGTATAGTTTGGAGTTGCTCATGTGATAATTCGTAGATCCTTCGCCATCTGCCAGTCCGTTCCCAACGCGGGTTTCGAAATCATCACTTAAGCCAATCGCTCAGCCAACGACTCACCAGATCCTGTCATCAAAACGCTATCTCTAACGAGGTGCGTAAGGACGCTCAGGATTGGCGGGCTGGCAAGGATATTTTTTGCCGCAACCGGACAACCCGCCCAGCCGCAGCAGGTTGGTAACTCCGCAGCCGCCGCGTTAAATCGAATATTTGCGCAGGATTGATTCCGGAATGCGCACGGGGCGGGCGGTCTCGACTGACACCATCACATATTCAAACCACCCGTCGCAGGCCCGCTTGCCGTCAGCCTGCCGGTCGATCTCAAACTGCAGCCGCAGCCCAATAGTCGAAAATTTTTCGATCCAGCACTTCACGGTCATTTTGTCGCCCAACAGGAGGGGCCGGCGAAAATTCATCTGGGTCGAGGCAATGACCCACCCGAAGCCCAGTTTCTGAAATTCGGCCATCGGCATGCCATAGCAGCGCTCCATCTGGTCAAACCGCGCCGCCAGCACGTAGTCCATGTAACGGCTGCTGTGGACATGCTGGTACATGTCGATGTCATCCGGTCGAACCTGCAGCTCGGACTCGAATTTTGAATAGACCAAGCCTGGCTGGACCTTGGCCGTAGTTTCCTCTGCGGGTTGGTTTACAACATCCACAACCCAACCGTGCGGCACCCCCAAACTCGGTCAAAGCAAAACCTATCGCAACGGACACGAAGAAGGGGGTTTTGCCTTGAGTAATACAGTCGTTTAAATCATTTGTTCATTGTGATCGTTGATGAACTTGGAGAAACAGGTCTAAGGATATTAACTGCTGCCGAACAATTGTTTGCAGAGTATGGTCTGGACGGTGTCTCGCTTCGGCAGATAACTACAAAAGCCGGCGTTAACTTGGCAGCAGTTAATTATCACTACTCCGACAAGCAGTCGCTTTACCGGGAAATTGTCCTCCTTCGCCTCCGCGAGGTTAATGTCATCCGGAATAGTGATCTAGACCAAGCCGATGCCCGGGCCGCCGGCTCGATCATTCCCTTGCCGGAAATCATCGAAATCATGGCCCGGCCCTTGTTTCAGGTCAGCAAAGATCCCGCGGGCTACAATACCGCCAGCCTGCGGCTGCTCGGCCGGATTTTCACCGACCCTTTGCCCTTTACCGTGGAAATTTTGGCGACGGAACTCCAGCCCACCCTGACTCGCTTTGGCCAGGCCATCAGGAGGCACCAACCGGGCATGTCGCCCCAGGATTTTATCTGGCGCTTCAGCTTTGTCGTGGGCGCCATGCACCACACCATGGCCACCTTGCATGACATGAAGGGCCGCACAAACGGTGTCTGCCCGAATGATGACTCAGTAAGCGCGCTCAAGAACTTCCTCTCTTTTGCCGTTCGCGCCTTCGAAGGCTGAGTTTGATAGCTGCACTAATGCTGCGCCCGTGGCGGATTTCTACAGCCACAATTTAAGTTCTCCGACTTGTAAAAGCTGGGTAATTGCTTCCCCTTCCATCCCGTAGCCGCGCTGACCTCGCTGCTAAAAGATTCTGTAACTTCTCCGCTTCCTCACGGGTTTGGAGGAAATCAGGAACAAACACCAACGTACGGCGCTCTGACCGGCCTCCCGGACACCACGCAAATGCTTACCGCTCTCACTATCATCAGTTTACTTTCGCTCCTCGTTGCCACCGAGGGTGAGCCAGCTGGCTCGCCCGTCGAATTGGCCGGTGAGCTGCCCTTGCGGTCCAAAGGCAAAGCGTGCTGCAACAAGAATAAGGATACTGATCGACTGGCGGCCTGAGTAATTTTCGGTTTTCAGGCATTCCAAACAGCAGTCCGGCGGGGTGAAACGCGGCTTGCAGTAGCCCGGCGGGGCATTTTCCTCTGCTCTCGTCGTTTCATCCTTATCACCCGACCGATTCCTATGCCCCGCTTCCTCAGCTCCCTCGTCCAATGGATCGACTCCGACTACTCCGTCGAGTCGCCTGAGGTCATCCGCGCCCAGCCCGATGGCGTAAACTTCGTCCGCTGCATTCCCTTCATCGTGCTGCATCTCGGCTGCCTCGGGGTGATCTGGGTTGGCTGGAGCTGGTTTGCCGTCTGGACGGCGGTGGCCCTGTATTTTGTGCGGATGTTTGCCGTCACCGGTATTTTCCACCGCTATTTCTCGCACAAGACCTACAGCACGTCCCGCTTCGGCCAGTTTCTTCTCGCGCTCTGGACCGGCACCACGGTGCAACGCGGCGCCCTCTGGTGGGCCTATCATCACCGCCACCATCACCAGCACTCCGACGAGCCCGAGGACGCCCACTCGCCGCACGTCCACGGCTTCCTGTGGTCGCACATCGGCTGGATCACCAGCAAGCGCAACTTCCCGACTGACTACTCCAAGGTCAAGGACCTCGCCAAATACCCCGAGCTCGTCTGGTTGAACCGCTTCGACATCGTCGTGCCGGTCGTTTTCGCCACGAGCCTGTTCCTGCTCGGTTCCTATCTTGAGACCGCCGCCCCCGCCCTCGGCACCAGCGCGGCCCAGTTGCTCGTGTGGGGCTTTTTCATCAGCACCACCTTCCTGTTCCACGGCACGGCCTCGATCAACTCCTTCACGCACCTGTGGGGTAATCGCCGCTTCAAAACTTCCGACGATTCCCGCAACAGCTTCATCACCGCCTTGATCACCCTCGGCGAGGGCTGGCACAACAACCACCACCGCTACCAGAGCGCCACCCGCAACGGTTTCTACTGGTGGGAAATCGATCCCACCTACTACGGCCTGAAACTCATTTCCTACACCGGCTTCATCTGGGGCCTCAAGCCCGTGCCCCAGTCTGTCTATGACGAGGCCGCGGCAACCGCCCACCACGACACCGTCCACCGGTTCTCCGTTTCCTCCGTGCAGCACGAGATCAACACCTTGCGGAAAGTTGTCCCCGCCGCCGCCGCCATCGCCATCGCCACGGTCAATTCCACCGACGTCGCCACCCAGCTGCAGAAGAAGGACGACCCCGCGATCCACAAGGACGTCACGGAGCAGACCACCCCCCCCCAAGCCTCCACGCCCGGTCCCCGGGCCTGAGTTTGGGTCGGTTCATTCGCAGCTCCGCGCTAGATCAGCACGAGCACGATGGCCGCGAGCATCAGTACGGCTCCGACCAGGCGGAAGCGGAACACCCGGGGCGCGAGATGCTGCTCTGCACTGCTGAACCAGTGTCCGACCGCCCACACCAGCACCACGCTGACCAGACCGCGCACACTGTAGAGGATGTTCACCGAGGTGGCGGCCCGCCAAACCGCGATGGAGAACACGATGCCGGCGTTGTTCAGTGCCAGCAGCAACGCTCCCCCGGCTGCCCAGCACCAGGCCTGCCGGTTGAGGGCGGTAAGCGGCGCGCGGAAAAAAGGCACGAATGCCAGGGTGTAGAGCGCGTTGAACAAGAACATCGGCGGCAGGTAGCGGCCGCTGCCCCACGTCCCCACCCATTTTTGCAGCAGCACGTCGCAGAGGCTGAAGGTCAGCGCACTCAACCCGGCCAGCACCACGGTCCGGCCCAGCTGTGCTCGCCGGCCATGGGGCTCGCCGAAATGCAGCAAGGCCACGGCCGCCGTGCTCAGGACCGCTCCCGTCCACCACTGCCACGGCACCTCACCGGCGCTCAGCAGGTGGCTGAGCAACGCCACCATGATCACCTTGGTTCCCATGACGGGGGTTGTCACCGACACATCGCCCCGGTGGAGGGCGAAGAAAAGGAACATCTGGGCGCAGAGGAACAGCAGCGCATTGACCGCCGGCTGCCAGTAGTCGGTCCAAGCATGGCCACTGTCCCCCGACTGGGCCAGCCACCACGGGAGGAAAAAGAGCAACATGGTCCAATTGGCCAGGAAACCGATCGGCCACACACACACCCCAAGCCCGCTCGCCCGCTTGAGCATCAAAGCCGCCACCACATACGTGAAGGCGCAGGTCAGCGGTATAATCAGATGCAGCGGAAAGTTCAGGTCCGGTACCGAACCAGTCCCCCGCGTCCTCGGCAACGGCGGATTAAATCCGCGCCGCGCCATGCCGCGGTTTTATCCCCGCCCGATGTAGGGCATGCCGGTCGCCATGACCGTGATGAACGGCACATTGGCCTCCAGCGGGAGTCCGGCCATGTAAAGAATCGCATCGACGACATGGCGCACCTCGAAGGTTGGTTCGGTCGCCAGCCCGCCGTTGGCCTGGAGCACACCGTTCTTCATCTGGCCGGCCATCGCGGTGTCAGCGTTGCCAATGTCAATCTGGCCGCAGGCGATGTTAAACGGCCGGCCATCGAGCGCCGCGGACTTGGTCAGGCCGGTGATGGCGTGCTTGGCCGCGTTGTAGGGCGCGGCCTGCGGCCGCGGCACATGCGCCGAAATCGAGCCGTTATTGATGATGCGGCCGCCCCGCGGCTCCTGCGCCTTCATCAGCCGGAAGGCCTCCTGCGTGCAGAGAAAGGCCCCCGTGAGATTGGTGTCGATGACCTCGCGCCAGCGCTCCAGCGGCAATTCCTCCAGCGGCATCGCGGGCGCGCTGATGCCCGCATTGTTGAAAAGCAGGTCGAGCCGGCCGAATTTTTTCCGCACCTGGCCGAACAATTCGCGCACGGCCGCGGGATCGGTGACATCAGCCGGCACAACCAAAGCGCGGCCGGCCGCCGCGCCTGATTCCCGCGCCGTGGCCTCCAGGGCCTCCCGCCGGCGCCCGGCCAGCACCACCGACCAGCCGGCGGTGAGCAACCCCAGGGCCGCGGCCCGCCCGATGCCCGAGCCGGCGCCGGTCACGAGTGCGATTTTTTCCGGAGTGCGTTCAGTCATGCGCGGCGCAGTCTCAGGATTTTGCCGCGAGCGCATCGGCCAGCGCGGCGATGACCTCGGGCGCGTCCGGTTTCACGTTAGACTCAAAGCGGTGGAGGATCCGGCCATCGCGACCGACGATGAACTTGGAGAAGTTCCAGCGGATGTTGCCGGGGAAGGGCGAATCCTTGCCGGCAAGTGCGACATAGAGCGGATGGCGGTGGTCGCCGTTCACCTCGAGTTTGTCGAACAGCGGAAAGGTGACGCGGTAGTTGTTCGAGCAGAATTCCTTGATCTCGGCGTTCGAGCCGGGCTCTTGGCCGCCAAACTGATTGCAGGGGAAACCGAGCACGACGAGCTCGGCGGCCTTGTGCTGCTGGTAAACCGCTTCGAGCTCCCGGTATTGGGGCGTAAACCCGCACATGGACGCAACGTTCACGATCAGCAGCACCTTGCCTTGGTGGGGGGCGAGGCTGGTTGCCTCGCCATCGATGTTCCTCAGGGGAATATCGTAGAGCCCTCCGGCCCGGAGGGCGTTCACGAGGAAAAGCGCCATCAACGGGACGAGCGTACGCGGGAACTTCAAGGGGTAGGGCATGACCGGGCAGCGTAGCCCGCTCTGCCCGCGCGTCAAACGGTGTTCGCCGGCCGGCACCGCGGATCCACCTCAGAGCGCCTGCTTCACGATCGCCTCGTATTCCGCGTGGTCCATCGCGCCGGTCTTCTGGTGGACAATCCGGCCGGCGCGGTCGAGCAGGAAGGTCGTCGGGATGGCGTCGAAGCTGCCGAAAGCCGCGATCGCTTCTGCGTCGGCCATGGCGATGAAGTAGTTTATCCCATTCTCGTCGGCAAATTTCTTCACATCGGCCGGCCCCTTCTGGTCCACCGAGGCGCCGATGATGATCAAGCCGTCCTTCGCATATTTCTTCTGCAGTGCAATGTAACCGGGAATTTCCACCCGGCACGGCGCGCACCACGTCGCCCAGAAATCCACGATCACCACCTTGCCCTTGAATGTCTCTGAGCTGATCTCCCGGCCGTCGAGCCCGGTCAATTTCCACGCCAGTCCGGTTTTCTTTGCCGGCGCACAACCGACGACAAAAAAGCCCAGCGCGGTGGCCGCAACCAAGCCAAGCAGGAGACGATAAAACGACTTCATGGGTGGGTAGGAGCAGGCCAACGACGGTTTGTTCCCGCCATTCCGGCCCAAGTCATTCCCGGGCGTCGGCCGCGGCACCTTCGGAAGTCAGCGTCTCGATGAATTTCTTCATCGCGGGGGTGAGCACCCGGCCCTTGCGGTGGAGGATCGCGAGGGGGCGGGTGAACTCCTTGCCCTTGAACGGCACCACGCAAAGCGTGCCCTGGCGGAGTTCCTGCTGGACCGTGGCCTGCGGGACGATCGCGATGCCGTGGTCGATTTCCACGGCGCGCTTCACCGTCTCGATGTTGTCGAACTCCATGACCGGAGTAATCTCAAGCTTGTTGTCGCGAAATATCGCGTCCACCGCCTTGCGCGTCGGGATGTCGGGATCAAAGCCGATGAACTTGTGGCCGGCGAGAGTCTTGAGATCCACCACCTGGCCCTTGGCGAGGGGGTGATTCGGATGGGTGATCAGGACCAGCCGGTCATTGCGAAAAGGCAGCATCTCGATCTGACGTTGCTTCTGGGGGAACGCGACCAGGCCGAAATCCACGGCGTTGTGCAGGATGTCTTCATACACCAGGTTGGAGCGGCGGTATTCGATGCGGACGTTGACCGAGGGGAACTCCTGCAGGAAGCGTTTGATGTAGGGCGGAAGCTCGTGGAGCCCGATCGAGTAAATGGTGGAGATCCGGATGGTGCCGCTGATGACCTTCTTCATCTCCTGCAGCTCGCTCTCGAGCTTCTCATAGACGTGCAGGATTTCCTTGGCGGCTTCGTAAATGCGCTGCCCCTCGCGGGTGAGGTTGAACTGCTTCTGGCTCCGGTCCACCATGAGGGTTTTGAAGGTCCGCTCCATCGCGCGCGCCTGCTGGCTGACGGCCGACTGGGTGATGCCGTTGAGCTTCGCCGCCTTGGAAAAGCTCTTGGTTTCCACCAAGTCAGCGAAGATTTTGAAGTTCTCGATTTGCATGCGACGTGTATCCTGTAGCACAGAATAAAACTATCTTATCGGCAATCCATCCTAAAAGCACCGCTCATAGATGCTAATTGAGTACGATATATTCCGCCAGCGGGCCGACGAATTACGCCAACGTATCGCCGCCGCCTGCCGGCTGGCCGGGCGTGACCCCGCCGAGGTCACCCTGCTCCCGGTCACCAAAACCCATCCGGCCACCGCGGTCGAATATGCCGCCCGCTATGGCTTGCCCGCCGTGGGCGAAAACCGGGTGCAGGAGGCCGTTGATAAGCGCGCCCAGACCACCGCCGCGCTCCGCTGGGAATTGATCGGCCACCTCCAGTCCAACAAGGCCCGGCTGGCCGCCACCCACTTTGACCGGATCCAGAGCGTTGACAGCGAAAAGCTTCTGGCCGGGCTGAACCGGGCGGCAACCGAGCTCGGCCGCAAACTGCCCGTGCTCCTCCAGATCAACGCCGGCCAGGATCCCGCCAAATTCGGCGCCGAGCCTGACGCCGCCCCGCGCCTGCTCGAACTCGCCCTGACCCTGCCGGGGCTGCAGGTGGACGGGTTGATGACCATCGCTCCGTTGTCCGACGACCCGGCCGTGGCCCGGCGGACCTTTGCCAACCTGCGGAATATCCGCGACCACCTCGCCGCCCGCTCGGGCCGGCCGCTGCATGAGCTCTCCATGGGCATGAGCGGCGACCTGGAGGCCGCCATCGCGGAAGGCAGTACGCAGGTGCGGATCGGATCGGCCCTGTTCGGGCCCCGGTGACCGTGGCCCGGAAGCCAGCAAAATAATTTTGCCGCAAAAACTTTCCCCGTTGCACCGGAGCGGCAATCGGATTCGGCTTGGTCCCGTGGAAGCGCCTATTTTCACGGTCGAGCAACGGCAAGCCCTGGAGGGGCTCCTTGACGACCCCTCCCCGGCGGTGCGGCAGGCCCTGCTGGCCTGCTTCACCCGGCACGGACGGGAGAGCGTCGAGTTTCTCCGCGGGGTCTCGAATCAGTCCAACCAAACACTCGCCATCCACGCCAACCGGTACCTGCGGGAGCTGAATTTTTCCGACCCGATCACCGAGTTCCGCGGTTTCATCCGCTCCCTCAACTACGAGCTTGAGACCGGCGCCCTGCTGCTCAGCCGCACCATCCACCCCGATCTGGATATCGGGGCCAGCTGCGACCTGCTCGACCGGATGGCCGGCCGCTGTCGCGAACTCATCGCCGAGCCCGCTGCGGCCCGCGACAAGTGCCGCGTGCTCAACCGCGTGCTGTTTCACGAGCACGGGTTTCGTGGCAACACCGAGCATTACGCCGATCCGCTCAACAGTTTCCTCGACCAGGTGTTGATCCGCCGCAAGGGCATCCCGCTCACGCTGTCCCTGGTCTACCTGCTGGTGGCCGAGCGCATCGGGCTCTCGCTCGAACCCGTCGGCCTGCCCGGTCATTTCATCGTCGGTTGCTATGTCGAGGATGTACCATTCTACATCGACCCCTTCAACGCCGGACGCCTGCTCAGTGCCAACGAGGCCGCGGACATGGTCCGCAAGCAAAGCTTGCATCCCACCCTGGGCGACCTCGCGCCGACCCCCATCCGGGAGGTGCTGTGCCGCTGCTGCCGCAATCTGGTCAACCACTATATCGTGGCCAATGACCACGAGCGGGCCCGGCTCTTTGCGGAGTTTGTGGCCGAGTTCGAGTCCACCTACGAGCGGCACGCCCAGTCGTAGCCTGGCCCCCGGGGTGCGCCCATCTTGGCAAAATCAGGCTCGTTCTCCGTGGTGAAACGGGCTTCCCTCCCGACGCCCCATGACTGCTGTCGCTGAGACCATCCACACCCTCGCCGATCTGTCTGCCTGGTCGTTTTCCGGCGTGGCCCTCGCCGTCGTGGGTCATCCGATCGCCCACTCGCTCAGTCCGGTGATTCACAACGCCGCCCTCGCCGAACTCGCCCGCACCGACCCGCGCTTCCGGAACTGGCGCTACTTCAAGTTCGACATTGCCCCCGGGGATCTCCCCGCCGCCCTGACCGAATTCCACCGCCTCAATTTCCGCGGCCTCAACCTCACGGTGCCGCACAAGTCGCTCGTGGTGGAACATCTCGCCAAAAGCGATTCCTTCGTCCGCGCCGCCGGCGCCGCCAACACCCTGGTTTTTTTCGAGGATGGCTGGCACGGCGCCAACACCGACGGGTACGGCCTGTCCACCGCTCTCCAGCAGGAGCTGGGTACGGGTCTCGCCGGCGCCAATGTCATTTTACTCGGGGCGGGCGGCGCGGCCCGGGGTGCGGCGGTCGAGTGCCTGCGCGCGCGCTGCACTTCGCTCTGGATCGGCAACCGCACGGCTTCCAGCCTCACGGCCCTCCTCGCGGAACTCCAGCCGCTCGCCGGCGCGACCGACCTGCAGGGCTTCGATCTGGCCAATCCACCCGCGGCGATGCCACCCGACTCCCTGGTGGTCAACGCCACTTCGCTCGGCCTCACCGCCACCGACCCCGCCCCGCTCGATCTCAGCAAGCTGCCCCGGCCGGGCCGCGTCTTTGACATGATCTATCGCCCGGTCCAGACCGCCCTCTTGCGCCAAGCCGCCGCGTTGGGCCTGCCCTGCGCCAACGGCCTCTCGATGCTGGTCCACCAAGGCGTCCGCTCGCTGGAAATCTGGACGGGTGCCGCCGCGCCCGTGGCCGTGATGCAGGCCGCCGCCCAAGCCGCCCTCAATCCCCCCCTCGCATGATCTCCCAGCTGCACGAAATAAATTCCATCTTTCCGTGGTTTTTCCCGCTCTTTGCCGGCCTGATCGGAGCCTGTATCGGCAGCTTCCTTAATGTCTGCATCTACCGGATCCCGAAGAACGAGTCCGTGGTCAGCCCGCGCTCGCACTGCGGCTGCGGCCAGCCGATCGCGTGGCATGACAACATTCCGGTGCTCAGCTGGTTTCTGCTCCGCGGCCGCGCCCGCTGCTGCGGCCGGCCCTTCAGTTTCCGTTATCCGGCCATCGAGTTGCTGACGGCCGCGCTTTTTGTCTCCTGCTGGCTGGTTTTCCCGCCGTCCAAGGCCCTGGCCGGCGCCGTGCTGTGCGCCATCGTGATCTGCGCCCACTTCATCGACCACGACCACATGATCATCCCCGATGTGTTCACGGTGGGCGGCGCGGCGGCCGGCCTGTTGCTGTCCCTGGCCCTGCCGGCCCTGCACGGCCAGGCCCATGACTATTTCGTGATCGCCAGCACGCGGTCCGGACTCGACGCCGTGCTGGGTCTGATGGTCGGCTCCGCGCTGGTGCTGTGGATCGCGCTGTTCGCCGAGGCCCTGCTCAAGCGGGAGGCCATGGGTTTCGGCGATGTGAAATACCTCGGCGCCCTCGGCACGTTTATCGGCTGGAAAGGCGCGGTCTTCGCCATGTTTGGCGGGGCCATGCTGGGCTGCGTGTGGTTTCTCCTGGCCTACAGCTGGCAGAAAATCACCGGGCGCACCGCGGCCGCGGCCCTGCCGGCGGAGACGCCCGAGGGTCAGCCCGCCGCGTTGGGCTTTGGTGTGCAGGTCCCGTTCGGACCAATGCTCGGCCTCACTGCCCTGCTGTATTTCTTCTGGGCCCACCAGCGGGTGGACGCGTATTTTCTCGAGCTGCAGCAGCTATTCTGAGGCCGGCGCCGGTGGCTTGAATTCCGACGGCACGTTGCCCTGCCGGCCCTGCACCAGGATTTCCAGCAGTTGCGCCATCGCCGCCTCGCGCGGAATGCCGCGCTCGGCGCAAATCTGGTCGGCGCGCTTCACCAACTGGCGCGCCATCGTGGCGGCCTGTTCGGGGGCCGCGCCCAGCTTCGTGCAAAGCTCGGTGATTTTTTCGAGTTCAGACACGGCGTAGAATTTTGATCCCGGGGGTGTCACCCGGCCCCAGGCTCAATCCGGCCGCGGGATCCAGATTCACCAACGACACCATGGCCATCGCCAGAAAGTTTTTGCCGTCCACCGCGGCCGACCGCAACTCACCGACCTTACGATCGCCTTGGTAGAGGTTCGTGCCGAGGGCGGGCGGCGCACCGGCGCCCTGCACCAAATGCAAACGACGACGCACCTGCCCGAGATTCTTCAGTCGCGCCATCACTTCCTGCCCGAGGTAGCAGCCCTTGGTGTAGGAAATCGCGGTCTCCTCGAGTCCGCCCTCGTTCGGCAGGTCGCGCGGTCCGAGATCCGCCGGCACCGCCGGCACTCCCTCGCGCAACCGGGCGAGTTCCGCCGCGGACTGGTTACACTCAACCACCGTGGCTTTTTTCAACTCCGGCAGGACTGTCCCGCTCTGCTCCGCCGGAATGAGCCATTGCACACTGCCCAATCCGGCCCGGCGGCTGGGCAGCACCAAGGCATTTGTCGGGGGGTTCAAATCTGCCGCGCCATTCCCCCACCACAGCACGCCGGTCCAGTCCCCGGTTTGATCCAGCAGCTCGACCTCGTCAGCGATGAGGTAGGCCTGCAACCGCGCCATCAGCCGGTCCGCCGGGGTTGAGAAACTGACTACGAGATAGTCATTGTCGGCCTGTTTGAGCACATGGCTGTCCGCGAATATCCGGCCTTTCTGGTCGAGCCACAACCCGTAGGCGGTTTTCCCGTCTGCCATCCGCAGCTCTTGGGTGAATTGCCCTTGCAGATAGGTATTAGCATCAGGTCCCAGGACCCGGAGGACTGCTGATAAACTTTTTAAGTTATTCTCTGTAAGGAAGTAATTCATCTCAATCAGGGGCTATGCTTGGCATGGGACTAGCTTTATCAAGAGTGTTCTCTGATAGCACCTGCAGATCATTTGACGATAAACGGGAACCAAGTATCACTTTGCCTATCCAATTTATCACTTCTCCCGCCTAGCGGGAGATTTGGGGTAACTAAGAAAGCAATGGCCGGTCGTGTAGGGGTACACGACCGGCCTTTTCTTTGCCCACCCGCCTGTTGTGTCACGGGACCACCGAAAGCTTGCCCCACCGGGCCCTCTCCGCAGTTTTGGGCTCCTGTGCAGAAAACATCAGACATTAATGTCGTTGAGACGCGGGCCCTGCCCTCGCCCGCCGCCCTCCTGTCGGAACTCCCCAAGACCGAGACCCAGGCCGAATTCATCGCCAAGGCCCGGAGCGAGATTCATCGGCTGATCTTCACCGACGACAAGCGCTTCCTCCTGATCATCGGCCCCTGCTCGATCCACGATATTGCCGCCGGGCGCGACTACGCCCGCCGCCTGGCCGCGCTCTCCCGCGAGGTCGCCGGCCGCATCATGATTGTCATGCGGGTCTATTTTGAAAAGCCCCGCACCACCGTCGGCTGGAAGGGTCTCGTCATGGATCCGCACCTCGACGGTTCGCATGACATCGCCGCCGGCCTGCGGCTCGGCCGCACTTTCCTCCGCGACGTGATCGACCTCGGCCTGCCCACGGCCACGGAATTTCTCGATCCTATCACGCCGCAATATGTCGCCGACCTCGTGTGCTGGGGGGCGATCGGCGCCCGCACGACCGAGTCGCAAACCCACCGCCAGATGGCCTCGGGCCTCTCGATGCCCCTCGGGTTCAAGAACGGCACGGACGGCTCGATCACCACCGCCATCAATGCCATCAAGGCCGCCGGGCAGCCGCAGACTTTCCTCGGCATCAACCTCGACGGCGCTTCATCGGCCATCGTCACGCGCGGGAATTCCAACTGCCACCTGGTCCTCCGCGGCGGCGGCGGCGGTCCCAACTATTCGCCCGCCCACATCGCGCAGACCGAGACCCTGCTCGCCAAGGCCGGCTTGCCCAAATCCATCCTTGTCGACTGCTCGCACGACAACTCCGCCAAGAAGCCCGAGCTTCAGCCGGACGTCATGCGCGAGCTCCTGGCGCAAATCACGGCCGGCAACCGCTCCATCATGGGCGCCATGGTGGAGAGCAACCTGAGCGCCGGCAGCCAGTCCTTCCCCCAGCCGAAGGAAAATCTCCGCTACGGGGTCAGCATCACCGATGCCTGCATCGACTGGCCCGCGACCGAGGCCATGGTGCGGGAAATCTACACGGCCCTGGCTCCGCAATTCCCCTGAATCCCACCGGGAGCGCGCCACCAAATCCGCCCAGCCTTCCGCAATTCGTGCGTTTCCCCCCGGCCTGTTTTCTGGTTTAGTTTATCCCCTCCTCCCATGAAGACCCCCATCCGTGTTGCAGTCACCGGCGCCGCCGGCCAGATCGGTTACTCCCTCCTCTTCCGCATCGCGTCCGGCGCGATGTTCGGACCCGACCAGCCGGTCATCCTCCAGCTGATCGAGGCTCCCATCGAGAAGGCGCTCAAAGCCCTCGAAGGTGTCGCCATGGAACTCGACGACTGCGCGTTCCCGCTCCTCAAGGGCATCGTCCAGACCTCCGACGCCAGCGTCGGCTTCAAGGACGCCAACTGGTGTCTGCTGGTCGGCGCCAAACCGCGCGGCCCCGGCATGGAGCGCGCCGACCTGCTCAAGGACAACGGCACGATCTTCATCGGCCAGGGCCGGATCATCGATGCCGTGGCCGCCGCCGATGCCCGCATCGCGGTGGTGGGCAATCCCGCCAACACGAACTGCATGATCGCCGCCTCGCAGGCCAAGCGCCTGCCCGCCGAACGCTTCACCGCGATGGTCCGTCTCGATCAGAACCGCGCGCAGACCCAGCTCGCGAAGAAAGCCGGCGTCGATCTCACCGCCGTCCAGAATATCTTCATCTACGGCAACCACAGCCCGACCATGTTTCCGGCCTTTGCCCACGCCACGATCAACGGCAATCCTGCGACCGCCGTCATCACCGACTCCGCCTGGCTCCAGGGCCCGTTCTGCGAGACGGTCGGCAAGCGCGGCGCCGCGATCATCGCCGCCCGCGGCGCTTCCTCCGCCGCCTCCGCCGCCAACGCCCTCGTCGATCACGTCCGCAGTCTCGTCACGCCGGGCGCCATCCACTCCGTCGCCGTGAAATCAAACGGCAATTACGGTTTCGATGCCAATGTCTGGGCCGGCATGCCCGTCCGCACCACGACAGCCGGCAGCTACGAGGTCATCACGGGCTACGCGATGGACGATTTCGCCAAGACCAAGATCGCCGCGACGAACAAGGAGCTCGTCGAGGAGCGCGCCTTCGTCGCTGACATGATCAAGTGACCCGCAGGGTCATCGCGAGTCCGGCGTAGCCGGACGTGGCGATCCAGCTGGATTGCTTCGTTGCTTCGCCCCTCGCAATGACTGAAAAACTGTAGGGGGATCGCTGATCCCGACTTCTTGTTTGGCGGGGTCGCCTTGGTGTAGGCGGGGTGCCCCCACCCCGCGGATTTCAGGTTTCGCAGCCACCTTCTCGCGGGGTGAGGGCACCCCGCCTACATTTCCGAGATCACATCAACCCTGCCAGTACCCGGTTCTTCGTCAGCACGAAGGCCGAGCGTACCGCAGCAAAGTCCGCCACCAGTTCCCGCGGCGAACCGGGGCGCGGAAACCGCAGCTCAAGCGTGGCGCCGTCGCAGATGACCTCGGCGGCCACGCCCTCGACCGCGAGCACGCAATGCCGGCAGTCCGACGGATAACTCACCGTCAGTCCGCCTGCCCCGTCGCCCGTCTCAACCGCATCAATCACCGCTTCCACCCGCGTGCCCTGGGTCAGGCCAAAGATCATCCCCTCAAACATCCGGGCAAACAGTTCTTCAAACTCCGCCCGTTCGACCAGCTCACCTCCGCTCAGACTGTGCAGGGTGTGAGTGACGCCATAACCTGCCGGATCCGTAGGCTCGAGGGCGTAGGCGATCTCGAGGGTGAAATCCTTCGCGGCCAGCACGGCCGCCGGGGTGGCCACTTCCAGCGTCAGGTCCGCCCGCTTGTAGGCGAAGGCGGCTTTGACGCGCTGGAACCATTGCTCGCCTTCCGCCGCCAGTTCGCCGGCACAAAGTTTGCCCAGAAACGCCGTGGTCGCCGCATTGACCGCATCCGGCACCGTGTGGTGCTGCTTCTTGAAACCGGCCAGCGCCTTCACCCGCCCGGAGCGGCGGCCCACCAGGCTGAGGCGGGAGACAAAGGGCTGCGGGTCACCCGCCGGTTTAGGCATGCGGCGGAGTGAGGCAGGCTAAGCCACCCGAGGCAAGTTTCCGGCTTACGTCGCCATGACTGGCGGAGTCTTGCGGCGAAACAGACTGACCAACCCCAACACCACCAAAATCGGGATCCAAATCGGCGAGAGCGCCACGGCAAAGGCGATGAGCACCGCCACCAACCCCGCCAGTAACGAAATGCCGACCGCACCCAGCACCGCCGCTGCGATCAGGCCGAGCAACGCGCCGATAAAGATCACCGGACTGAGCTTGATCGCCACGATGAGCAGCGCCGCAATCAAAAGGACTTTGAGGAAAGTTTTCATAGGTATTCCAAGAACACCGGCCGGGCCGGAAAGTTGCAGGTTCACATAATGCCTTGTCGTGCGAATTCTTCCGTGTGTCCTGTGTATTCCGTGGTTTCCCCTGTTCCTGTCCCCGTCGTCTGTGCCGTGATCGAACGGGACGGCCTTGTCCTCATCGCACAGCGCCCGCCTGGCAAGCTGCTCCCGCTGAAATGGGAATTTCCGGGCGGCAAAGTCGAACCGGGTGAGGATCCCAGGGCCGCCATCATCCGCGAAATCCGCGAAGAACTTGGTCGCGACGTGGCCATCACTCGCGCGCTGCCGCGATTCCGTTTCGATTACGGCACGGTGGTCATCGAAATGATTCCGTTTGTGTGCACCCTGGCCGCGAGCTCGCCCGAGCCCCACCCCGGCGAGCATATCGCCATTGACTGGGTGGAGCCCGCGCGGATTACGAGTTATGACCTGGCTCCAGCCGATATTCCAGTGGTAGCCAGTTACCGAGGCAAGAAATGATCCCCGGGACATTGAAGAAACCCGCGATCATCCGGTCGATTTTGTGGGAGCGAGCTGGCTCGCGATTATC
>JAYTUA010000192.1:0-4926 GCA_043745015.1 Opitutaceae bacterium | reverse complement strand
CCTCACCCCGCTCCTACAACACGCCTCGCGGGGTGAGGGCACCCCGCCTACATCTTACCGGGCCGCTCAATGCGGCTCGTGGTATTTCTTCTCCCCGGCGCGGAGCGGGAAGGGGAGGAAATTCTCCTTGGGTGGGAGCGGGCAGGTGGCGAAGGGCGTGAAGGCGCAGGGCGGGTTGTAGACCTTGTTGAAATCGAGGAGGATCTTCCCGTTCACCGGACGCTTGGCGTAGAGGAAGCGGCAGGCTTCATAGGTTTCGGTGCCGGCCGTAGTGTCGCTCAGCACGAAGAACAGGTCCTCGTCGGGGCCCTCGTCGATGGCGATGAGCTCGACGGTGCGGCCGTCATGGGTGAACACGGCCTTGCCGGGGATGGTGGCGGGTTCAATGAGGCCGATGATGTTGGTGATCTTGATCTCGCGGGGTGGATCGAACGGCACCCAGGTCGCCTCGATGCGCCAGGCCGGGTCGATCGGGTAGGTCCCGATGCCGGCGAAATTCCTCCGGCGGGCCGCCTCGCTGTCGTGGACGCGGAGGAAGAGCTTACCGCTGCGGTCCATGACGTAGAAATTAACCGTGCCCGCGCGGACGTAAGTGGGATTGTCACCGCGGTAGTCGAGCTCCGCGGTGCGCGCCGTGGTGCCGTCAATCGTCGCCGCCACGCCCCCGGCGAGAGCAAAGGTGACGCGGCCATCCGCAGCATAGGTGATGGCGCCGAGCTCCGCCGGGCCGGCGGCAAGGCGGATGACATTGTCCGCGCCGCTGCCAACGGACCAGGTGCCCGGCGCGAGCGGATGGCGGCCGATGAGCGCGAGCCAGCCGTCGGGCTTGGCCAGGCGCTGGAGGCGGCCCGCGCGCCACGTCTCGATGGACGCGACATACTGGGCGAGCGGATCGCGGCCGACCAGCGCGAGCCCGCTGGCGGACCCGGGCGGGGGTGAATTCCGATCGACGCCCGGTTGCTGGGCGAGGGCGGCGGCACCCAGCAGGGCCGAACCGAGCCAGCAGCCAAGGTGGCGAAGGCGAACCATCTCAGTTGCCCAGTTGCGCGATCCAGGCGTCAACCATCCGGGTGGCCGGCGTTTCGTTGGTGGTCACGTTGCCATTGGCATCGACGACAATTTTATCCTCGGCGACCAGTTTGCCGTCGGGTCCGAAAACCTTGAACTGCGGGATGGAGTAGATTGCGAATTGCCGGGCCACGGGTGAATCCCAGTCGATGCGCTTGGTCTTGGGGCGGTTGACGTCCACCTTGATGACTACGACATCGGCGCGCTTTGTATGCAGGTTGTGCAGCGGCTGCTCGTAGGCGCGGCAGGGCGGGCAAAACACGCTGGTGAAGTCGAAGACGGTGATTTTGCCGGGCACGAGGTAATCGGCGAGTTTGACCTTCTCGCCGTGGGCGATGCGCAGGGGTTCGTCGCCCTTGGTGGGCGCGGTGGCGGCGAAAACCGGGACAAGCAAGGCGAGGGCACAGAGGAGGGCGGTTGTTTTTTTCATGGGTAAGGTGATGAGGAAACAGGCGTCGAGGCTGCAGCCCGGTCACTTCCCCGCCAGGCCGGCGGGCAGGGCGCCGCGGGCGATGATGCGCGGGTCGTTGTAGAATTCCTTCGCGAACTTGTTCTCGGCGGGGTTCCACTTGGCGTCCCAGCAGAGAAAGTGGCGGGCGTCGGGGAAGTTTTTCGCGATGCCGTCGAGGAGCAGGCGGAAGTCGAAGTCGCCGGGGGGATTGGAGGCGCCGTGCGGGCCGAACTCGGTGAAGCCGTGGGGCCGGCCCAGCCGGGCGACCTCGGGGTAGCCCCGGATGCGCTCGGGATTGATGTTATCCGTGTAGGCGTCGACCCCGGTGAGGTCGGTATAGGCGTCGCCGGGGTAGTAGTCGGCGGTGCGTTTGCCGTGGTTGGGCGCATAGGCCCAGATGAGGTTGTGGAGCTTTTTCTCCCGGGTGAAGTAGTCGAACATGTGCCGCCAGACGGCGATGAAGTCGGCGGGTTCCTGCGCGCCCCACCAGAACCAACCGCCGTTCATCTCGTGCAGCGGGCGCCAGATGACGACGACGCCGGCTTGCTGGAGATCCTGCAGGCCGGCCGCGACACGGTCGAGGGATTGCATCCACAGTTTATGGGCCGGGTGACCCGGGACGAGGAGGTCGGAAAGTTTCGGGCCCTTGTCCTTGAGGCCGCCGCCACTGGGGTTGGGGGCGTGCCAGGAGATGCCCACGAGGCCGCCGTCGCGCCAATATGCCTTGGCGAGCTGGTTCGGCTGGCTGGTGTTGATGGCGGGTTGGCCGGCCACCCACGCGCAGTAGTCGAGGCCGACGATGGCGGGCCACTGGCCGGTGGCGCGGTGAATCTTGGCCGCGCCGTCAAGGGTGGCGGCGCCGCTCCAGCCGCAGAACTGGCCCGAAACAAGTTTCAGCTCCGGGCTGGCCTGCAATTGCTGAAAATAAGAAAAAATCGCGCGGCCCCGGGGATTGAGCGCCGGGTCGGCGGGCGGAGAGGCATCCGCGCGCAGGGCCGTGGTCCCGACGAAGAGGGCAAGCAGCACCGGGGCGACGCGTGGAAGCATGACCGGTAGCGTGTGCAACTTTCAGCGCCGCGCAACCCAGACTATTTCCAACAATTCCCCGCGGCGGGGCTTGCGGCGGAGGCAAGGTTGGCTTTGTTGGCGGGCGTGTCCACCCCCATGCCCCGCCGGTTGCTTGCCCCCCTGCTCATCATTGTCTCCGCCGCGGTGGCGCAGGCCCAGGCTTCGTCCCTCGGCGTGTTCACGGACCACACCGACATCGGCGCGCCCAAGCAGGCCGGCACCGTCACGCACGATGCCGCCAAAAACACCTACACCATCGGCGGAAGTGGCGCGAACATGTGGGCCAGGACGGACTCCTTTCATTATGTCTGGAAAAAGGTCGAGGGCGACACGGCCCTCGCGGCTGACATCGCTTTCACCGGCACGGGTGGCAATGCGCACCGCAAGGGCGTACTGATGTTCCGCCAGTCGCTCGAGGCGGACTCCGCCTATGCCGACGTGACCCACGAGGTGCAGTGCGTCGTCCCGGCGCCCCGAAGAGTCCGGCTCGAAAAGATTGGTGACTACGTGTATTTGTCGCTCGTGGGCGAAGACGGCCGGGTGCAGCCAACCGGTTGCTCGGCGCGGGTGGAGTTCAAAGCCCCCTTCTACATTGGCGCCGGCGTTTGCGCGCATGACGACAACGCCTTCGAGCAGGTCGTGTTTTCCCAGGTCGAGACCGGGGCGCCGACGCCGGGAGCGACCACGGTGCGCCATTCGGTCGAATACGTGAAGGTTCCCTCCGGCGACCGGGTCTGCCTTTATCCTTCCGGCCGGACGATTGCTGCGGTGGACTGGACCAAGGACGATATCTGGCGCCAGGCGGCGGGTGGAAGTGACGCGGTCGTTGCCAATCCCGCTGCCCAAGGCACGGCGAAGCCGGTTCCGGCGGCGGCCGCACCGCAGCCGACGAACGGCACCTCCCCCGACGGGAAGTGGACGGCTACCTTTGAGCACCAAGGCGGTGAGGCCGTGCTTACCCTGCGGGCGACGGCCGACGGCGGCATCCGCGAACTGATGCGCCTGCCCGATCAAGCCGGTGCGCCGGTCGTGATCGCCTGGTCGCCCGACAGCACCAAGATCACCTACATCCGCCACCAGCCCGCCGTTGCAAAGAAAAAATAATCCCCTTCAATCCAATAACCCCATGCGCCCCCTCCTCACCTCCTGCCTGTTCGCCCTGACCGCCCTGGTCGCGGCCGCCGCCACCCACACGCCCGTGCTGCCGATCGGTTCACCGCTGCCGGACTTCAAGCTGCCCGGCGTGGATGGCAAGACCTACACGCCCGCCGACTTTGCCGCGGCCAAGTTCCTGGTCGTCATGTTCACCTGCAACCACTGCCCGACGGCCCAGGCCTATGAGGGCCGCATGAAGCAGCTGGTGACCGACTACGCGGCGAAGGGCGTGGCGTTCGTCGGCATCAATCCCAACAGCGCGGCCGCCGTGCGGTTCGACGAGATGGGTTACACCGATCTCGGCGACACCTTCGCGGAGATGAAAATCCGGGCGGCGCACCAGAAATACAATTTTCCCTACCTCGACGACGGCATCGAGCAGGCCGTGGTCGAGAAGTTCGGCGCCCTGGCGACGCCGCATCTGTTCATCTTCGACTCGGCCCGCAAGCTGCGCTTCCAGGGCCGCATCGACAACTCCGAGCGCGAGGACCTGGTGAAGCATCACGAGACCCGCGAGGCGCTGGACGCCCTGCTGGCCGGCAAGGAGCCGGAGGTGACGACGACGCGCGTCTTCGGCTGCTCGATCAAGTGGAAGGACAAGATTCCCGACAACGAGCGCTGGCTGGCCAAGGTCGCGGCCGAGCCGGTGAAGTTGGAGAAGGCCGACGTCGCGGTGCTGAAGGCGCTGCGGGCCAACGCCGATTCCGGCAAGCTGCGGCTCATCAATATCTGGGCGACGTGGTGCGGACCGTGCGTCACGGAGTTCGACGAACTCATCGAGCAGAGCCTGCGTTTCCGCCAGCGCGGGTTCGAGCTGGTCACCGTCGCGGCGCAATTTCCCGACGAGGAGCCCAAGGTGCTCAAGTTCCTGCAGGACCACCATGCCTCCACCCGCAATCTCATCTTCGGGTCGACGGACAAGGACGCGCTGATCGGGGCGCTCGACCCGGAGGCGACCGGCGCCCTGCCGCACACCATCCTCATCGGGGCCGACGGCAAGGTGCTGTTCCGCCAGACTGATTCAATCGACTTCCTCGAGCTGCGCCGGATCATCGTGCCCGAGCTCGAAAAGCTGACCCCGTGGGTCAACCGGAACAAGAGCTACGAGCGGTGAGCCTCTGATTATTGTAGGCGGGGTGCCCTCACCCCGCGAGTCAGGCGTAATGCGCGGGGTGAGGGCACCC
>JAYTUA010000191.1:0-4965 GCA_043745015.1 Opitutaceae bacterium | reverse complement strand
CGGCCTTGGGGGCATGGGCGCGGTCCTTCCACAGGATGGCGGCGCAACCCTCGGGCGAGATGACGGAGTAGTAGGCGTTTTCGAAAATCAGCACGCGGTCGGTGACGCCGATGCCGAGCGCGCCGCCCGAGCCGCCCTCGCCCACGACCACGGCGATCGACGGCACCTTGAGCAGGGCCATTTCGCGGAGGTTGACCGCGATGGCTTCAGAGACATGGCGGGCCTCGGACTCGACGCCGGGGTCGGCGCCGGGGGTGTCGATGAAGCTGAGGACGGGCAGGCTGAACTTCTCGGCGAGTTTCATCAGGCGGAGGGCCTTGCGGTAGCCCTCGGGCTGGGGCATGCCGAAATTGCGGACGATGTTCTCCTTCGTGTCGCGGCCCTTCTGTTGGGCGATAATCATGACGGCGCGGCCCTCGAAGAAAGCGGTGCCGCCGATGAGGGCGCGGTCGTCGTTGAACTGGCGGTCGCCGTGGAGTTCCTGAAAGTCGGTGCAAAGGGCGCCGACGTAGTCGAGGGCGTAGGGGCGCTTGGGGTGGCGGGCGACCTGGACCCTCTGCCACGGGGTGAGGTTGGAGTAGATCTCGCGCTTGGTGGTCTCGATCTTTTCCTCGATGGCGGTGAGCTCGGAGGACATGTCGATGTTGTTCTCGAGGGACTGCTGGTGCAGGGTTTCGAGCTGCTTCTCGAGTTCGCGGAGGGGCTTCTCGAACTCGAGCAGGTAGGCGGGTCGATCCATAATAGGGCGCGAGGCTAGTTGGGCGGATTGGCGGCTGTCAACGGGCGTGCCTAAATGGCAGCGGGTCAGTTTGATGTAGGTCGGGCTTTATGCCCGACACACCACCGCAACCTGTCGGGGATAAACCCCGACCTACAAACTAACGGGCTGTTGTTCGGAAACCAAATTGACCCACACCGGCTAAATGCCTTTTTGCGAATCGTTTGGATTACGGAGCTGTTCCTTCCAGGTTTGGATCTTGGCCTGGGCGCCGTAGTGCTCGGCCTTGGCCTTGTCGCCTTTCTCCATCCAGATGCGGGAGAGCGTGGTGTTGATGAAGAGGTCACCGGGCTGGAGGGCGTGGGCGCGGTCGGCGGCCACCAGGGCCGCATCGAAGCGCCGGAGGTTGAAATTCACCTCGGCGAGGGCATGCCAGCCCTCGAAGGCGGTGGGCGCGGCGGCGGTGGCCCGGGCGAGCTTGGCGAGGGCGGCCTCGTGGTCGCCCATGGTGTAGTCGAAGGTCGCGTCCTCAATCAGGTGCTGGATCTCGTCGTCGGTCACGGGGTGGACGGTAGCAGCGCCCGGGCAAAAAGAAAGGCCGGCGTTGCCGCCGGCCTGAAAGTTACTCGGGCAAGAAGCCCGAAGCAGTGAGGCAGGGAAACCTTTCCGTTGTGGGCGGGGTGCCCTCACCCCGCAGGAACTTAGCCTCGCCGGGTGAGGGCACCCGGCCCACAGTTCAAAACCATCGAATGGCGTCTTACTTGGCGGCGGCCGGAACGGCGGGCTTGTGGCCGGCCTCGATGCTGATCGTCAGGGCGACGTCGTCGCCGAGCACCTTGGCGAGCATGCCCGGACCGGCGACGTTGTAGTCGGACTTCTTGATCGTGATGGTCGCTTCCCAGCCGGTGAGCGTCGCGCCGCCCATGCCGGGGCCGCTGCCGAGGAGGGAGGTTTTGAGGACGACTTCCTTGGTGACATCCTTGATCGTGAGGTCGCCCGTGACATCAAAGGTGTCGGCGCCCGTTTTCTTCCAGGATTTGCTCTTGAAGGAGGCGGAGGGGAACTTGACGGCGTCGAAGAAGTCGGCGCTCTTGATGTGGTTGTCGCGCTTCTCGTTGGCGGTGCTCACCGAGCCGATCTCCACGGTGGCCTCGGCGGTGCTGGCCTCGGGCTTGGCGGCGTCATAGTTGACCGTGCCGCTGACCTTGGTGAAGCTGCTGGAGAACTTCGAGACGATGTGGCGGAGACTGAAGCCAACCGAGGAGTGGACGGAGTCGATGGTGTAGGTCTCGGCGGACAGCGAGACCGAGAGGGCAAGAACGGCGAACAGGGCGAGGAGGCGTTTCATAGAGAGGTTGATTTTGAGTGGAACGCTCAGGGGTAGCCAGTTTGCGGTTTGATGCAACCGGAGACTGATGGGAGAACCGAAGTGCCAAGTGCCAGGTATCAAGTAACAAGAAGGCATGGCTCGGTTTCCCCAGCATAGGCTTTGCCGGCAAGAGCGGCAGCCTTTCCTGATACTTGTTCCTTGGCCCTTGTTACTTCATCAGAGGATCAGCATGGCGTCGCCGTAGCTGAAGAAGCGGTATTCGCGCGCCACGGCCTCGGCGTAGATATCCTTCAGCCAGGCGATGCCGTCGGCCGACCCGGGCGTGAGGAACGTCGAGACGAGGCACAGGAGGGTCGAGCGGGGCTGGTGGAAGTTGGTGATGAGCGCATCCACGCCGCGGAAGGTCCGTGGGGGATAGATAAAGATACTGGCCTCGCCGAGATAATCCCGGCCGGCGGGCGCGGAATGGGCCGATAGAAAATCCTCGATGGTGCGGACGGAGGTCGTGCCGACGGCGATGCGCCGACCCTTGGGGGCGAAGAGCGCTTGCTGCGTCACGGCGGGCATTTCATAAACTTCGCGATGGATGGGATGGTCCTCGATGTTCTCGGTGGCGATGGGCCGGAACGTACCGAGGCCGACGTGCAGGGTGAGGTCGGCAAAGCCCACGCCCTGCGCGCCGATCCTGGCGAGCAGCCCGGGCGTGAAGTGCAGGCCGGCGGTCGGCGCGGCCGCGGCGACCTGGTGGCCGTGGTCGGCATAGACGGTTTGGTAGCGCTCGCGATCGATGGTTTCGTTTTCTGCTTGTAGGAGCCTGCTTGCAGGCGATGGCTTGGGGCCTTTCGTAGAATCATCGCCTGCAAGCAGGCTCCTACCGCGATGAATGTAGGGCGGCAGGGGCATCTCGCCGATGCGATTGGCGACGGCGAGAATGTTGCTCTCCGGTGTCTCAAAGGCAATGCGGGCCAAACCATCGTCGGTTTTTTCCCGCACCGTGGCGGTGAAGGCGCCGGCAACGCCGAAGACCGCCCCGACGGGCAGCTTCTTGCCCGGGCGAAGGAGGCACCACCACTCCTTCGCCAAGGCTTCGGAGGGCAGGCCTTGCACATCTAAAGCGGGACGTAGCAGTAAACATTCTACCTGTCCGCCGGTGGGCCGGGTGGCGTGCAGGCGGGCGGGGATGACCGCCGCGTTGTTACGGAAGAGGGTGTCGCCGGCCCGGAGATATTCCGGCAGATCGCGGAAGTGGCGGTGCGCCAGGGTGCGGGTCGACCGGTCCACGACGAGCAGGCGCGATTCATCGCGGCGGTCGGCGGGCCGCTGGGCGATGAGCCTCTCGGGCAACGGGTAGTCGAACAGGTCGGCTTTCACTGGGCCTAGGCTCTCCGCCTGCGGGATGGTGTCAGCAAAAAGATGCGCGGAGGAATCAGCCGGGCTTTCAAAAACGGGCTTGCCTCGCCCGAGGCAAATGCGCCGAATGCCGCTTCAATTTTGGCCGCTTTAGCTCAGTTGGTAGAGCGACTCATTCGTAATGAGTAGGTCGTCGGTTCAAATCCGACAAGCGGCTCCAGCTCTAACTGCTTTCACAGCAGTGATGTTGGGTGTGCGAGGTCTGAAATGGACACCAAAACGGACACCAAAATCTCAACTCCTTGAGAACTTGGGCTAGCCGGCACTAACCCGCCGACTACCCGCTAACACTGCGGAACCGTTTCCATTTATCGTCGTGGTTGCTCGCCAACCATGAAGACACGATACCGGATAATTCGACGGGGGAACCGAGGGGACACGTTTTATTGCGTGGATGCCCAGACCCGCAAACGCACCAGCCTGAACACGTCCGACCTGAAGGCTGCGCGGCGCATAGTAGAGGCCAAGAACCAGGCCGAAGAGCAGCCGGCGATCAACCGGCAGCTCGCCAAGGCCTACCTGTCGGGCACCGACAACGGCATCGCTACGCGCACCTGGCAGGAGGCCATGGAAGCCCTCACCAACATGAAGCAGGCCGCCAACAAGGAACGCTGGCAAAGTGCTGCCAAGGACAAAGCTTTCGCTCTCTTGCTGCCCCGAGTCATCATCGACACGTCCAATGAACTGCTTTTAAAGGTGCTCCAGGCGGGCACGGTCTCCACCAACATTTTTTTGCGGCGCTTGCATAACTTCTGTGTGGACATGAACTGGCTGCCATGGCCGTTGATTCCGAAACGGCAATGGCCAGTCATCCGGTTCAAGGATAAGCGTGCGATCACCTGGGACGAGCATTGCCGGATTGTTGCGAGGGAAAGGAACCCTGGAAGAAAGGCATTCTATCAACTGGCCTGGCACCTGGGCGCGTCGCAGTCGGACTTAGCCCACCTGCAAGCCGAGGACGTGGACTGGGCGGCGCGGATCATCTGCTTTGTCCGCGAGAAAACGCGTTGGCGGGGCCAGCAGCCCCCGCAGATTCGATTTGGCAAGGAGGTTGAGGCCATCCTGGCCACCTTGCCCAAGACCGGCCCGCTGTTCCCGAATCTGCAAAACGTGCAGCCTGGGCACCGGGCCAAGGAGTTTAGGAAGCGTTGCACCGGGCTGGGGATTCATGGAGTGACCTTGCACAGCTACCGTTACGCTTGGGCCGAGCGGGCGCTTGTCGCCGGCTATCCTGAGCGGTTCGCGCAACTGGCGCTGGGGCACAATAGCAAGGCCGTGCACCGGGCTTATGCGAAGCGCGCCCAGGTCACTCTGCCCCCACTGGAGGATTACGAAAGGAACGCGAAGAGTGCCCAGGTGATTCCGCTGTCATTGCCCGCCGTGGGGTGATTCAACCGCCACGGTCCCTGTTTGCCAAATAGCTTGCTTATCTTGAAAACGTGAACACATATTCAAAAGTGAAGTTCGACTGGGATTCGGTCAAAAACGCCCGCAACGCGGCCAAGCA
>JAYTUA010000190.1:0-5011 GCA_043745015.1 Opitutaceae bacterium | reverse complement strand
ACATCCGCGCCCTCGGCTTCACCCAGCCGGTTTGCGTCTCGCCCAATGGCGTCGCCATTCCCGATGAAACCCAACTCGCCACCGCCCGCGCGGCGTGGGAGCAACTTTGTCCGGCGGCACGCACCCGCCCGGTGGCCCTGTTTTATTCCCGCCTGCATCGGAAGAAACGCGTCCGCGAGCTGATCGACCTGTGGCTCTCGGCCTCGCGCGGCGACTGGCTCCTGCTCGTCACCGGCCTGACCGAGGAATACGCAGCAGCCGCGCTGGCGGCGGAAGTGGCCGCCCGCGGCGCGGCGGACCGGATTGCTGTTTTCGACAGTGCCGGCCATCCGCCGCCCTACGCCATCGCCTCGCTCTTCGTCCTGCCTTCGCACTCCGAGAATTTCGGCCTCGTCATCGCCGAGGCGCTGGCCGCCGGGGTGCCGGCACTCGTGACTGACGCCACGCCGTGGTCGGGCCTCGCCGCGCAGGACTGCGGCTGGTGCGTGCCATGGGAGAAATTCGGCGAAGCCCTCGCCACCGCCCTGGCGACCAAGCCGGACGAACTGCAGGCCATGGGCCGCCGGGGCGCCGGCTGGGTGAAGCGCGATTATTCCTGGACCCGGGCCGCCGGCTTGCTGCATGAGTTCTCGCACCATCTCGTCCATGAGCGCCGCTGAACCCGCCGGCCGGCGCCCCCACCGCGCCTTCCCGTTGGACCAAGTCGTGCTTTTTCATTGTGGCGCCCTGATCGTTTTCACTTCGTGGGCCTTCGGCGGCCAGGCCCCGTGGGCACGGCAGATCATCGCCTGGTGGGGCACGGCGGGGATGGCGCTTTTCCTGTGGGCTTGCGTGTCCGGCGAACGGCGGACGGACGGGCGCATTCACCCGGCGCTGCGCCTCCTCTGGCCGCTCTGGCTCTTTGACGTCGTGGTCATCATGAGCTGCTTCAATCCCGGTTTCCGGGAGGCCCTGGTCGCCGGCCAGCCTTCGCTCGTGCTGGGCGATCCCCGCCCGTGGCTGCCCAGCGCAGCCCTGCCAAGACTCGCCGCAAAGGAACTCTGGCAGTTCAACGGGCTCGTCCTTTCCAGCTTCAACCTCCTGCTCGTGCTGCACCGGCGCGGCCAAGTGCGCGCCATCCTGTTTCTTCTCGCCGGCAACGCGGTCGTGCTCGCGGTGCTCGGCACCTTCCAGAAGCTGATCGGCTCCTCCGGCCTGTGGTTCGGGCTGGTCGCCTCGCCCAATGAGCACTTCTTCGCCACATTCATCTACCACAACCATTGGGGCGCGTTCACGCTGCTGAACACGGCCGTCTGCGTGGCCCTGCTTTTCCACTACCACCGGCGCGGCGGCCACCGCGACATCTGGCACTCCCCTGTTCTGCTCGGTGCCGTGGCCACGCTGCTGCTCGCCCTCTCCGTGCCGCTCAGTTCCTCCCGCTCCTGCACCGTCGTGGTCGGGCTGCTGCTCGCTGGCGCTCTCGTGCATTTTCTCCTCCGGGTCGTCCGCCACCGCCGGCAGCATCACGAATCCGCCGCACTGCCCGTGGCGGGCATCGTCTTCTGCGCCGTGCTGGCCATGGCCGTCACCGGCTATCTGGGCCGCGGGGTCATCGCCCAGCGCGCCCAGCTTACCGTCGAGCAAGTCTCCCGTCTTTCCGCCGAGGGCACCCTGACCTCGCGGCTCGTCCTCTACCGCGACACCTGGCGGATGGCGGCGCAGAAGCCCTGGTTCGGCTGGGGCCTGGAGAGCTACGCCCACGTTTTCCGGATTTTCAATACCCAGCGCGCCACCGAGAGCTGGGTGTGGATCCCCTTCTACGCCGAGGCGCACAACGACTGGCTCCAGTCCCTCGCCGAGGTCGGTTTTGTCGGCACCGGCTTGCTGGCCCTGCTGGTTCTGCTGCCTCTCGCCACCGTGCCGTGGCGCCGCGTCGGGTCCGTCGTGCCGCGCTACCTGCTCGCCGGCTGCGCCCTGCTGCTGCTGTATGCCTGGCTGGAATTCCCCTTTGCCAACCCCGCCGTCATGCTGACCTTCTGCACCGTCTTCGTTTGTGCCATCCGCTACGCGCAGCTGGACGCCACCCCCCGCCGCCATGGCTGAACGCCTCCCGCTCTCGATCGTCATCCTCACGCTGAATGAGGCGGCGCGGCTGCCAGCCTGCCTGGCCTCGGTCGCGGCGTGCGACGACGTGGTCGTGGTCGATTCCGGCTCGACCGATGGGACCACGGCCCTCGCGCTGGCCGCCGGCGCGCGCGTGCTCACGAACCGTTTCGTCAACTTCGCCGCGCAGCGGAATTTCGCCCATGCCACGGCCGGGTTCCGTCATCCCTGGGTCTTTCACCTCGATGCGGACGAGCATCTGACGACTGAATTGCTGGAAGAATGCCGGAGGATCGCCGCGGCCAATCCCCCGCTCGACGGCTGCTACGCGGCCCCGCGGATGCGGTTCGAGGGCCGCTGGCTGCCCCGCTGCACCGATTATCCGGCCTGGCAGGCGCGGTTCGTCCGCCGCGAGGGCTTCACCTTTGTCCAGCACGGCCACGGCCAGCGCGAGGGCCCCGGCATGCGCATGGGCTACCTTCAGGCCGGCTACGACCACGACATCACCTTCGCGTCCGAGGCCCATTGGGAGGCCAAGCACCGGCGCTACGCGCGGGAAGAAGCGGCGGAAGTCCTGCGGCACTCGGCCCCCTTGGGCCAACAGCTGAAGCGGGCCGTGGCCGGCCGCGGGCTGGAGCGACGCCGCGCGCTCAAGCAGCTCAGCCACGCCCTGCCGGCCCGTCCGTTGCTGCGCTTCGTCTACCAGTATTTCCTGCGCGGTGGTTTTCTCGACGGCGCCGGATCCTGGCGCTACTGCCGCCTGTTGGCTCGCTATGAAGGTTTCACCGCCGAGGAACTGAAACGACAGCAGGCCGCGCCCCATGCCTGACACCCGGATCATCTTCGTCAACCGGGTCTACTGGCCCTCGACGCTGGCCACCGCCCAGCTGCTCACCGACCTGGCCGAGGGTCTCGCCTCCCGGAGCTGGTCCGTCCATGTCATCGCCGCCGGCGAAGCCTCGACCCGGCAGAAAGGGGTGACGATTCATCGCACGGGCACGGCCGAGAAACAGGGAGGCCTCGTCGCCCGCGCCCTGAGCCATCGCCGGTTTCTCCGCGCCGCGCGGTGGAAGCTGGCCACGCTCGTGCGGCCGGGCGACCTCGTGGTGCCGATGACCGATCCGCCGTTGCTCGTCGTGGCCGTGGCGCGTGAGGCGGCTGCTCGCGGGACAAAGGTGGTGCCGTGGATTCAGGACATTTATCCCGAGATCGCCGCCGTCCACTTCGGCCCGCTGGCGGAATTCTTCCTCATGCCCCTGAAGGTTTCCCGCGATTCGGTCTGGCGGAGCGCCGCGACCTGCGTGACCCTGGGGGCGGATATGGCGCGGACCGTCGCGCAACGCGGCGTGCCGGCGGAACGAATCGAGATAATCTCCAACTGGGCACCGCGCGAACTGCACGCCCCGGCCCCGGCTGATGCCATCACCGCCTGCCGCCAACGCTGGGGTCTGGCTGGTAAATTCGTCGTGGCCTACTCGGGCAATCTCGGCCGCGTGCACGAGTTTGCGACCATCCTGCAGGCCGCCGACCTGCTGCGCGGCCACCCGGAAGTGGTTTTTTTGTTCATCGGCCAGGGCGCGCGCTTTGACGAGCTCAACACCGCCGCCCGCGCCCGTGGCCTGGCCAACGTCCGACTGCTCCCGCCCGAGCCTCGCGAAACTGTCGCCGCCTCGCTCGCGGCCGCCGACGTCCACCTGGTCACGCTGCGGCCGGAGTATTCCGCACTGGTCTTCCCGAGCAAACTCGCGGGCGTTCTGGCCGCCGGCCGGCCGGTGTTGTTTGTCGGACCGGTCGCCGGGGACATCGGTCAATTGCTCGCCCGGGAGCAATGCGGGGCCGCACTCGCGCCGGGGGATGGCGCGGGGCTGGCCGCGGCGATCACCCGCTGGCAAGCCGACGCCGTGCTGCGAGCCGGGCTCGGCGCCCATGCGCGCGCCGCCTACGAAAGGCAATTCACCGGCGAGGCCGCGCTGGCCCGCTGGGAGGAAATTCTCCGTCGTCTGGCTCCGGACCGACCATAAGTTCGGTTTGCTTGCCCGGCACCCCGTCGTAATTCTACGCCAACATGACCAAAGGTCGACTCACCAGCTTCGCCATTGTCCTGCTGGATGCCCTGTGCGTGCTGGTGGCGTTCAACTTTGTGGCCTGGACCTGGGGCGTGCTGCATTGGGAAGGCATCCTCTTTGCGCCGCTGCTCATGCCCATGGTAATGCACTTCCTGGCCGTCTATCTGATCGACGGCTACAATCCGCGCACGGACATGATGTCGGTGACCTACACCAGCCTGCACACCATTGCGCTGCTGGTCGTGTTGCTCTTCACCATGTTGCTGACCTACGTGTTCATCCCCGCGGGCTATGCCCTGCAGGTCAGCCGCGGTGTCATCGCGGTGTCATGCCTGCTGATGATCCCGCTGACCCTGAGCTACCGGCGTTTCATCTACCAGCGTCAGTTGGCAAAAAAACAGCAGAGATATTTCATGTTCCTCGGCAGCCAGGAAAGCTGCCTCGCCTTCAAGGAGGAGTGCCGCCGCACCGGGATGACCCAGGCCGTGCTCTATGCCACCCACGAGACCTTTGCCCCGGGCGCGCCGGCCGGCGCCCTGTCCACCCCGCTTATGGGTGATGCCGCCCACTATCTGGAGGAATATAAGGAAACCCTCGACGCGATCATCCTCCGGGAATCCAGCCAGGAATTGCCCACCGCCGTCGCCCAGCGGTTGATGGAGCTGCATTTCTCCGGCGTGCCGACCTATACGCTCGAGCTGTTTCACGAAGTGTACTGGCGTAAGATCCCGCTTTACCGGCTCAACCAGACCTGGCTTTTCCAGGAGGGATTCCAAATCGCCCGCGAGCCCGTGTTCGAACGCTTGAAACGCGTGAGTGACGTCGTGCTGGCCTCCCTTGGTCTGCTGGTGGCGCTCCCCTTC
>JAYTUA010000189.1:0-5014 GCA_043745015.1 Opitutaceae bacterium | reverse complement strand
CTGCGGGAGCGGTTCGGTTTTCGGGCGGTCACCAGCCTGCGTGGCGGCATCCAAGCCTGGGCACGCACATGAAGGCGCCGCCGTGTGTGCTCACGATCGCCGGTTCCGACAGCGGGGCGGGCGCGGGCATCCAGGTAGATGCGCGCACGATCCACGCCCTCGGCGGTTACGCCCTGACCGCGATCACAGCGGTGACTGCGCAAAACACGCGCGGCGTTGCTGCGTGGCGGGCGGTGCCTTCCGCCCTGATCGCGGCCCAGATCGCCACCGTGTTGCGAGACTTCCCGGTCGGCGCACTCAAGACCGGACTTTTGCCCGGCGCATCGGCGGTGCGGACGGTGGCAGCAGCGCTTGAACCGTATCCCCGCCTGCCGCTTGTGGTTGATCCCGTGATACGCTCCACCAGCGGCGCGCGTTTTCTTGGAGTGGCGGGAATCCGAGTCCTCCTGCGAACATTACTTCCGCGCGCGACGCTCGTTACGCCCAATTGGCCGGAGGCTGAAGCGCTGACGGGCATCCGTATTAGAACTTTCGCGGCCGCCGAGTCAGCGGCGCGCCTCCTCCTCGACACCGGATGTCGCGCCGTGCTGGTGAAGGGCGGTCACGGGCCGGGCGAGGTTTGTCGTGATTGTCTGGTAATGGCGGACGGGCGGGTGCGCTGGTTTGAAGGCCCGCGGGTCAAGACGCGCAATACCCATGGCACCGGCTGTGTGCTCTCCGCGGCCATCACCATGCGGCTGGCGCAAGGTGAATCCACAGAGGTTGCGATCACGCAGGCGCGCCGATTTCTGGTCGGTGGTTTGAATTCCGGCCGCAAGATGACGTTTGGCACGGGCGCGGGTCCCGCCTACTTTGGTGGCGCGGCACGTCAATAGTGGGACAACGAAAAGTCGGGAATCCGGTGAAATAGCGGCGACCAAACCTTCCCTATTTTTGTTAAAATCGCGCCTCTCCGCCACTTTCTTTTCGGGAGAAGAATGAAAGGTTGAGCCCATCGAGTTGTGTCATAACGTAGTCAGTCTATCCCATGAGTATCTCCACCCGCGTTTCGCGCACGCTTCTCACCCTTCTCGTCGGCTTGGCTTCGTTGCAATCGACCTTCGCGGCCAGTTCAAAACTCGCCGACTTCCAGGCGGCCGCCGTGCGGTCCAAGGTCTCGCTGACCCTCCCGGTCTATCCGGTTTCGCCCGAGGAAATCACCAAACAGACAAATGCGGCCATCACTAAGGCCGACGGCGAGCTCGCCGCCTTGGCGGCCGAGGACCCGACCAAACTGACCTTTGCGAACACGTTCGCCGCCTATGATGCCATCACCGCCCGCGTGGGGGATGTCTACCAGGTGATCAGCACCGTCGCCGAGTCGGCGGTCGACCAGCCCATGCGCGACATGGCCAACGAGATGACGGTCAAGATCCAGGGTTGGAGCGTCGGGCTCGATTATCGCGCCGACCTCTACCGCACGCTCAAGGCGGTGGCCGACGCGAAGCCCGCGCTGGACCGCGAGCAGCAGCGGCTGGTGGACGAGCAGATGCGCAGCTACCGCCGGGCCGGCCTGGCCCTGGCGGCCGCGGAACGCAGCGAGGTCGAGCGGTTGCGCAAGGATCTGGCGGCGCTCAACACCCAGTTTGCCATCAACATCAACGAGGTTCGCGCCCCGCTTGATTTCACGGTCGAGGAACTGACCGGAGTGCCGCAAAGCCTGCTCGAGAGCCCCGGAGTCAAGCAGCCCGACGGACGTTATCGCGTGATGGCCAACGTCACCTGGCATTACCAGGCGGTCATGGAAAACGCGGACCACGCCGACGTGCGTCGTCGCGTGCTGGCCGCGCGCTACAATCTGGCCCGGGAGAAAAACACCCCGGTGCTGAGCAAGCTGGTAGTCCTGCGGGCGGATATCGCCCACCGGCTGGGTTACGCCTCGTGGGCCGACTACCAGACCGAGACCCGCATGGTGAAGAATGGCGCCGCCGCCGTGAAATTCGAGGCCGACCTCGTCGCCGGCCTGCAACCGAAGTTCGAGACGGAAATGGAAACCCTGCGGCTGTTGAAGGCGGTGCAGACCGGCCAGGCCGGGGCCAAGCTGGAGCTGTCCGACATCGCCTACTACACCAACCGGCTCAAAAAGGAAAAGTTCGCGATCGATACGGAGGCGTTGCGCGTCTACTTCCCTTATCAGGCGACGCTGGAAGGCATGTTCGCCATCTATCAGAAAATCTTCGGGCTGAAATTCACCCAGGTCGAACCGCCCTATACCTGGGCCCCGGGCGTGCAGCTCTACCTCGTGGCGGATGCCGCCGCCGGCACCCCGATCGGGGCGTTCTACCTCGACATGTTCCCGCGCGAGGGGAAGTTCAACCACTTCGCGTGTTTCCCGCAGAAGTCTGGCGGGGTGATGGCCGACCGCAGCTATGACCTGCCGGTCGCCGCGCTGCTCTGCAATTTTCCCGCCCCGTCCGCCGACAAGCCCTCGCTGCTCAAGCACAGCGACGTGGTGACGCTCTTCCACGAATTCGGCCACGTGATGCACGGCATGCTCAGCCGCTCGCGCTTCGTCGCGCAGACCGGTTTTGCCGTGCCGCAGGATTTTGTCGAGGCCCCCTCGCAGATGCTGGAAAACTGGGTCTGGGACAAGGCGGTGCTGGACACCTTTGCCGCCGACTATCGCGATCCGGCGAAAAAAATCCCGGCCGAGACCATCGCCGCGCTGGTGGCGGCCCGCCAGGCCACCGAGGGTTACGCCACGCGCCGGCAACTGGCCATCGGCTCCCTCGATCTCGACCTGCACACCCTTTCGGCCGACGAGGCCTGGCTGGCCGACATCGTGAAGATCGTCAACGAGACCACCACGCGCGTCTCGCTGGCGCCCCCGGCGGACACGTTCTGGGCCGCCTACATCGGACACATGGCCGGCTATGACGCCGGTTATTATGGCTACATGTGGGCCCAGGTGATCGCCATCGACATGGCCAGTGTATTCAAGGCGGCCCCCGGCGGGTTTCTCGACGAGTCGGTGGGCCATCGGCTGCGCGCCGAGATTTACGGCGCGGGCCACACCCGGGACGTGGGCGAGTCGGTCGAGAAGTTCCTCCGGCGGCCGCGTTCGATGCAGCCCTTCCTCGACTACGTCGGCGTCAAAAAATAATCGCGCCCTGGCGCGGATCGATTCCGGCGCCGACGGTACAGGCGGATCAGGCGATCCGCATGAAATTGACGAAGCGACGTCCGCCCCAGGTGACCCGCATGATGTGACGCGCCCGGGCGGCCAGCAACAGCACGGCGGTCTCGCTGTTGGAGATCGCCCCGAGGACCCGGGTGCGCTCCCGGAGCTTGCGGAGGATGGTGCGGAGCGGTTCGGTGTTGTTCAAACGGCGCCACTGGTCCGGGGGCAGGCTGTAGTAGGCAAACGTCGATTCGCCGATCCGGCCGAGCAGTTCGGCGGCTTGCGGGAGGTTCAGGCGGTGCAATTGAGCCGCCGCTTGCATCGTCCGCGCCTGGGCTTCCTCCCGATTATCGCTGGCGTGGATGGGCTGGAGCGCCTGCATGGCCAGGTAGGCCTGCGCGGCGGGGACGAGCGCCAGCACCTCGCGGTGCAGCTGGAAGATGCAGCCTTGGTAGGTGGCGCCGGGGAAGGCCGCCGCCGTGCTGCGCATAAGATCGGGATGGAAGCCGCCCACGCACAGCTTCACCCAGGAGAGGCCGCGTTGCCGGAGCTGCTGCAGGAAGGCGGACCAGGGATTTAGGGTTTCGGCCGCCGCCTCGGTCACCCCCAGCACTTCGCGAAATCCCTGGGGATTGATCCCGACGGCTAGCAGAAGCCGGAGGGATTTTTTCCGGCCATCGCCGCGCCGGGCCAGCTGGATGGAGTCGAAGAAGACGCACGCATAGTAACCCGGGAGCGGGCGGGACAGCCAGGCCTCGATGCGCTGGGCGATCTCCCGGCTGAAATTCCCGATGGCCGTCAGGTTGACGTTTCCGCCCCACAGGGTTGCCGCCACCTTTTCGGCGTCATGCAGCGAGAGACCGGTGTGATAAAGTTCCAGGATGGTTTCCTCGAGACTGCACTCGTCCCGGCAATGCCGCTGGAGGATGGCGGTGGCCGCGGGAATGTTGCGCATCTTGGCGGGCAGGTCCGCCGCCGGGTTCAAGCGGTTGTCCCGGCGGGCGCGGGCGCGGGCGGCGGGCGCGTCGATCCGGGCCTGCAATTGGTCGGATAATTCCGGCTGCGACAACAGCGTGTCCTCCGCGGTCAGCGCCGTGGCCAGGATCCGGGCATCCTCCTCGGTCCCGCCGGGAGCAGGGGCGCCGGCGCGAGGCGCGCGGGTGGTCTTGAAAGGGATCTTCACCGGGGAAAAAACGCGATTGGGCCGGTTGAGGCGAAGGACATGCTCAGCAAGGGATCAGTAGACGGGAGAGGCGGCGAAGGCCCTAACCCAATTCGCCATCGGCGCCCCTCCCGTTGCAATGGTTCGCAAGCTACCTAGGTTCCCCCTGCGGGACCACGCCTCAACGGGTGCGGCGCGGTCACAGGAGTCGAACATGCCGACTTCATCGGGCGGGAAGGGCAGCGCCGCAATGCCCGGCAGGCTCTTATTAGAGAGTGGGATGGTCCCCTCACCGGGGTGGGATTCTTGCGTAAGAGTGGCGGTGAAGTAGAGCCGGCCGGCCTTTGCTCAATCGTTGAATCAGGTCCCCCTTGTTTTCGCAGTGGCCCCCTGTATCCGATAAGCCATCGGCCATTCGTGGCCCCACGAGATAACACCATGCCCCTTGATGTTGACCGGTGCCGCTTCCGCTTTCCCCCGCCTTCCGTTGGCCGGCATGTGCCAGCCACCCCGGCTCCGGCGGTGGGCGGCCGCGACCCGGACCGCAAAGGGTTTACTCTCGCCTGAAAATTTTTCCGTAAGCACCAAACCCCTAGCTCCCCAAATCCCATGATGAAGACCCTCCAGCGTCTCCGACTGCTCGCAGTCGCCTGCGGCGGCACCAGTGCCGCTTTGTTTGCCCAGACCACCGC
>JAYTUA010000188.1:0-5094 GCA_043745015.1 Opitutaceae bacterium | reverse complement strand
TCTTCGGGTCATGCGTCAGGGCCCCGATGATCACGAGCCCGTCCTTGCCATATTTCTTCTGGAGCTCGACGTAGCTGGGAATCTCGCCGATGCACGGCCCGCACCACGTCGCCCAGAAATCCACGATGACCACCTTGCCCTTGAACTGCGCGGAGCTGACCTCCTTGCCGTCGAGGTCCTTGAGTTTCCACGCCGGGGCTGGCCGGGCCATCGTCGCCGTCGGAGCCGCCCCGGCTGCCATCGGCGCGCTTGGGCGGGAGCGTTGAAAAAGCGCGACGCCAATGGCGAGGACGGCGGCGGCACCAAATAACAGGATAATGCGGGAACGGGTCATGGAAGTGAGGATAGGAGCCGCGGGGCGCTGTCTTGTTCCCAAAAAAACGCCCGATCCTGGCCGCCGCCGTTAAGCCTCCATCGCCGGTTCGACACTGAGGATCTCGATGAACTTCTTCATCGCGGGGGTGAGCACGCGGCCCTTGCGGTGGAGGATGGCGAGCGGACGGGTGAATTCCTTGCCCTTGAAGGTGATGGTGGCGAGCGTGCCCTGCCGGACTTCCTGAACCACTGTCGCCTGCGGGACGATGGCGACGCCGTGGTCGATCTCCACCGCGCGCTTCACCGTCTCGATGTTGTCGAACTCCATGACGGGGGTGATCTCGAGTTTGTAATCGCGGAAAATCTGGTCGACGGCCTTGCGGGTCGGGATATCCGGGTCGAACCCGATGAACTTGTGCGCCGCGAGCGACCGGATGTCCACCTCGGCGGCCTTGGCGAGCGGGTGGTTTGGGTGCGCAATGAGCACCAGGCGGTCGTTGCGGAACGGAATCATATCGATCTGCCGCACGCGCTGCGGGAAGGCGACCAGGCCAAAATCGACCGAATTGTGCAGGATATCCTCATAGACCAGGTTGGAGCGGCGGTATTCGACCCGGACATTGACCGCAGGATAGTCATGGAGGAATTTTTTGATGTAGGGCGGCAGCTCGTGCAGGCCGATGGAATAGATGGTCGAGATGCGGATGGTGCCGCTGATGACCTTCTTCATCTCCTGCAGCTCGCTCTCGAGCTTTTCGTAGACATGCAGGATTTCCTTCGCCGCCTCATAAATGCGCTGGCCCTCGCGGGTGAGGTTGAACTGCTTCTGGCTCCGATCAATCATGAGCGTCTTGAAATTGCGCTCCATCGCGCGGGCCTGCTGGCTGACCGCCGACTGCGTGATGCCGTTCAACTTGGCCGCCTTGGAGAAGCTTTTCGTCTCAACCAGGTCGGCAAAAATCTTGAAGTTTTCGATCTGCATGCCTCTTTTTAGTTGGGTTCAGTATAAACATCGCTTATCAGCAGGCCACCCTAAAAGCGCCGCTCATAGATGTTTATCGAATACGACATTTTCCGCGAACGTGTTGATACTCTGCTCCATCGAATAGCCGGGTATTGCCGGACGGCCGGGCGCGATCCTGCGGAAGTGTCCTTGCTCCCGGTTACGAAGACTCATCCCGCGGCCGCCGCGGAATATGCGGTCCGCTACGGCTTGGGCGCCGTGGGTGAAAACCGCGTGCAGGAGGCCGTGGAAAAGCGCGCGTTGGTGGCGGGGGCCCTCCGCTGGGAGCTGATCGGCCATCTGCAATCCAACAAGGCCCGGGTGGCCGCCGCCCATTTCGACCGCATCCAGAGTGTCGACAGCGAGAAACTGCTCGTCGCGCTTGACCGGGCCGCCGGCGAGCTGGGGAAAAAACTGCCGGTGCTCCTCCAGATCAACGCCGGGAACGATCCGGCAAAATTCGGTGCCGAACCCGCGGAGGCAGCCCGCCTGCTGGAGTTCGCCCTCGCGCGGCCCCACCTGCAGGTCGACGGCCTCATGACCATCGCGCCGCTGTCCCCCGATCCTGCGGTGGCGCGCCGCACCTTTGCCAATCTCCGGAATGTCCGCGACCAGCTCGCCGCCCAGCTCGGCGCGCCGTTGCGCGAATTGTCCATGGGCATGACGGGCGACCTGGCGGCGGCGGTGGCCGAGGGCAGCACGCTGGTGCGGGTCGGCACCGCGCTCTACGGGCCGCGAGAATAACGCGCAAAGTTCCAGCTTTATTTTTTTCGAGCGAAAACTTTCCGCGTTGCGCCGGAGCCCGAACCACCTTGGCTGCTGCTCCGTGGAAGCGATGAAATTCACGAGCGCCCAGCGCCAAGCCCTGACGGAGCTGCTGGACGACCCTTCGCCGACCGTGCGGGTGGCCCTGCTCGGCGAGTTCACCCGCCACGGGAGCGAAAGCGTGGCCCTGCTCCGCGAACTGACCCACCAGCCCAACCGCACCCTCGCGCTGCAGGCCGCCTGGTTTCTGCGCGAGCTGAATTTCCCCGACCCGGTCAGCGAATTCCGGAGCTTCATCCGTTCCCTCAACTACGAGCTCGAGACCGGCGCGCTGCTACTCAGCCGCACGATCAACCCCGACCTCGACGTCGGCGCCTGTTGCACGCAGCTCGACTCGCTGGCCACCCGCTGCCGCGAGCTGATCGCCGAGCCGGCGACCGCGCGCGAAAAGTGCCGCGTGCTCAGCCGCGTGCTGTTCCACGAATTCGGCCTGCACGGCAACGCCGACAACTACACGGACCCGCTCAACAGCTACCTCGACCAGGTGCTGTCCCGCCGCAAGGGGATCCCGATCTCCCTTTCCATCGTCTACCTGCTCGTCGCCGAGCGCATCGGAATGCAGTTGGAACCGGTCGCGCTGCCGGGACATTTCATGGTCGGCTGCTACGAGGAAAGCGTGCCCTTCTTCATCGATTCCTTCAACGCGGGGGCCTTTCTGACCGCCGGGGAGGCTTTCCTCCTGCTGCGCCAGACCAACGCCCACGCCTCCATCGCGGATCTCGCGCCCACCCCGGTGCGCGAGGTGCTTTGCCGCTGCTGCCGGAACCTCGCCAATCATTACAACTCGATCCACGACCCGGCCCATGCCCGGCTGTTCGCGGGTTTTGTCGCGGAATTCGAATCGACCCACGCGCGCCACGCGGAGCCGTGAAAAGCCCCGGCGCCGGGCGCCTTTCGCGGGAGGCCGGGTGGATTCGTTCGGGATTTCCGGTCCTTCTTTCCGGCGTAAAATCGGGCTCGTTCTCCCCGATGAACTGAGCTTTGCTGCCGCCGCCCATGAGCGCCGCCGAGCCCATCCATACTCTTGCCGACCTCGAGTCTTGGTCGTTCCCCGGCCCGGCGCTGGCGGTGGTCGGCCGGCCGGTCGCGCACTCGCTCAGCCCGGTCATCCATAACGCCGCGCTGGCCGAGATGGCCCGGACCCGGCCCGAGTTCCGCGACTGGCACTACTTCAAGTTCGACATCGCCCCTGGCGAACTGCCGCGCGCGCTCGCGCTTTTCCACCAAAGGAGCTTCTCCGGCCTCAACTTCACCGTGCCGCACAAGGCGCTGGTGGTCGAACACCTCGAGGCGGGCGATGCCTTTGTGCGGGCGGCCGGGGCGGCGAACACTCTCATCCGCACCGACACCGGCTGGCGCGGCGCGAATACGGACTGCGCCGGGTTGTCCGCCGCGTTGCGGCAGGATCTCGGCGTGGAACCGGGCGGCGCGAACATCCTCCTGCTCGGCGCCGGCGGGGCGGCCCGCGCCGCCGCGGTCGAGTGCCTGCGCCTGCGCTGCGCCTCGCTCTGGATTGGCAACCGCACCGCGGCAAAACTCGCGGCCCTGATGGCCGACCTGCAGATGTTGGCGGGCGAAACCGTGCTGCGGGGTTTTGACCTTGCCCAGCCACCGCCTGGGCTTCCCGCCGGGGCCGTGGTGATCAACGCCACCTCCGTCGGGTTGAAGCCGGACGAGATCGCGCCCATCGACCTGAAAAAAATCCCGAAGCCGGGCCACGTCTACGACATGATTTACCGTCCGCCGCAAACCGCGCTGCTCCGGCAGGCGGCCGAACTTGGCATCGCCTCCGCCAACGGACTCTCCATGCTGGTGCACCAAGGCGCCCGTTCACTTGAACTCTGGACTGGCGCCACGGTGCCGGTGTCCGTCATGCATGAAGCCGCCCGCGCCGCCTTGCCTCCAGCCTGAACATGGAATCCTTCAACGAAATCAACCACCTTGCCCCCTGGTTCTTTCCACTGGTCGCGGCGATCTTCGGCGCCTGCATCGGCAGTTTCCTCAACGTCTGCATCTACCGGATCCCGAAGAACGAATCCATCGTCCGGCCCGGCTCCCGCTGCGGCTGCGGGCAACCCATCGCGTGGCACGACAACATCCCCGTGCTCAGCTGGCTCATCCTGCGCGGCCGCGCCCGCTGCTGCGGGCGGCCCTTCAGCTTCCGCTACCCGGCGATCGAGCTGCTGACTGCGGGGCTGTTTCTGGCCTGCTGGCGGCTCTTCCCGCCGGACAAGGCCGTCGCCGGGATGGTGCTGTGCTCGATCGTGATCTGTGCGCTGTTCATCGATCTCGACCACATGATCATCCCCGACGTGTTCACGATCGGCGGAGCCCTGGCCGGGGTGTTCCTTTCGATGGTGGTGCCCGCCCTGCATGGCCACCAGCATGAGATTTTCATCGTCGCGAGCCTGCGCTCGACCGTCGAGGCGGTGCTCGGCCTGATGGTGGGCTCCGCGCTGGTGCTCTGGATCGCGCTGCTCGCCGAAGTGGTGCTCCGGAAGGAGGCGATGGGCTTCGGGGATGTGAAATACCTGGGCGCGCTCGGGGCGTTCGTGGGCTGGAAGGGCGCGGTTTTCGGGCTGTTTGGCGGCGCGATGCTGGGCTGCGCGTGGTTCGTGGTCGCCTATCTCTGGCAGAAGGCCACGGGAAGGAAGGACGCAGTCGGCTTGAAAGCGGAAACGCCCGAGGGGCAGCCGGCCGAACTGGGATTCGGCGTGCACGTGCCCTTTGGACCCATGCTGGGGGTGGCGGCGCTGATCTACTTCTTCAGCCTGCACCGCTGGGTCGACGACTACTTCGCCAACGTGGCCTTCATCCTCTAGACCGGCCTGTCGATTTCCGGCGGCTGAAATTCCGGCGGCACCTCGCCGCTGCGCCCCTGCGCCACCAGCCGGAGCAGATAGTCCATGGTTTCCTCGCGGGACTGGCCGCGTGCGGCGGATAGCTGGTCG
>JAYTUA010000187.1:0-19911 GCA_043745015.1 Opitutaceae bacterium | reverse complement strand
AGGTTGTGCAGGCCGCGCGGCGTGGCGATCTGCACGGTCATCGAGCGGAGGAAATCGGCGAGGCCGAGGCCGCTGCACGCGCGCGCCCAGCCGTAGGTGGGCAGGACGTGGTTGGTGCCGCTGGCGTAGTCGCCGAGCGACTCGGGCGTCCATGCGCCGAGAAACACGGAACCGGAAGTGGTGATGGCCGGGAGCAGGGCGCGCGGATTTTTCACCTGCAAGATGAGGTGTTCAGGCGCGTAGCGGTTCGCAATCTCCACTGCTTTGGCGGGAGACGCGGCAATAATGACGCAGCTGTTGGCCAGCGCGCGGGTGGCGATGGCGCCGCGCGGGAGCAACGCGAGTTGCCTGGCCACTTCCCGCTGCACGCGAGTGGAAAATTTCGCCGAGAAAGTTACGAGCACCACCTGGGAGTCCGGGCCATGTTCGGCCTGCGAGAGCAGGTCGGCGGCGACGAAGGCGGGCTTGGCGGTATTGTCCGCGATAACCATCACCTCGGAAGGTCCGGCCGGCAGGTCGATGGCGGCGGCATCGCGGGAGACCTGGAGCTTGGCCTCGGTGACGAAGCTGTTGCCCGGGCCGAAGAGTTTGTCGCACTTCGGGACGCTCGCAGTGCCGTAGGCCATGGCGGCGACGGCTTGCGCACCACCGAGCTTAAAGACCTCGGTGATACCGCAGAGACGCGCCGTGAAGAGGATCCACGGACTGACGCGCCCGTCGCGGCCCGGCGGCGTGCAGAGCACGCGCACCGGATTACCCGCAATCTGCGAAGGCACGCCGAGCATGAGGGCGGTGGAAAAAAGCGGCGCGCTGCCGCCCGGCACGTAGAGGCCGATGCGCGCGATCGGGCGTGAAACCTTTTCGCAGACGACGCCCGGCATGGTCTCGACGCGAAGCGGAGACGGACGCTGGGCGAGATGAAAGCGGCGGAGGTTGCGGTAAGCCGTACGCAGCGCGGCCTGGTCAGCGGGCTTGAGTGATTTCTCCGCCGCCGCGAACTCGGCCTGGCTGACGCGGAGCGACGAAAGCTTCACGCCGTCGAGTCGCGCTGTGAGCTGGCGCAACGCCGGGTCCCCGCCGCGCCGGACGAGCGCGATGATCCCCGCCACGATGCGGGCGGTCCGCTTCTGCGCTTTTTGTGCCGGGCGTTGCAACGCGGCGCTCTGGGCGGAGGCGGAAAGGGATTTCCAGACGAGGGGTTTCATCGGCACGCGAAGAATCAGAGCATCATCTTCTCGATGGGCAGGACCAGGATGCTGGAGGCGCCGGCCTGCTTGAGGGATTCCATCGTTTCCCAGAAGACGGCTTCCGAGCAGACGGCGTGCAGGGCGACCTTGGTGTCATCGCCGGCGAGCGGGAGGACGGTGGGATTCTCCGAGCCGGGCAGGAGCCGCTTGATCTCCGCCAGAGCGGACTTGGGCGCGTGGAGCATAATGTATTTGGCCTCGGCGGCCAGTTGCACGCCGTCGATGCGGCGGAGCATGATCTCCAGGGCGTGGGATTTTTCCGGCGTAAGCTTATAGTCGCCACGGATGAGGGCGGCCTTGCTCTTGAAGATGGTCTCGACGGCCCGGAGGCGGTTAGCCTCGAGGGTGGAGCCGGTGGCGACGAGGTCGCAGATGGCCTCGGCGAGGCCCAGACGCGGGGCAACCTCGACCGAGCCGCTGAGGGTGATGATCTCGGCCTTGATCTTCCTTTCCTCGAAAAAGCGCCGGGTAAGCTGCGGGTAGGTGGTGGCGATGCGCAGACCGGCGAGGTCAGCGGGGCCGGAGTAGGGGCGCTCTTCGGGGAGGGCGATGGCCAGGCGGCAGCCACCGAAATCGAGCACGCGGTCCACCGAGTAGGCGTGGCCGGAGCCCGCCGAGCGGCGCTCGAGGGCGGATTCCTCCAGGACGTTCTGGCCGACGATGCCGAGATCGCACACACCGTCCATCACGAGCTGCGGGATGTCGTCGTCGCGGACGAAGAGGATGTCGACGGGGAAATTCTCGGAGTGGAGCAGGAGCTTCTCCTTGGGGGCCTTGACCTTGATGCCGCAGCGGTTGAGCAGGTCGAGGGAGTCAATGGACAAACGGCCGCTCTTCTGGATGGCGAGGCGGAGACGGTCGGTGGGGAGATTGGCGGGAGGCATAAAAGGGAGGGGGAAGGGGAGAGGATAAAGTGGAGTGGGCGGGTGGCGGGTTGCCAAGCGCGGGGCGGGCTTATGCCGGGAAAATAAAAACCCCGGCGGGACATGCCAGCCGGGGTTTGGAAAATCGATTCAACACCCAGGGACGGCACATCCAGGCCATCCCTGCGAGGGAAGGCTAGGCTTCGGGGTGATGATGACGGTTGAGGATCATGGGCAGATCGAGGGGCGAAGAAGGCCGGGAAGCCCGGTCAGGGCAAGTATTTTCTGTATTGCGGTTGCGGCGGGCGGCGGGCCGGACCAGCGTAACCAAGTCTGCCCCAATCATCCCCAGCCAAGTCCGCGTTGAACGCCCAATCGGCCAGTGAGCCAGAATTACGGGAGGATTTCAACCCGTCTGAACGCAGTGTGGTGGCGGCCACCGTCACGATCGCGGCGACCTATGTGTATTTCCTAATCTTCGCCCAGTTTGGTTTTTTGAAGGCGCTGACTGAGACGATGGGTGGGCAAAACACCTGGCTGCGGCCGATCATGGTGGTGATGGCGGCCACCGGGATCGGCGGCGGGATCATCATGGCCAAGCACTTCAACGAACGGTGCTGCCGCGGCCAGCTGATGCTGGGATTTTTAATGGCGGCGGCGGCGGCGGGGCTAACCTGGGTTGCGCGCAGCCCGGCCGTCTTTTTTGCCTGTGCGGCGTTGACCGGCTCTGGCACCGGGGTGGTCACGGTTGGCCTGGCGGCGATGCTGCGCCGGGAAGTCGGGGGCAGCTGGCTGGGCCGGTGCATCGGCACCGGCACCGGGCTGGCCTACGCGTTTTGCAACCTGCCGCCGGTTTTTCGGGGCGGAGCCCACGCCCAGGCCATGCTGGGCATTGTGGCGGCCTGCAGCGGATTGATTGCCGTGCAGTTGTTCGAGCAGCGCGGGCCGCGGCAAAAAACGGGGGGATACGACTACGGCCCGGGCGGCCGGGCGGTGTGGACGGCGGTTTTTTTCACGCTGGTCTGGCTGGACTCGGCGGCATTCTACATCATCCAGCACAACCCGGCGCTCCAGCTGGCGGCTTGGGCGGGCGGCCCGCAGCTGTATTTCAATGCCGGCATGCATCTCGCGGCCGGAGTGGGGGCGGGCTTCCTGCTCGACCGCCGTTGGATCGTGGGCACGGTGGGGGCCGGGGCCGGATTGTTGCTCACCGCCTGTGCCCTGTTGCATCAGGACACGAGCCGTTTATCGCTGGAGGTCGGACTCTACGCGGCGGGAGTGTCCTTTTATTCGGCGGCCCTGGTGTTTTATCCGGCGCGCGCCGGCCGCCCGGGCCTGGCGGCCCTCGTCTATGCGATCGCCGGCTGGGGTGGGTCAGCCTTGGGGATCGGCGTGGCGCAGAATCTCACCCGGGTGCCGGGTTGGGCCGTCGGGTTGGCCGGAGCTTTGCTGGTGGCGTTGTTTCTGGTCCGCCGGCGCGGCCGCCGGGCGCAACCCGCCGGATGTCCGCCCAGGTCTGTTCAATAAAATAGTCATATACCCGGCTTGCCAGCAGCGTGGGCCGTGGGTTTCAGTGCAGTTTACCCCAACGGGCCATGCCCATCCTCTCGGTCAAAGTCAGCCCCACCCCAAGTTTGCTTCATCACCTGCTCGCCCGCCGTCACGGCGGCATCGGGCTGTTTTTCGCCGCCTTCCTGGGCATCTCGTTCCTCACGCGTCTGGCCCTGCTGATCAAGGCGGCCGATGACGTCACGTGGACCCTGAGCCTGGTGGCGGCGTTTGGCTGGGGCTTGGTCTATGATGTCGGCGCGGCGGCCTTCGCGGCGCTTCCCCTCATCGTGCTCCTGACGCTGCTGCCGGCAAAGTTCTTCGCTGGGCGCTGGGCGCGCGGGGCGGTATATGTCGCGGGTTTTCTCATCTTCTATCTGCTCATCTTCGGCGGGGTGTCGGAGTGGACCTTCTGGGACGAATTCGGCGTGCGGTTCAATTTCATCGCCGTCGACTACCTCGTCTACACGACGGAGGTCATCGGCAATATCCGCGAGTCTTACAACCTGCCTGCGATCCTTGGCAGCGTGGCGGCCGGCGCCGCGCTGGCGGGCTGGCTTGCGGGGCGCACCGGCGGGCCGGCGCGCTGGCTGGCCGCCGAGCACGAGCAGGCGAAGGCCCGTTACGCGGCCGGGGCGCTCTGGTTCACCGGCGCCGTGGTGCTGGGCAGCGGGCTGTCGTCGGACTGGCTGCCGGGGTTCAAAAACAACTTCAACCGCGAGCTCGCCAAGAACGGCGTCTGGTCGCTCTTCGCCGCCTTCTGGAACAACGCCCTCGAATACGACAAGTTCTACACCACGCTGCCGGACGACGAGGCCTTCCGGCTCATGCGGCAGGAACTGGCGCGCGACCGGTCGGCCGCCTTCGGCCCGGAAGCGCGCGACACGCTGCGCCAGGTGACCAACGCCGGGACCGAGCAACGGCCGAACGTCATCCAGATCACGGTCGAGAGCCTGAGCGCGGATTTTCTGAGCATATTCAACCGCGCTTCTAACCTCACCCCGAACCTCGCGGAGATCGCGGCGAAGAGCCTCGTGTTTGAAAATTTCTACGCCACGGGCACGCGCACCGACCGCGGCATGGAGGCGCTCACGCTCGCCGTGCCGCCGGCGCCCGGCCGCTCGCTCGTGAAGCGCCCGCGCAACGAGGCCATGTTCACGCTCGGCTCCGTGTTCCGCGCGAAGGGCTACGACACGGCGTTCATCTACGGCGGTGTCGGCTACTTCGACAACATGAACTATTTTTTCGGTCACAATGGCTACCGCGTGATCGATCGCACCGGCGTGCCCAAGGAGGACATCACCTTCGCCAACATCTGGGGTGTCTGCGACGAGGATCTCTTCCGCTGGACGATGCGGGAGGCCGACGCGGGCGCGGCGGCGGGCAAGCCGTTTCACTACTTCGTCATGACGACATCGAACCACCGGCCGTACACGTACCCCGAGGGCCGGATTGACCTGCCGTCCAAGGTTTCCGGCCGGCCCGGGGCGGTGAAATACACCGACTTCGCCATCGGCCAATTCCTGCGCGATGCGGCGAGCAAGCCCTGGTTCAAGAATACCGTGTTCGTGATCGTGGCCGATCATTGCGCGTCCAGCGCGGGCAAGACGGAGCTGCCCGTCCAGAACTACCACATCCCGCTCATCATTTATGCGCCCGGCGGCCAGGTCGCGCCCGGTCACATCGCCGCGCTCACCAGCCAGGTGGATTATGCGCCGACCCTGCTCGGCCTGCTGGGCTGGAGTTATCCCAGCCGGTTTTTCGGCCGGGATGTCCGCCAGACCGACCCGTCGCAGGCGCGCGCCCTCGTCGGCACCTACCAGAAACTCGGCCTGCTCAAGGGCGATGATTTCCTCGTGCTCAAACCGGTGCGGCAGCAATCGCAATACCTCTATAACCGCGCCAGCCACGCCTTGACGGAACAACCGCTCGACCCGGCGTTTCAGGCGGAGGCGGTTGCCTATTATCAAACCGCGAGCTACCTATACGAACACAAACTCTATCGCGCCCTCACCGCCGAGGAATTCAATCGCCAGTTCCAGACGGCGGCAGCACCTTCGGCCACGGCCAAACCATGAAAGCGAAATTCAAGATCAGCCTTTGGGCTTCAGTGTTACTGGCCGGGCTGGTGCTGGCGGATGAAGGCCGACCCGTGCCCGCGAAGGACCAGCCCTCGGACGACGACCTGCAGATCAAGGGGGTCTTCAACAGCGTGCTGCCGCGCACCGAGCAGAAGCACGCCCTCCGTTTCATCGTGCATCCGCATCTCGGCGACCTGACCAAGCGCGACCATATTCGCACCGCGCTGGGTTTCCGCTACGGCATCACCACGCGCTGGGAGGCTTCCGCCGAGGCCGATGCGTATTTCACCCACGGCCTGAAGCATGGCGGGTTTTTCCAGGACAGCGGATTCTCGACCCTGCACCTCGGCACCAAATACCAGATGGGTGACCCGCTCAGGCTGGGCTGGGACACCTCGGTCGGCCTCAATTGGCAGCAGCCGATCGGCAGCCCGCCGATCGACGTGACGGATGGGCTCAGGCACACCGCGCCGTTCATCACCACCTCGCACGATCTGGCGGGGTCGCCCGGCTGGCGGGTGTTTGCGGGATTCGGCTGGGATGCAGTCACACAGACGGCGACCCGCGGCGCCTTGGAAAAAAACGAACTGGGCGACGACTCGATCAACGTCATGGGCGGCACGCTGTATGAACGCGGGCCGGTGACCTACGCGCTCGAGGCCACCTATGCCACCACCCGGTTCACGGCCTCGGTGAACCGCGATGTCTACGCGCTGCGGCCCAGCCTCGTCTGGGTGCTGCCGGCGAAATATACGTTTGGCTCCAAGGGCAAATGGCTGCTGGGCCTGGGTCTCCGGTTGTCGCACGGCCCGGATGGGAACGATGTGGGGCTCAACGCCAAGCTGCGCGTCAACTTTGACTTCAAACGCTTGCTGGGACGGAAAAAGGACGCAGCCTCGGGCCCATGATGTCCCGCGCTGCCGGCCTCGACCGCACGCTCTGGCCGGCCCTGCTTTTACTGGCCGGTTCGCTCGCCCTGTTTGAGTTCACCGGCCTCGATCTCGCGTTGCAGGATAACTTCTACGATTTTGCCCAAAAGCGCTGGCTGGTGGACGCGGCGGATCCGCTGGGAAAATTGATTTTCTACAACGGCCCGAAGGCCGCCATCATTCTCCTGGCCGTGGCGGTGCTCACCCTGGCGCTGGGGCCGGAGCGGTGGCGCGAAAAACTGCGCTTCGGCCGGCGCGACCTGTGGGTGGCGCTGTTAACGCTGGTCACCGTGCCGGTGCTGGCCGGGCTGGGGAAGGACCACAGCAATGTCTTTTGCCCCTCCGAGATCCGGCGCTACGGCGGCGACGTGGCTTACGTGAAACTCTGCTCGCCGTATCCCGTGAATGACCAACCTGACCGCCGCGGTCACTGCTTTCCCGGCGGGCACGCGAGCGGCGGCTTCGCCCTGCTCGGGTTGATGTGGTTGCGCCGCACCCGCGGATGGAAACTCGGCGGTCTCGCCCTCGGCCTCGGGGTCGGCTGGTGGATGGGCTTTTATCAAATGCTCAAGGGCGCGCACTACCTCAGCCACACGGTCACCACCATGCTGCTGGCGTGGATCATCCTGCTCGCGTGGCGGCGGATCGTGCGCCCCGCGCCGGACGAGGCCTAGAGCATTTCAGCTACACGCCGACAGTAAGTTCTCGGATACGTAACTCTGGTTCTTTGCCCTCGTTCTCGGCAAAGTCACCTATCGATAGTCATTTTATCCTCCCTGCAGGCTGGGGTGTTAGCTCTATTACGGGTGCCTGAATACAGGTGGAAATGGTTATCTCCACGAATGGCAAAAAAGGCGCAATGTCACGCAGTCAAAGTTACAGGCCGCGCAACATTACCCCACGGACACGCCTTGTTAATTTCCCCTTCGGCTTCGCCCCATGCTCATGAGCCCTGCAAAGAATCTATCCTTGGTTGTCAGACACGTGGCCCTGTATTCGATCTTAGTTTCGATTTGCTCGGCGCAGACGGTTCCCCCGCCGGCACAGCCGCCTTCGGCTTTCGAAGGCCAGACTCCGGTCACCGGGGGATTTGACAAGGCCGTTGCCGCAATGGAACGGGAACGCGCTCGAATGAGCGACCCAGCGAATCGCGCGGCCTTTCTGGCGAATGCCGAGGCTAACATTACACAGTCAAAGGCGCGCCTTTTATTGCGCTTGGCAGAGGCGAATACTCCGTTCGAGACGCTAGACAAGCTCGTGAAACTTCTTGCCGAACGGGATCTCGCCATGCACCTCGCTCCATTGCTCGCTCTGGCCGGCCGGCAAGCAAACGGTACGCAGCCAGTGAGCAGCCCCATTGACCAAATCGCGGCCGACACCGACAAACAAATTCGCGTGCTTCTGGGAGAAAAGGCCTTTGCAAAATATGCGAGTCACGAGCAGACGGAACCCTATCGGGGCACTGTGGATAATCTGCTCGCCAAAGTGAGGGCCAGCGGGATGACGATCAGCGAGGCGAAGGCCCAAGGCATCCTCGAAGGATATGCCGAGGCCATTTTCTCGGCCGCACAAACTTCCGCCAACGACACGACGGCCGTCGAATTTCTCGCCCTGACCAAGGCGCAGCGAAACGCCCTGCAAATTCAGCAGCTCCGCCGCCTGGACCAACATATGGAGGCCATCATGGCCCTGATCTTTGATCCGGCCGAATTGAAGCAGTTCATGGAAATTGAGAGCGCCCATGCGCCTTGAATCGCGGCTGCCAGAACCCTGGTCGGACCTTAATATGAAAAAGCGCATTTCTTCGTTGTCCGTGGCGATTCTTGCCTTGGCATTATCGTTATCCGCCCGGGCGGACACGATTTCAATCAACACGTATAGCAATCAATCCTCCTTCAACATATTTACGCTTCCGGCCTCGGCCTATGTGGAGACCCATGGATCTCTCTATTCCGATGGCTCCCTCTACGTTGCCAATCCGCTCGGGACTTTCAACGAATACGGCTACTTCATGCACGACGGGACGGTTCCTGCCGGGACTTATTCCTTCAATCAGCAGGTAAGCGGCAGCGGCTATATCTGCACGATCATCCAGTTTACCCCGCCCTACACGATTTCGTCGACCACGGATGCGACTGTTCCTACAAATCAGCAGCGCACGAAGGTCGGCGTGGGGGAAATCGTGTTCGTCACCCTGAGTCCGACGCCATCGGGCAGCGTCTCTTGGGCTGCCAGCGCAGGATCACTGGCGAGTGGAACTTCAAGCCAAGTTACGTGGACTGCCCCCGATACCGGAGCAAACCCGGTTACGGTGACTGCCACGGTCGACGGCTACAATTACGTCAGAACGTTTAACGTTGTTGCGCCATCCGGCACATTCTGGGAAAGGAAGCCCGGGACCGGGATTAAACACACTTACGGTCTTCCCTCAGCCGGCTTTCAGGCAAATACGTATTTAACGCCGGATGACGTCAGTTTTACGAGGATCGAAACTCGAGAACAAGCGGTCAATGCAATCGCAACGGGTTACTTTTCCTACGAAAATGGAGACCCGCATCCGCTCGGGTCTTGGATCACTACCGATGCTCCCACTTCTGGAAAAGGGTCCCTAAATGGATACGATTCAATCTATGGTCAGGCAAGCACCGCACACACCCCTTGGGCGGCTGGCACCTTTACGTGGAACATTCCTTGGGAATATAGGGTCGGGACTTCTGGGACGGCCCACCAGTTTACAACTTTGACCCATTTAAAACAGATGGTTGATTCATCCGGATCAGTGACCATATCCAAAGGTGGCGTGAGTGTAACAACGGCGCTCAATGATGCCACGTCGAATTACTAATCATGAAAGCACCCAAATCTCCCATACGTGATATCGCTACGGTCGCTTATTTTGCGGTTTTGATTCTTGTCTCCCCTATGCCCGCAACTCCAGGCGAGCCGGACGGCCCAACCGAGCGACGCCAAGCCATCCTGTCCAAGCTTGATGCCGCCCTGGCAGCGAAGGACGCTGCGGCAATTACTGCAGCGCGGTGGGAAATTGAAGCAATTCCTCCACGAACCTATGTCGAGAAATCAAGCCGAGGGGTGCGAGACACGAAGCTCCAGCTCTGGTTTTCGACGCTGCAAAAAGTTGATGCTTTGAATGACAAGAATTTCGATCCTGAGGATCGTCCAATGCGGAATGTCACTCCACCAATGAGCAAGGATGGCCGAGGATATGATTCCGGGATATCGCCCGACTCTATTCGGGACACCGATGTGCGTAACGAATACAAACGGATGCTAGTGGCCAATGCGACCAAGGCCGAGCGTTACGCTAAGCAAAAAGCACTCTACAATGCGCGGTGGGACTGGATCCGGACTGTCGAATTCTTTCGACGGGACCAATATGACGATAACGCCGCCGACGTGAATACAATCGCGCAGCTCGTCGACCTTGAAATCAAAGATCCCGCGCTGAAAAAAGAAGTCACCGAGCTACTTGCGGTAAAGAAGAAGTAGGGATGCCCCTGTGGCGTCCATCAGCGGGGTTATGTGTCGAGTGCCCTAATGATCCATTTTCATTTTAACGACCATGAGACCCTGTAAATACATCGCGACAAGAACCCCAGCCGCTGTTTTTCTTACGGCTCTAATTCTTGTCGTCCCCATGCGCGCATCTTCGACAGAACCAGCCGGAGCCAGCGAGCAACGGCCGGCCATGTTAGCCAAGCTTGATTCCGCTCTCGCGGCAAAAGACAGCGCGCTCATCAACACTGCGCGCCGGGAAATTGAGTCGCTCCCGCCACGAGCACACATTGATAAAGCGAACGGGAAAGAGTACGTAGCTAAATTTCAGCTTATGTTGGCAGCGCTGCATAAAGTCGCGGCTGTTCAAGACCCGGATTTTGACCCAAATGACCGTGGGTTTATCAATATTACTCCCCCCATGCGCAAGAGCAGCATACCGCAGACAATCATATCGGGTATGTCACCCGACGATATCAAAGATCCTCAAGTCCGCGAAGAATACAAACGGATGATCGCGGCCAATGCGGCGAAGATCGAGCGATACAACGCAAAACGGTCGCTTTATAACGCGCGCGAAGATTGGATTCGGGTCATTGAGGAGTTCCGGATGGTATTCTTTGGCGACAGTGCCGAGGACGTGAACACAATCGCGCGGCTCGTCGACCTTGAAATCAAAGATCCCGCGCTGAAAAAAGAAGTCACCGAGCTTCTTACAGTAAAGAAGAAGTAGATAAACACACTTACGGCCTTCCCTCGGCCGGCTTTCAGGCAAATACGTATTTATTGCCTGATGACGTCAATTTTACGAGGATCGAAACTCGAGAACAAGCGGTCAATGCAGTCGCAACGGGCTACTTTTCCTACGAAAATGGAGACCCGCATCCGCTTGGGTCTTGGATCCCTACCGTCGACCCCACTTCTGGGAAAGGGTCCCTAAATGGATACGATTCAATCTATGGTCAGGCAAGCGCCGCACACACCCCTTGGGCGGCTGGCACCTACACGTGGAGCATTCCGTGGGAATATAAGGTCGGGGCTTCTGGGACAGCCCACCAGTTTACAACGTTGACCCATTTAAAACAGATGGTCGATTCATCCGGATCGGTGACCATATCCAAAGGTGGTGTGAGTGTAACAACGGCGCTCAATGATGCCACTTCGAATTATTAACCATGAACGCACGCAAATCCCTGATACTTAAGATTACTGCTGCAACTTTTTTTGCGGTTTTGGTTCTTGGCGCCACAATGTCAGCATTCTCAACGGCTCCCAATGTATCCGACGAGCAACGTCGATCACTACTAAGCAAGCTTGATACCGCCTTGGCTGCAATAGACAGAGAATTGATCAATACCGCGCGACGGGAAATTGAATCAATCCCGCCACGTTTCCCGGCTGATAAATCGACTCGTGCAGAGCAGCTCGCGAAATTTCAGCTCATGTTGGGAGCCCTGCAGAAAGTTGATTCTGTAAATGACAAGAATTTCGATCCTGAGGATAGTCCAATGCGGAATGTTACTCCACCAAAGAGCAAGGATGGCCGGGGATATGATTCCGGGATATCGCCCGACTCTATTCAGGACACTGATGCGCGTAACGAATACAAACGGATGATTGCGGCCAATAAGGCCAAGATCGAGCGTTACGCTAAACAAATAGCACTCTATAATGCGCGGTGGGACTGGATACGGGTCATTGCGGTGTTTCGAGTGGATTTCTTCAATGATAGCACCGATGACGTGAACGCGATCGAGCAACTCGTCGACCTGGAAATCAAAGACCCCGGGCTAAAAAAAGAAGTCACCGAGCTACTTGCAGTAAAGAAGAAGTAGGGGATGCCGCCAGTGGCGTCCATCAGCGGGGTTATCTCAGGGCGAAAGGAAAATGACAGGGCCGCCCCCCGCGGAAGCGAAGGACGGCCCTGGTTGTTTGCTTTATTACTTATTTAGCCGCGAGGCGCGCGGCAGTGTCGGGGTTGGCGACAATGCTCACGGGCAGCGCGACCTTGCGGGCGACCGCCTTGCCGGCGACATGCGCAGGGATGAATTTCCACTGCGACACGGCGTCGGTGACGGAGGCCACCAGCTCGGCATCGGCGCCGGGCGTGACCGACGTGATGGACGTCGGTTTGCCCGCCGGATCAACGACGAACTCGAGCACCACCTGCGTGCCGGCAAACCTGGTGCTGACTTCCGGCATGATGACGGAAGTCGGCACCGGTGTATCGGAGCGGAGGCGGTAGGACTCGACATAGGCCTTCTCGGGCGACCACGCCACCAAGGCGAGGGGAGCCGCGAGCAGACCGAGGCTGAGGGCTAGTTTGGATTTTGTGTTCATGGCTGTAATCTCCGCCGCAAGGCGGAGGTTGTTTTCTGGTTCAGGGCGGGGCGTCGCCACCGGCCGGAATGACCGCAGGCAAGGCGCTCCGTTTGCCACCCCCGGCCCGGTGAAGGGCCGCAGGCGGTAAAGTCTGCTTTTTGGGGCAACCGCGCTGAACCATGACACAAAATCCAACCGGGTTCCGGCCCGGGCCGGAACCCGCCGGAATCAAAGAACGCTCTCCGGCGGCCCTCAGGCCAACCGCCGATCCCACGCGGCAACTATAGCACAACCCGTTCCACCCCGCCTGTGCCAATCCGGTTAAATGGCGGCTATCCAGCCGTAGCACTTCTGGCGCCGCACAGGATTAGAAAAGACATAAAGCCTTGAACGATTCCAGCGGGTCCGTGTCGTAGGGGCATGCCGTTCCTGTGGAGAATCATTTGTCTGGGCCTCGCCCTCCTGCTCGCCGCCGGGCCTGCGGCCGCGGAAACGCTCGCGGAGAAAAACCTCAAGGAAATCGTGGCGCGCCAGAAGGACATCCTCACCAAGGCCGAGGCGGAGAAAGACCACCTCGACGAAGCCTGGCTGCGCGGCGAGCTGCAAAGCGTCATCAACAGCTACGATGTGCTCATCCAGAAAAGCCCGGATTTCGCCGCGGCCTATGTCGCCTACGGCCTGCTGCTCGGCCGGGTCGGCATGACCCGCGAGGCGGTCGGCCTGCTCCTCAAGGCCAACAAGCTTGATCCGGAGATTCCCCTCGTGAAAAACGAACTGGCCCGCTTCCTGGCGGAGGATGGCAAACCGGCGGATGCGCTGCCGTGGCTCACGGCCGCCATCGGGCTCGCCCCGCAGGAGCCCCTCTACCACTACCACTTAGGCAAACTGCTCGCCGAGGCCCGCGACGACCTGATCGCCACCGGCCAGTTCACCCGCGCCACGCTGGACAAGACCATGCTGGAAGCATTCGCGCGCGGCGCGGCGCTCGCGCCCGACAACTTTGCCTATGCCTACCGCCATGCCGAGGCCTACTACGATTTGGAAACCCCGCGGTGGGACGAGGCCCTCAAGCAATGGAGCGCGCTTGAGCTGCGGGCCCAGCCGGGGATTGAGCAGCAGACCATCCGGCTGCACGCCGCCAACGTGCTCATCAAGCTCGGACGGCCCGATCACGCCCGTGCCCTGCTGATCACGGTCACCGCGCCGCCGCTGCAGAAGCAAAAGCAGACTTTGCTCGACTCGCTGGCGCCCGCCGAAGCAAAGTAGCGGGACATGGGTCTCTATAACCGCCTCGAACGCGCGTTCGGCCGCTTCGCGATCCCGAACCTCTCGCTTTATTTGATCGGCGGGCAGGTGGTGTTCTTCAGCTTCACCCTGCTCGCGCAATTCGACGTGCGGCAGATTCTGCTCGTGCCAGCCCTGGTCCTGGAGGGGGAAGTGTGGCGGCTGTTCTCCTTTGTGCTCCTGCCGCCGGTTTCGGGTCAGGTGTCGCTGACCGGTGCCGTGTTCCTGGCGATCAGCTGGTATTTCTTCCACATGATCAGCCAGGCCCTGGAAAATTACTGGGGCGTGTTCCGCTTCAACCTGTTTTTCCTGCTGGGCTGGCTCCTGACCGTGGCCGTCGCCTTTCTCACCCCGCAGCAGGCGATGGGCTATGCCTTTTTCGCCGTCTCGGTGTTTCTCGCGTTTGCCTTCCTGAACCCCGACTTCGAGCTCTACCTGTTCTTCATTCTGCCCGTGAAGATCAAGTGGTTCGCCCTCGTGATGTGGCTGGGCTTCGCCTTCACCTTCGTGACCGGCGGGTGGAATATCCGGTTCGGGGTGCTGGCGGCCACGGGCAATTTTCTGATCTTCTTTGCCGGCGACATCGTGCAGCGTATCAAGACCGGCCGGCGGCACATGCAGCAGCAGGTCCGCCACAGCGCTTTCCGGGCCAGCGACGACGAGCCGCGGCACCGGTGCCGGATCTGCGGCAAGACCGACCTGACCGACCGGTTGATGGATTTCCGCTACTGCTCCAAGTGCGCCAATGACGAGTGCTATTGCGCCGAGCATATTCTCAAGCACGAGCACACGACCGCGCCGGCCGCGGGGAAAAAATAACATGGCCGCCCGGGGCCCAGCACCTGTGACGGTGGGCGACTGGCTCCAGTGGGCGCAACGCGCCTACGCGCGCCACGGCCTGGCCCTCGGGCAGGTGGCGACCAGCGCGCACGACGAGGCGCTTTATCTGCTGCTGCATACGCTGGGGCTGCCGCTCGACAGCAAACCGGCGGTGCTGCGGAGAAAACTCACGGCGGCGGACGCGGCGAAGGTCGGAGAAATTTTCCGCCGCCGCATCGACGAACGCGTGCCCGCCGCCTACCTGACCCGCGAGGCCTTCCTCGGCGAGCACCGCTTTTACGTGGACGAGCGGGTGATCATTCCGCGCAGTTATTTTCTCGAGTTGCTGCCGGAGCAGATTCCCCACTGGCTGCCGGCGGGCAAACCGGTGAAGCGCGCCGTGGATGTCTGCACCGGCTCGGGTTGCCTCGCTGTGCTGCTGGCGCACCAATTTACCGAGGCGAAGGTGGACGCCATCGAATTGTCGCCCGGGGCCATGGCGGTGGCGAAGTTCAATATCGCCGCGCACCACCTGGCGAAGCGCATCACGTTGCACCACTCGGACGTGTTCGATGCGGTCAAACCCGTCCACTACGACCTGATTATTTCCAACCCGCCCTACGTGCCGACCCGCGAGCTGCGCGGCCTGCCCGAGGAATTCACCAAGGAGCCGGTCATGGCGCTCGATGGCGGCCGCGACGGGCTCGCCATCATCCGGAAAATATTCCAGCAGTCGCGCGAGCGCCTGCAACCCCACGGCATTGTGGTGCTGGAGGTCGGCGGCCTGCGGGCGGCGATGGACCGGGTCTGGCCCGAGCTCGACCTGCACTGGCTGCACACCGAGGACGGCGAGGATTGCGTGGGCGTCGTCCAGGCCGCGCGGCTGCTCAACTGGCGCGGGTGACGTCTGGGACCGGGGTCAGGCGGAAATGCGCCCAGTCGTGGCCGAGCCGCACGGGTAGCCGCAGAGCAGGGAGAAGGGATTCAGGCAGACGCCAAAGTCCGGCCAGCGATCCAATTTGAGGAGGCGGTAGGCCGCGCAGGCCGGCGAGCACGACTGCCGGACCACATGGGGCGGAAGCTCCGGATACTCGGTGCCCGGGGCATTCATGGATCCTTGGCCGGCTCGCTGATCGAAACCCGGATGAGCCCGCGCCAATCCCCGGTCTTGTAGTCCACGGCCCGGTCGCCGGGATATAATTCCTTCAGCCGGTCGGTCACGCCCGGGGCCAGCGCGGCGGTGGCGCCGTGGCATTCCAGACATTGCTTCAGGGCGGAAAGGGGCCGGTAGACACGCCACTCGGGCGGCTGGCCCACCCACGAGACCCGCTGCACCAGCACCTTGGCCACCGGATCGCCCTGCTCGAGTTGGGCCTTGATCAAATCAAGCGCGGCCCGGTCGGCCAGATCGGGTGAATTCGCGGGATTGCGCACCTGGAGGCTCGTGCGGCGCAGGGCGGTCACCGCCGCCTTGCCGGGGGCCGCCGCCGGCAGCTTGTAGTCCTTGAGATGCAATGCGCCGATGGCCAGGACGGGCGGCGTGTTAACCAGCACGCGACGAACCTCGAGCACCAGCGCGACCCCCGCCTGATCTATGGTGCGCTCACCGAGCCGCCGGATGCCGGCCACGGCGGGATCATCGGGATCAACGAAGGCTTGCGACGAAACCGTCGCCGCCACGGCCCACGCGGTGACGGAACCGATGAGGCCGAACGCCAGCGAAAGAACGACGGGGCATGATCGTGCTTTCATGGCATAATTATACTCAGGCTGGCACCGGCCGACGCCGCAGATATTGCTCAACCGTCCTCATCGGCGGACCGCCCGTCGGGGTTGGGGCTCAGTGCTTGGCCGGCGCCGCCGGGCGGGTCGGCAGGCCGGCGGCCTGCCAGTCCTTGAAGCCGCCGGCATTGGCGACCTTGTGGCCCTTTTCAGCCAGGGCCGCCGCGACGGCACCGGAACGCCGGCCCGAACGGCAGTAAGTGATGATCTGCTTGTCGCCGACCTTCGCGAGGAATTCCTTCCATTCGCCGATCAGGCCGGCGTCAAATTCGCTCTTGGGCAGCAGGGCGGCGGGCGCCGCGACGCCCGACTCAGCCCACTCGGACGGCTCACGGACATCCACGAGCACAGCCTTGCCGTCGGCGACGAGTTTCGCGGCCTCGGTGGGCGAGAGGGTGGCGACCTCCGCAGCACAGAGGGGAGAAATCAGGGCCAGGGCGAGCAGCAGGGGTTTCATCGGAGCCAAGATGACTCGATCCACCCGCCGCGCAAGTCCGCGGCGGGAAGGCGAAGCCATCGCGTCCGGGCGATCACACCTGGTCGAGGGCCTGGCGCAGGTCCCAGATCAGATCGTCATGGTTCTCGATGCCGATGGACAGGCGCACCAGGTCGTCGGTCACGCCGCCGAGCAGCTTGTCCGCGGGGGCGAGGCCCGAGTGGGTCATGGCGGCCGGGTGCTGCGCCAGCGATTCGGTGGAGCCGAGGGACACCGCCAGCTTGAAGATCTTCAGGTGGTCAAGGAAGGCGAACGCCTCCTGCTCTCCGCCGCGGATGTAGAACGAAATGAGCGAACCCGGGCCGGTGTGCTGTTTCTGATAGATGGCATGCTCGGGGTCGGCCGGCGTGAGCAGGCCGAGGTAGCAGACCTGGCGCACCTTCGGGTGGGCCGCGAGGAAGGCGGCCACCTGCTGCGCGTTGCGTTGCTGCTGCTCGGCGCGGATCTTGAGCGTCTCGAGCGAACGGGTGAGCAGCCAGGCCGTGAAGGGATTCGGCATGCCACCGAGCATCGCCCGGTGTTGCGCGATGGCACCGAGGAGCACGTCATCGTTGGCCAGGGCGATGCCGCTGACCACGTCCGAATGGCCGCCGATGAATTTTGTCGCGGAATACAGCACGATGTCCGCGCCCATCTTCGCAGGCTGGGCGAACACCGGGCCGGCCATGGTGTTGTCGACGATCACCAGGATGCGGCCGGTGGCCTGGCCGGGTGCCGCGGGAGCGTGGTGGCGCGCGAGTTCCTTCAGGCGGCCGATGTCAGTCAGCCGGTTGTTGGGGTTGGCCGGGCTCTCGATGAAGATCGACCGGGTGCGCGGCGTGATCAGCGGCTCCACCAAGGCGGGGGCGTCAACCCCGGCGGGCACGAAATGCGCGGCGATGCCGAAGCTCTTCAGAAAATGATGGATGAGGGAATCGGTGCCGCCGTAGACGGGCGCGCAGACGATCATCTCGTCCCCCGGCCGATGGGTGGCGAGCAGGGTGGTGGCGATGGCGGCCATGCCGCTCGAGAAGCTGTAGGCATCCTTCATGCCCTCCCAGAGGGCGAGGCGGTCCTCCAGGATCTCGAGGTTCGGATTGTTGATGCGCGAGTAGATGAGCCCCTGTTCGCGGCGGTGGGGCGGCGTGCCCTCGCCGTGGGCCCACGAGAAGAAGCGCTTGCCGTCGGCGGCGCACTTGAAGGCGAAGGTGGAAGTAAGGAACACCGGCGGTTTGACGGAGCCCTCGCTGAGCCACGGATCAAAGCCGTAGCTGAGGGCGAGGGTTTCGGGGTGCAGCCGGGAGGCTTCGGCATCGGTCAATTTGGTCATGGGGTGCTTTTGTTGCCGGCCAGCCTCCTCCTTTATGACACGAAAGTCCACTGCGCGCCGGCTTGGGCCGGCGCAAATCAATCCAACTGTTTGCGCGTATTACGCGGGCGAGAAAGCCCGGAGGCGCATATCTTCTTTGCCCGCCCGCCTCACAGCTTGTCGGAATCAATCAGGACGCGCCCGAATCCATTTTGCTCCAGCCACCAGTAAGTGAAGTGCTTTGAGAGCCAGCTGGCGGCGCGCTCAGTCGCCAGTTCGCGGTGAGTCGAGGTGTAGATGATGGGAATACCGTATTTGGCCTCGATGGCATCCAATGTGCCGCAGACGGCGTTGGGATGCACTTCGGAGGGTATATCGGAATATTCCCAGCCGCGCTTGAGGTCCTCGTAGGAGGCTTCGATGAGAATGGCCTTCCAGCGAAACTTCGCCAACCGCGCGCAACTCGCGAGGAAGCGGCGGCGATAGGTGACCGTGCAAGCCACAAGGTCCGCCAGATTCTTGCGCTCCAAAGCAAGAAGCCCTTCCATGCCGTCGACGGTGTAGTCACCGGTCTTGAGCGCGACCCGCCGCTCGCCGCCGATCCAATTGGGGTGGTTCTCGAACAATGGAAACGGCTGCTGCTCCCGGGTATCGCGACGAGCACGACCGGTTTTGGCACCTGAGCACGACGAAGAATGCTATGGCCTGAACGCTTTACGATGAGCCGGCTATTTCCAGGGCCAACGTAACAGGTATCCATGATCAAAAGTTACAGAGTGGTATCGGATCGGCTAAAATGCGTAATCTAACTTCTAGCGAAAAGAAAAACTACCAGCGGATTGGATGCCCATACCTCAAGAGATCCCGGAGTTCGTAGATGCGATGAACGTGCTTCTTCACCGCTTTGTTCTTGTCGTCATTTATCCAGCACAAAACTCCCACTGGTTTGCCATCCCCCTTTATCTTGGAATTAGTTTTAGACTTTCTCTTACCGATGAATCGGCAATCCTTGACTTGATTCTCGTGTCCATGGCTAAGGAATGAGCTGCTATAGAGTTCAAGCTCAAGATGCACCTCCTCGGCCTTCCCCTTGAGTTTAACTAACATGTCGGGGAAGCGGGTTTGGACTCGGACGATCTTATTGATGCCCAATTTTCCCGGGGCACTCGCGATAATAGCCAGAACTTCCTGTTCATTCCTAGGATCACGCTTAAGGCAGGGAATTTTTTCTAGAGAAAACCTATGCTCGAACGTGTATTGCCGGATTTTTTCAAATTGCTTTTTAGTTATCCGCGTAATCGTTCGACGCTTAAATAGATTCTCACCTAAGAAGCGGCTTAAGGGCGGGATCACAACAGGGGTTGGTAGCTCTGCGCCAAAATTTTCGCCCTTGATCAACCAAGCCCCCTTTATTCCCTCTGCAATAGCGAGGGGCTTAGATGGTAACTTATCGTAACGATATTCTCGCGTGCATGTATAAAAACCCGTGACAAGGCTGACTGCCTTGTCGCTGTCTCCGCTCGTTGTGTAGGCAAAAGCGATCCAGCGGTCACCTTTTTCGACAGTCCGGAAACCCACGGGCCGATCCTGCCTAGAATGGCCACTGTTCCAGATGAATCCGGGCAGGGCCTGAAATGAAGCGCCGCGTTTTTCAGTCAATGACCTCAAAGGCCGGTTAATTACACGACAAGAGCAGCGGCAATTGGGTTGGGGTTTGGAGTGGTCTGTTGCTGGTTGGC
>JAYTUA010000186.1:0-5141 GCA_043745015.1 Opitutaceae bacterium | reverse complement strand
CGCTAAGTTGTTGTTCTATAACGGTCTCTCCATTTGTAAATCCACGAATCTCAAGGTAAGCTGACCTGACCGGCAGCGTTGAACGCTGGGTATCTTTTTGCCCCATGCCGGCAAAAGGCGCCTCGTTGCCCTGGACGAGCACATCCACCAGTTTCTCTGGAACGGCGGTCGCTTCCGCCCCGTAATTTGCCATGTTTTGCTCCCCGACCGTGAGCTTGGGTTCGAAACTGCCGAAAACCTGCCCGGGCTGTTTCAGGCTGCCCTCCCGCAGGGGGCTTTGGCCGTAATTCCACTCGGTCGGGAAAAACAGCGGCGTCGGGTCAAATAACATCGCGCGCTCACGCAAAACCTGGTCGCCAGCCACGGCGCCCCCTGCTCCGGCCAGCTGCACGAACGGCATGGTTCGCTTCGCCTCGCGTGCGGGTAAAATCGGATGCGCCCGGTTCCAAGCCAGCCACGCCCCCACCCCCGCACCGGCGACGACCAGACTGATCCAGACGCGGCGCCCGATCTTGAAGTCATCCTGCGGCACAGCGGGGCCTCCTTATTTAAACGTAATCCCCGGCTGCGGCTGCTCGGCCGCCACCAGCACGTTGGCAAACCCGACCGACCGCGCCATCTCGCACAATTCCAGAAAGGCCTGCGTCGACACCTGCCGGTCGATGCGCACCAGCATCACGGCGCCCGGATGTTTTTTGACGTAGGCCTCCATGTGCTTGCGCAACTCCGGCAAGGTATACATGCCGCCTTCGAATAATATCACGTTGTCCCGCCGGTAGCTCACCACGACCGACGCCGGCCCGGCACTCTCCGTCGCACTGTTGATCTCCGGGAGCACGAGGCTCGCCTCCGCTCCCACGCCGACCGACATGCCCGGCGCCAGCACGAAGCGCGAGCCCAGCAGTCCGAAGAACAGCAGGATCACCGCCACGTTCACCCACGCAAAAAAATCCAGATCCCGCGGCGGCAGGCTCAGCCGCGAGTGCAACTCCAGCGGCCGGGTGATCATGGGCCGCCTCCGCCGTTTTTTCGGTAATCCCGCAGGAGAAACCGCATCAGCTCGTTCCCCACCCACTCCATGTCCTGCACCAGCGTGCGCACGCGTCCGGCCAGAAAATGCCGCCCGAGGTGCGCCGGGATGGCGACGATCAGCCCGGCGGCCGCCGTCAGCAGCGCCTCCCACATCCCCCCGGCCAGCACCACGGGGGTGGCGTAGTTGCCGCCTTGGTTGAACTGCCAGAAAGTCCTGATCATCCCCAGCAGCGTCCCGAGCAGGCCAAACAGCGGGGCGACCTGCGCGATCGCCGCCAAGGCGCTGATGCGCCGCTCCAGCCCGGGCAGCTCGGCCAGCGCCGCCTCCTGCACGGCAAAGCGCATCGCCTGCTCCTCGTCCCCGGCATGCCGCAACCCCGCTTTCACCAGCTTGGCCACGGGGCCGTGGGTTTCTTCGCACAGCGTCAGCGCCTCCATCAGGCGGTCTTTTTGCAGCAGATTCTTGATCCCGTTGAGAAATTCCGTCGAGCGGATCTGCGCGCGGTGGAGAAACAGCGCCCGCTCGGTAAACACGACCAGCGCCGCCAGCCCGAGGAGGACGAGCAGCCACATCACCGGGCCGCCCTTCGCCAAGACACTGTAGCTGAAAATGGTCATGAGTATGCGCGCATCATGCGGGGCGCGATTCGCGCGTAAATGCCAAAGCTCACGGTGCGCCCCCCCCCGCCGGCCGGAACCGCGCCAGTTTGGTCTGCGCCTGCGCCGTGCCGCTCAATTTGTTGTCCACGATCAGCTGGTAGGCGCGTTGCGCCTCGTCGAGGCGGCCGGCGTTCTCATGGATCTGCCCCAGTTCCAGCAGGGAGCGCGACAACCAGTAGCGGCCCTTGACCCCGAGCTTGGCCGCCGGCTCGGCTTCCAGCAGGAAACTCTGCACCACCGACCAGAAGACCGACTGCGCCTTGGCCGTCTGGCTCCGCTTGGCCAGGGCATACCCCCACTTGAAGCCCGCCTCCACCCGCAAGTCCACGGGGGCCGCCGGCAAATCCCGCAAGCGCTCGAAGATCGCCGACGCGCTCTCGTAGTTGGCCACGCTGTTGGCGCCCTGCGCAAACAGACTGTCCGCCAGCGCCACCTGGGCCAGCAGCTCATCGGGGTGGCCGGCGTAATGGTTGACCAGGAACTCATAGATCCGCCGCGCCGCCGGAAAATCGTTCAGCTTCCGCAGCAGGTCACCCTGTTTCATGCGCGCACTGAACACGAGGTCGTCATTCGGGTAGTCGCGCACCAGTCGCTCGAGCAGCTTGTAGGCTTCCTCCAGCTGCCGGTCGAGTCCCTGGCGCTCGAGGATGAGTGCCGCTTGATACAGGGCGAGCGGCGCGTAGGTGCTCTGCCGGTATTCATCCTTGTCGACGAAATTGATCAGCAAACCCTGCGCCCCGGCCAGGTCTCCGGTCTGGGTCAGGTGGCCGGCCTGCACCAGGTAGGAATACTGCGCCGCCTCGGTCGCATGGAAATCGGTCCGCAGTTTATCCAGCACCGTAAAGCCGTCGGCATGCCGCCCGAGCGCCAGCAGTGCCTGGGCCTTCAGCAGTTGCGCCATGCTCGTGACGTTGGTCCGCAATTGTGGTTCCAGCTGCTTCGCTTGCGCCAGCGGGCCCAGCAGTTCATCCGTCTGCCTCAGAGCCGCCTCGGCGCGGGCATTGTCAAAGGACAGCTTGGCCCTCAGCCACATCAGCTGAATGCGCAATTCCTCGGGCACACCCTGGGCGCTCTTCGCGAGCAGGCGTTCCACCCGGGCCGAGGCCGCCTCGGTCTGCCCGTGCACCTGCATCTCCTTGACGAGATTCCATTCGGCCTGCCAGCGGTTGACGGGATCAAATCCCGCGTCGTTGGTCGCCTCATCCAGCTGTTTTGCCGCCACCTCCAGCCGGTCGGACCGGATTTCGGCCAGCATCCGCTGAAAAATCAACACGCCGGCGGGCGCCGCCAGCGGCGCCTCATGCAGCGCCGCCTCGTAGGCATCCGCCGCATTGCGATAATCCTCCGCCCGGAAAAACGCCTCCGCTTGCAGCACCCCCAGCTCCGCGCGGGCGCGGCCCGGGGTGATCGCCGCGCGCAGTTGCGTGATCACATCGGCCGCCGTCCGGTAGCGTTTCAAATCCCACGCCACCGCCAGGCGAATGCCCAGCGCCGGGGCCTTCAGGGCGGACGCAGGAAACTGCTCCAGCAGCGCCCGAGCGTCCTCCTCGGCCACGGCATAGACCTTGTCCGTCAAGGCCGCCTGCGCCCGCACCAGCAGCAGATCCTCGATGATTGGTATCGTGGTTTTCGGGGTGATCAATTCGCTCAGGTCGCGGCGCAGTTGCTCCCGTTCTGCGGGCGTCCGGGCACCCCGCATGAGCAATTGCAAGGCCAGCCGCTGGGTCTCGGGCCGTTGTCCGTCGCGCAACAATTGTCGGAAAGCCTGCCGGCCCGCCACGCTGCCCTCGCCGGCGATCAGGCCCAGCATCAGGCCCAGTTGGTCGGCGGCGTCCCGTTCCGTGGCCGGCAGCACCGCCAGTTGCCGTTGCAACACCGCCTGCGCTTCCAACGCCCGGCCCAGCCCGGCCAGGGCTGCGGCGTAGGTGCGCACATAGGTGTAGCCCGTGCGTTGTCCTTGAAACCGCTCCATGTTGCCGCGCAAGGTCGCGAGCTGGGCTTCGCTGACCTGGCCTGAACGCAGCCGCGACTGTTCCTGGCCCAGCACAAAGCGCGCGCGCTGCAGCCCGGAGACCGCCGCCTTCACCGCCTGGTCGAAGAGATTGTTGGCCCGGACGACCTCGCCCTCGGCATCAGTCACACTGGCCTGCAGGAAATACCACCAGCCGCGATCCGCTTCGGTCAAATCCTCCACCTTGCCCGCCGCCAGCGCGGCCTTGGCCGGTGCGGTGCGCCGCGCGGTGATCGCCAGCAGGCCCGCGCGCAATTGATACGCACTGCCGCGCGGCCCGTCGTAAGTTTGGAGCGCGGCCTCCGCCGCTGCGAGCTCGCCCGCATCCAGCAGCGCGGTCACCAAGGACAGCGTTACCCGCTGCCTGGTCCCGGCGGGCACGGCTTTGTCGGCGAGGATTTCCTTGTAGAGGGTGGCGGCCGTCGCCGGGAATCCCGTTTGCAAGGCCTGGTCAGCGCGGGCCTCCGTCACGATCCAGCGGCCCGGCACGGCCTGCGCCGCCGCCGCATCGGCGACCAATGGGGCCGGGCTCGCCACCTGCGCAAACAGCCGGAGGGCCGGCAGGCAGAGGAGGAGCAAGAGGGGGCGCGCCAGCATCTTCATTGACCGCGTGAATGTGCAGCCCGCGCCACTGGCTGGCAAGCGTCGCCTGCTCCAAAGATGTCCGTCTTGTGTAACATGAAAATTCTCGCGCCGTCGCACACCTTCGGACACATAAGTGGCCGTTCGGTTCAACCCATCCCCTCTATATGAGTCTAGCCTTCATCCTCCTTATCATCGTCGGCGGCGCCGCCCTGCTCTTCGGCTTCTGGGTCATGGGCGCCTACAACGGCCTCGTCACCCTCCGCAACCGCTTCAAGAACGCCTTCGCGCAGATCGACGTCCAGTTGAAGCGCCGCTACGATCTCATCCCCAACCTCGTCGAGGTCGCCAAGGGCTACATGAAGCACGAGAGCGGCACGCTTGAGGCCGTCATCGCCGCGCGCAACACCGCCTACACCGCCTCCAAGGCCGCCGCCGCCAACCCCGCCGATGCCGCCGCCATGAAGGGTCTCCTCAGCGCCGAGTCCGGTTTGGGTGGCGCGCTCTCCCGCCTCATGGTCGTCTCCGAGCAGTATCCCGACCTCAAGGCCAACCAGAACATGATGCAGCTCACCGAGGAGATGACCTCCACGGAGAACAAGATCTCGTTCGCCCGCCAAGCCTACAACGACTCGGTCATGACTTTCAACACGAGTCGCGAGTCCTTCCCGACCAACATCCTCGCCGGCCTGTTCAACTTCGCCGAGGCGCAGCTCTTCCAGGTTGAGAACGCCGCCGAGCGCGCCGCCCCGCAGGTCAAGTTCACCTGAACCATGCTCTCCACCACCAATCCCTCGCTGGCGGGCCAGCGCGTCACCAAGGAACTAGGTACCGTGCGCGGCATCGTCGTCCGCTC
>JAYTUA010000185.1:0-5160 GCA_043745015.1 Opitutaceae bacterium | reverse complement strand
CGGAGGAGCAGGCTGGTGATGCGCTGGTACATGGCGGTCAGGCCGGACGGCGGCGGGCGAGCTCCTCGCGCACGGCGCGCAGCTCGGCGGCGGTTTCGCGCAGGGCGGCGACGAGTTCGCCCGAGTCCGCGGTTCTTTCCGCGCCCGCCGATGAGGCCGGCGCCGGGGCGTGGTCCTTCACCCCGCGCATCCGGGAATAGAGAAAATCGCGCAGGGCCTCGAACTCCTTGATGCCTTCAATCGTGACCTCGGTCGAGCTGCTGCCGGCAGCCGTCTGCACGAGGATGCGCGCGAGGCCGAGCCAGCGCTCGACGATATTCGACTTGAGGTGGATGTCCTGGATGCGCGCGTAGTTCACGATGACCTCGCGGCGGAAGAGAATGCCCCAGCTCATCGAGATGCCGTCGTCGGTGAACTTGTAGCGCATCGTGTGATAGCGGAAATAGAGGTAGGGGCCGGCGATGAGCAGCAGGGGCGGGAAGACGAGGCAACTGAGCACGTAATAGGTCCACAGCGCCTTGTCGGGGCGTTCGATGGCCTGGATCTGCCGGTCGAGGGCGGGGTCGGTCATGGCGGAGAGAAAAGCCGGGTGCGGGGTGCGCTGCAAGCCCGCGACCATTGCAACGAGTCGCTGAGTTTCCAAATGCGCTTCAATGTAGGCGGGGTGCCCTCACCCCGCGAGGCATGCGCTAGTAGCGGGGTGAGGGCACCCGCCTACAAAAGACGTTCCCCGTTCGCCTTACTTCGCCGTGACCGTGACCGCGACGGTGCTCTCGCCAGCGCTGCTCCGGAAGAACAGCGACCCGGTGCCGGGCTTGCCGCCCTGGACCGGCACGGTGACGCTGCTGGCGTTCGCCGGGACCATGACCTCGGACATCACGATGCTGTCGGGAATGTCGGTGGTGACGTCGATCAACAGGCCGCCGGCGGGCGCGGGCTGGGGAATGGTGAAGGTGAGCGCCTGCTGTTCGCCCGAGCGGAGGACGACGGCGGCCGGGGTGACCTGGAAGCTGATGGCGTCCACGCGGAAGGTGCCGACGTCCAGCCCGATGCCGGAGCCGCGGATGCTGAGCTTGTAATTGCGGCCCGGCTCGACGGCGGGGACGAAGAAGCTGAGCGAGCTGGGTGATTCGAACACCGTGCGGGTGGGCGTGGTGTCGAAATAGACAATGTCGAAGGTGCTGAAGCCGGCGCCGAGGATGCTGACGCGCGAGCCGACCGGGGCGCGGCTGGCCTCGGGGCGGATGACGTAGCGGCCGGCGATGTTCAGGTTCTGCAACTCGGAATAAACCTCCGAGGTGCTGGTGCTGCCCTGGGCGCTGTAATCGCAGATGAAGTAGTAGGAGGCGGTCGAGCGGCTGGCCGGCAGCTGGTAATCGAATTCCCAGATGTCGGTGCCGACGGAACTGCGGCTCATCGCGTGAGCCTGGCCGTCCACGACGATGCGCGGCTTGATGCTCGCCGTGTCAATCGTGCGGCTCGTGGGCCGGAAGCTCGCCGTGATGGTGTAGATCTGGGAGGGATTCGCCGGGACGGTTTCCGGCGTCAGGTTGGTGATCGTGAAATTGCAGCCGGTCAGCACCAGCAGCATGAGCGCTGCGGCGATGGCGGAAAAAATTCTGCTCGCGTGAGGGAAGGGAGTCTTGTGCATTGGAATGGAGTTGATCGCCGGGGCCGCGCAGGCTGTTGGTAGATCGTAAATTGAAGGATTTCATAATGGCCGAACTCCCCTCAGGGCAAGAAAAAGCGCAGACGGCGCCCGCGCCGTTGCTGGGCGTCTACGTCCATGTGCCGTTTTGCGCGACGACCTGCGATTTCTGCGCCTTCTACCAGACTGTGCCGAAAGGCGATGCCGTGCAGCGTTATCTGGAGGGAATCGAGGCTGAGGCCGGCCTCGTCAACTGGGCCGGCCGCCCGGTCGCGACAGCCTTTTGGGGTGGCGGCACGCCCGGTTTGCTCAAGGCGGCGGAAATCGAGCGGCTCGGGCGCACCATGCTGCTCTATTGCGGCGGCCGGCCCGCCGAGTGGACCGTGGAACTGGCCCCGGCGACGGTCACGACCGACCGGCTGGCGGTGCTGAAGGACCTGGGCGTGACCCGCATCTCGATGGGGGTGCAGAGCTTTGACGAAGGTCTGCTCGACGCCCTCGGCCGCCAGCACACCCCGGCGCAGATTTACCGGGCCTACGACCTGATCCGTGGCCAAGGTTTCGCCAGCGTGAACCTCGACCTGATGTTCGCCCTGCCGGGCCAGACCGAGGTCCAGTGGCGGGCAGACCTCGACGAGGCGCTGCGGCTCGCGCCGGATCATCTCTCGACCTATTGCCTGACCTTTGAGGAGGACACGGCGCTGTGGATCAAGCTCTCCCAGGGCAAGGTGAAGCTCGATGCGGACAAGGAGGCGTTGTTCTACCAGCACACGTGGGACTACCTCGCGACGAAAGGCTACGCGCAATACGAGGTCTCCAACTTTTCCCGTCCCGGCCACGCCTGCCGGCACAATCTCAACACCTGGGCCATGCACGAATGGGTGGGGCTCGGGCCCTCGTCCGCCACGCAGCACGCCGGCTGGCGCTCCGCCAACCCGCCCGACCTCGGTCTCTGGCTTGCCAACGTTGCCGCCGGCCGCCGCGCCACGACGGACCGCGTCGCTCTGACCAACGACCTGCTCGCCGCCGACTCGGTCATCTTCGGCCTGCGCATGAACGCAGGCGTGTCCATGCCGCGGTCGCGCCGCCGTTTTCCCACGCCGCAATGGTCCGGGTTGGAGGATTTGCTCCCCAAGCTGCTTTTCGGCGGCCTGCTCGAGGCCACGGTGGAGGGTCGCATCAGCCTGACGCCGCGCGGCCGGTTGATCGCCGATGCCATCGGCGCGGAAGTCATGGAGGCGTTCGAATCCGTGGCCAAGGAGGCGGTGAAATGAAGCATCCTGTCGTGAGTGGACAATACACCCCGGCGCTGCGCACCACCCCTCTTGATAGAGGGGACCCGAGCCAACATGTTCGTAAATCCCCTCTGGAGAGGGGTGCCCGTCAGGGCAGGGTGGGTCAGATGTTTGGAGCGGCAAAGTTCTCTTCAGTAATACTGATGCTGGGATTGGTTCTGCTGGCCGGCTGCTCGTCAGCCCCCAAGCCGGCGGCCTATGAGCCGCTCGTCGTGCGGTTTTTCCTGGAGACCCGGCCGGGCGAGGCGGGTGTGCCGGTGCATTTGCCGGTCAGCGGGGTGAGCGTTACCGTCGCGGCCAAGCCTGTGCTGGTCGAATACGACATGCTCAACGCCGAGGTCGCCCAAGTGGAGCTTGGCCATTGCCTGATGCTGCAGCTCACTCCGGCCGCCGCCCGCGATCTCTACCGGCTGTCGGTGGCGAGCATGGGCCGGCGGCTCGTGCTCACGCTCAACGACGAGCCCGTCGGCGCGCGGCGGATCGAGCAGGCGATGCCCGACGGCACGGTGCTGGTCTTCGTCGAGCGGCCCGATGCCGACCTGCCCGCGCTGGTGGAGCGCATCAAGCGCACGTCGGCCGACATCGTCGCCGCGGCCAAGAAATAATCATTCTCTTTCATGCGGACGTGCAGCCAACACACCCCGCCCTGTCGGGCACCCCTCTCCAGAGGGGATTTTCGGAGTAGTTGGCTTGGATCCCCTCTAAGTAAGAGGGGTGGCGCGCAGCGCCGGGGTGTGTGGCGAATGATATTCATCACGCTATTCGTTGCCCCCCTCGCCGCCGCCGAGCGGATCGAGATCAGCTGGCCGACGCCCAACCCGGCGTGGGCTCAGGGCCGGGGCTACGAGAGCTGGGTCCAGCCCACCGTCTCGGGCGAGCCGAGTTCGGGCCTGTTCGGCTCGGTGCGCAGCAACGGCTCGCAGTTTCACGAGGGACTCGACATCCGGCCGATGACGCGCGACTCCCACGGCGAACCGCGCGACCCGGTCACCGCCGCGATGGACGGGGTGGTGCGCAACATCAGCACCCATGCCGGGGAAAGCAGCTACGGCCGCTACATCGTGATCGAGCACCCCGGCGTCTCACCGGCGGTCTACACGCTCTACGCCCACCTCGCGAAGATTGAGCCCGGCGTGGCCGAGGGGATGACGGTGAAGCGCGGGCAGGTCATCGGCACGATGGGGCACAGCTCCGGCGGTTACTCCATCCCGACAGACCGGGCGCACCTGCACTTCGAGATCGGGCTGAGGCTGACCGACAGCTTCGCCTCGTGGTATGGTTGGAAAAAATTCGGCAGCCTCAACCAGCAAGGCGCCTACAACGGCATGAATCTGATGGGGACGGACCCGCGTGCCTTCCTCGAGCAATGGCGCCGGCGTCGTGTCGATAATTTCGACCAGTATTTCGCCGGGCTGCGCCCGGCGGTGCGCCTGCGCGTGGCGATGAGCCGCGTGCCGGACTTCATCACGCGCTACCCCGCGCTGCTGCGCTCGCCCATCACCGGGCTGGTGGGAGGATGGGAAGTGCAGTGCGACGTCACGGGCCTGCCCTTCGCGTGGATACCGCTGGGTCCGGCCCAGGTCGCCGGCATGCGCGCCGGTGCGGTAGAGATACTCTCGGTGGACACCGCCGCACTGCGCGCCTTCCGCGGCAAATCGCTGATCAAGACTCGCAGCGGCCGGTCGTCACCGGGCCCCGACCTCACGACGATGCTGCAGCTGGTCTTCGGGCTGAGGTGACGGTTGCCCGGCAGGCTAGGCGAGTTTATCCCAGTCGCATTTCAGGGACTCACGTAGCCGAATCGCTGTAGTTAGCAGAATGTTTGTTTGCCCAGCTTCAATTTTCTGCAGCGTACGGATATTGAGGTCTGCTAGTTCAGATAGCTTCTCTTGGGTCAGCCCCACGGCCATGCGTTCACGTCGGAGATTGGCTCCAAAGCGCGCAAGCTGACGGGAGATACCTGAGTCGAATGGCACGCCCCATCATGCCGTAAAGGAGTAATTGACGGAACGGCACGATATGCCGTAAAGTATACGGAGTTGCAGCGGGCCACGCACAACAACAGCACCCATCCCACCCCTAGAATGAAACTTAGATATTCCGTGGTAGCCCTTCTGTTCACCGCAATGATTTCAGGTTGCGCAACCGCGCCTGAAAATATTGCTCCCGCCTATGTATCTCACATGGCATACATGCAGTTTACTCTTGAACAACTTG
>JAYTUA010000184.1:0-5179 GCA_043745015.1 Opitutaceae bacterium | reverse complement strand
CCCCGGAGAGATGGCCGAGTGGCTGAAGGCACAGCTTTGCTAAAGCTGCATAGGGGAAACTCTATCGAGGGTTCGAATCCCTCTCTCTCCGCCACTTTTCTTTCCAAGATGGAAAGAAAAGTGCCATCCGAAGCCTTGGCGAAGGATGGCCTTCCCGAAAGTCAATCCGCCTGCGCCCTGCTCAGCTCTCCGCCATCGCCAAGCCGGGCACTTTGGCGACGGCCTGCCGGATGATGTTGCAATCAGTCACCCCGGTGAAGCCGCTCATCGCGACCGCGATCTTGGTGCCATCCTTCGCGACGACGGGCAGACCGCCTTCCCAGCCGATCAAGTCGGGATGCTGCAGGCCGAATTTGCCCGGGTCCACGTTCTTGCCGTAGACCTGCTGCTCAAATCGCCCCGTTGCCTGCGCGGTCATCCAGACCTGCGTGGACTTGTGCCAGGCGGTCCGGCAGGTGCCGCGCCGGCGCTGGTTGTTGTCCCCGAACATTCGGCCGAAAATCTGCCCGCCCTCGGCAATGATCATCAGGGTCACGTTGCCGTGGCTGTTGTCGCGGTCCTCCGGGTTTTGCATGCAGGCCGGAATGAGTTTCTCGATCTCGGCGATCAGTTGGGTGGCGACGGCGGTGAGTTCAGCAGGGGTCATGGGAGTGATTGGACTGTAGGAGCGGCTTTATGCCGCGACCTCACGTCCGAATCGCGGCATAAAGCCGCTCCTACAGCAAAAGAAAAAGCCCGCGATTGCTCGCGGGCTCGTGGGACCAGAGGCAGACCGCTCAATACCGGTAGTGCTCCGGCTTGTAAGGGCCCTCGACGGGCACGCCGAGGTATTCGGCCTGTTCCTTCGTCAGCGTCGTCAGCTTGGCGCCGATCTTCTCGAGGTGCAGGCGGGCGACTTCCTCGTCGAGATGCTTCGGCAGGCGGTAGACGCCGACCTTGTAAGTGTCCTTGTTCTTCCACAGGTCCAACTGCGCGAGCGTCTGGTTGGTGAAGCTGTTCGACATCACGAACGACGGGTGGCCGGTGGCGCAGCCGAGGTTAACGAGGCGGCCCTCGGCGAGCATGTAGATGCTGTTCCCCTTCGGGAAAGTATACAGGTCGTACTGCGGCTTGATGGTGATGCGCTTCGCGTCGGAAGTGTTGAGCTTGTCGACCTGGATCTCGTTGTCGAAATGGCCGATGTTGCAGACGATGGCCTGGTCCTTCATTTGGCGCATGTGCTCGAGGGTGATGATGTCCTTGTTGCCGGTCGTGGTGACATAGATGTCGGCCTTGCCGAGCGTGGACTCGATCGTGTTGACCTCGAAGCCTTCCATCGAAGCCTGCAGGGCGTTGATGGGATCGATCTCGGTGACGATGACGCGGGCGCCAAAGCCCTTGAGCGAAAACGCCGAACCCTTGCCGACGTCGCCGTAGCCGCAGACGCAGGCGACCTTGCCGGCGATCATGACATCGGTGGCGCGCTTGAGGCCGTCGGCGAGCGACTCGCGGCAGCCGTAGAGATTGTCGAACTTCGATTTCGTGACCGAGTCGTTGACGTTGATCGCGGGGACGCGCAGTTTGCCCTTCTCGAGCATCTGGTAGAGGCGGTGCACGCCGGTGGTCGTCTCCTCCGAGACGCCGCGCCATTCCTTGGCGATGGTGGTCCAGCGGAGGGGGTCCTCCTTGTGGACCTTCTTGAGGACGTTCTTGATGACCTGCTCCTCGTGGGAACCGGAGGGGGTGTTGACCCAATCGCTGCCTTCCTCGAGCTCGCAACCCTTGTGGATGAGGAGGGTGACATCGCCGCCGTCGTCAACGACGAGCTGCGGGCCCTTGCCGCCCGGGAAGAAAATGGCGCGGAGGGTCAGGTCCCAGTATTCTTCCAGCGTCTCGCCCTTCCAGGCGAAGACGGGCGTGCCGGTCTTGGCGATGGCGGCGGCGGCGTGGTCCTGGGTCGAGAAGATGTTGCAGGAGGCCCAGCGCACATCGGCGCCGAGCTCCTTCAGCGTCTCGATGAGGACCGCGGTCTGGATCGTCATGTGGAGCGAACCCGTGATGCGGACGCCCTGCAGGGGTTTGCCCGGGCCGAATTTCTTGCGGACGGAAACCAAGCCGGGCATCTCATGCTCGGCGACGGAGATCTCCTTGCGACCCCAGTCGGCGAGACCGATGTCCTTGACGTGATAATCTTGCGCTTTCGGCGCGGTGGATGCGGTGGGCATGGTGGTAATCGTTTGGAGGTTATTTCACGGCGGCGCGCAGGGCGGCGACCTTGTTGGTCTGCTCCCACGGGAGACCGTGCTTGCCGAAGTGACCGTAATTGGTCGTCTGGCGGTAAATGGGACGGAGCAGATTGAGTTGGCGGACGATCTCGGCGGGCTTGAAGCCGAAGACCTTGGTGACGGCCTTGGCGATTTTCTCGTCGCTCACCTTGCCCGTGCCCATGGTGTCCACATAGACGCTGACGGGGTCGGGGTAACCGATGGCATAGGCGACCTGCAACTCGGCGAGGTCGGCGAGGCCGGCCGCGACGATGTTCTTCGCGACCCAGCGGCACATGTAGGCGGCGGAACGATCCACCTTGGACGGATCCTTGCCGGAGAAGGCGCCGCCGCCATGGCGGCCCCAGCCACCGTAGGTATCGACGATGATCTTTCGGCCGGTCAGGCCGGAATCGCCCTGCGGTCCGCCAATGACAAAGCGGCCCGTCGGATTGATGAGAAACTGGGTTTTCCTGGTCAGCATCCGCGCCGGGATGACCTTTCTGATCACGTTTTCGATCAGGTAGCTCTCGATCTGGGCATGCGAGACATCGGCGGTGTGCTGGGTGGAAATGACAACATTCTCGACCGAAACCGGGCGGTCGTTCTCGTAGCGGACGGAGACCTGCGACTTCGCGTCGGGGCGCAGCCAGTCCACCTTGCCGCTCTTGCGGATCTGGGTGAGCTTCCGGCCGAGACGGTGGGCGAACATCACGGGCGTGGGCATGAGCTCGGGGGTCTCGGTGCAGGCGTAGCCAAACATCAGGCCCTGGTCGCCCGCACCCTGCTCGGCGGTCTTCTTGCCCCTCGCTTTCTTGGCATCGACGCCTTGCGAAATATCCGGCGACTGGCGTGTCAGGTAGTTGTTGATGAAAACGCTGTCGGCGTGAAAGACATCGTCGCTGTTGACGTAGCCGATCTCGCGGATGGCGGCGCGCACGATGGCCTCGTAGTTGAGTTTGGCGCGCGTGGTGATTTCACCGGCAAGGATGACCATGTTCGACTTCACCATGGTCTCGCAGGCCACGCGGCTGTATTTGTCCTGCGCCAGGCAGGCATCAAGCACGCTGTCGGAGATCAGGTCCGCGACTTTATCCGGGTGGCCTTCGCCAACCGACTCAGAGGAGAAAACAAAGGATTTTGCCATGCGCTACTAGAACGGCACTGCCTGAGTTCAGGCAAGTACAATATCATCGCATCGGGATTTCATGATGTAATTGGCTTTCAGCAGCCATTTCCCCTAAGGTCGGGGTAAGGACGTGCCGACTAAGTGCCTGCGCGCTACAAGTATGAATACACCCATGGAATCGTCCAAGCCTAGCTTGGCTGGCCGTCGAATTCTGATCGTTGATGACGATCGGCTGAATCGGCGTATTCTTACAAACATCCTCAAGCCAGAGGGCTACGTCATCAACGAGGCCGAGTCAGGCGAGTAGGCGCTGGAGCAAATCCGGCAGCTCATCTCGGAGGGCCGGAGTGCGCAGGAAATCACTCGCGCCGCCGGCCGGGTGGGCTATCGTTCCCTCCGCTACGACGGAATGCGGAAGGTCCTGCTGGGTCTTACCACCATCGAGGAAATCGAGCAGAACACCTCCTTCGAATGGGCCTCCTGAATTCCATGAATGCCACCATGCCCAATGCCATCGACCCCGCGGCCCTCGCCGGCCTGCGCGACCTCAACCCCGAGGACCCCAATTTCATCAAGGAATTGATCGGCCTTTTTCTGGACGATGTTCCCCTCCGCATCGCGGAGATCGAGCAGGCGCTGGCCAAGCAGGATGCGATCCTCCTGACCCGCGCCGCCCACACCATCAAGGGCAGCGGCAGTAACTTCGGTGCCGCCGGCCTGGGCCACGTCGCCCACGAGATGGAGCAACAGGGCAAGGCCGCTGACTTTGCCGCCGCCGCGGTCTCCCTGCCCTCGCTCCGCTCCGAGTTTGCCCTGGTCGCCGAGGCGCTGAAGCAATTCGTCTAGAACGAAAGGCCCAATCCGGTTTAGCCACGGATATCACGGATAAATCCGGATGCTGGTCATTCTGAATGGAGTGACTGCTCAGCCTTAATCCGTGCCAATCCGTGCAATCCGTGGCAAAACGCCTTGTGTCTTGGATTGCTGCTTCGGCGCCTTGTGCTTTTGTTGGTGCTCCATCTGAAAATCTAACATGAAGCCTCTCCCCTTTCTCACCGTCCTGTTGGCCGCCAGCCTCACCATCCCCGCCTTCGCCCTCGACTGGAAAAACCAGCACCTCTCCGTCAAGGCCGTCCCGCTCCAGAAGTCGGCTGAGGCCTTCTTCGAGTTCACCAACACCAGCGGCAAGACCGTCACGCTTAAAGGGGTGGACACGAGCTGCGACTGCCTTGAGGCCACGCCCAGCGCCACGACCTTCGCCCCCGGCGCCAGCGGACGCATCAACGCGCGCTTCACCGTCGGCGACCGCTTCGGGGTTTACCAGCGCAGCATCACGGTCACAACCGACGACGCAACCGAAGCGACGACCCTGACCGTCGAGCTCGATGTGCCCGAGGTCGCCAGTCTCCTGCCCCGCAGCGTCGATTGGAAACTGAACGGCCCGGCCGCGGAGCAAGTCATCGAGATCGAGGTCACGCCGGGCATCACGCTCAGTATCGGCCAAGTCCAGTGCACCAGCGACGCCTTCAAGCACCGCCTTGAGACGGTCGAGGCTGGCCGGCACTACCGCCTGCACATCGAGCCCAAGAATATCCACGAGGTCAGCAACGCCGCCTTCCGCCTCTACGCGAAGGCCGGCACCGGCCAGGATGTCGTCCTCAGCGTCTACGGCAACGTGCGCTAGCCAGCCCGTGTCCTAACTTACGCTTAGAGCATATTCTATTTAGATAGACGCATAGCGATTGATCGAGTGGAGTGGAGCTCATGAGGAGACATTCATGAGACCATTGAGTGAAGATTTGCGTCG
>JAYTUA010000183.1:0-5272 GCA_043745015.1 Opitutaceae bacterium | reverse complement strand
GGGATCGAGGAAGCGGATGGTGGCGGGAAAGCCCTTGAGCGCCTTGAAGATTCCGAAGAAGTCGTCGCGCTGGTAGGGGAGGAGCTTGGCGAGGGCGGCCTCGCGGGCGCCGAGCGAGTCGGCGAGGATCATCTCGCGCATGGCGTCGATGCGGTCGCCCTCGAAGAACATGTGCTCGGTGCGGGTGAGGCCGATGCCGACGGCACCGAAGGCGACGGCGATGCGTGTCTGGTCGGGCGTGTCGGCGTTGGTGCGGACCAAGAGCTTGGTCGCGGCGGCGCACCACTTCATGAGCTGGGTGAAGCTCTTGAATTTCTCGGTGGCCTGGGCGGCCTTGTCGCCCTGCACGAGGCCGGCGATGATCTCGGACGGGGCGGTCTTGAGCTGGCCGGCGTAAACGGTGCCGGCCGTGCCGTCGATCGAGAGGAAGTCGCCCTCGTGGTAGGTGTGGCCGGAGACCGTGACAGTCTTCTTGTCGTAGTCGACGTGGAGCGCGGCGGCGCCGCAGACGCAGACCTTGCCCATCTGGCGGGCGACGAGGGCGGCGTGCGAGGAGACCCCGCCGCGGGCGGTGAGGATGCCCTCGGCGGCGATCATGCCGCGGAGATCTTCCGGCGAGGTCTCGACGCGGACGAGGAGAACTTTCTCGCCCTTGTCCGCAGCCTGGACGGCGCGGTCGGCGTTGAAGTAGATCTTGCCGGTGGCGGCGCCGGGACCGGCGGGGAGGCCGGTGGCGATGACCGTGGCCTTCTTCACCTCGGCGAGGTCGAAGATCGGGGCGAGGAGCTGGTCGAGCTGGTCGGCAGGATTCCGCATGATGGCGGTTTTCCAGTCGATGAGCTTTTCCTTCACCATATCGATGGAGAACTTGAGCGCGGCGGCGGCGGTGCGCTTGCCGTTGCGCGTCTGGAGCATGAACAGCTTCCCTTCCTGGATCGTGAATTCGATGTCCTGCACGTCCTTGAAATGTTTCTCGAGCGTAGCGCGGACCTTGAGGAGCTCGGCATAGGACTTGGGCATCTGGTCCTTGAGCTTGAGGACGGGCTCGGGCGTGCGGACGCCGGCGACGACATCCTCGCCCTGGGCATTGATCAGGAACTCGCCGTAGAATTCGTTGGTGCCGTTGGCGGGGTTGCGGGTGAACGCGACGCCGGAGCCGGAGGTGACACCGGTGTTGCCGAAGACCATGGCCTGCACGTTGACGGCGGTGCCCCACTCGGAAGGAATGTTGTATTTGGCGCGATAGACCTTGGCGCGGTCGTTCATCCAGGAGCCGAACACGGCGCCGGCGGCACCGCGGAGCTGGTCCCACGGATTGTTGGGGAACGCCTTGCCGGTGCGCTCGTGCACGAGGGCCTTGAAGCGCTTGACGAGTTCCTGCTGGTCGGCGGCGGTGAGGTCGCTGTCCACGATGTCACGGTGGTAGGTCTCGTGCTTGAAGGTGTGGATGGTGTGCTCGAACGGGTCGTGGTCCTCGCCTTCGCGCTTCTGCACGCCCATGACGACGTCGCCGAACATCTGGATGAAGCGGCGGTAGCAGTCCCAGGCGAAGCGCTCGTTCTTGGTCGAGGCGGCGAGGGCGAGCACGCTCTGGTCGTTGAGGCCGAGGTTGAGGATGGTGTCCATCATGCCCGGCATGGAATCACGCGCGCCGGAGCGCACGGCGACGAGCAGCGGGGTGCCGGTGGTGGCGCCGAACTTCGTGCCCATGATCTTCTCCATGTTGGCGACGCCGGCCTCCATCTGGGCCTGGAGCGAGGCGGGATAGGTGCGCTTGTTGGCGTAGTAATAGGTGCAGACCTCGGTCGTGATCGTGAAGCCGGGGGGCACGGGCAGGGCGATGCGGGTCATTTCCGCGAGGTTGGCGCCCTTGCCACCGAGGAGGGCTTTCATGGAGCCGTTGCCGTCAGCTTTGCCGGCGCCCCACGTATAGACGTATTTTAGGGCCTTGGCGGCGGGTTTCTTGGAGGAAGCGGCTTTTTTGGCGGGCTTCTTGGCGGAGGATTTTTTAGCCATGGTTGGAAGAGAAATGGGGAGCGGAATCGGAGCGGGCGGGAAGGGGAGTGTCAACGGCGGAGGCGGTCGGACACGCCATTATTACCCGGTCGGATTGTCCGAAGTAGAAACCAGCCGCAAGGCGGGCGGGCGGCTTGCAGTGCTGCCGCTAAATCGCTTGTTTGAAGCCAGATGGCCGGGCCGCGCCCCGCCCGGTCCATCCGATCCGAGTCAATCTTCCCATCCCCATGAACACTCCGTCCTTCACGCGCCTTGCGGTCTTGTTGCTCCTGCCGGTGTCGTCGGTCCTGGCCGCCGGGGAATGGCGGCCGCTTTTCAACGGTCGCGATCTGGGCGGGTGGGAAACCTTCCTCGGCAAGCCGCACGCCTCGGCGGAGGTGCCCGGCTTGCAACGCGACGCGAAGGGCGCCTACACCGAGGCGATCGGCCGGGACCGCGACCCGCTGGGAAATTTCACCGTGGCCACGGTCGAGGGCCGTCCGGCCATCCATATCTCCGGCCAGGGCTTCGGTTACATGGCCACCCGGGAAAATTTCGGCAACTATCACCTGCGCCTCCAGTTCAAGTGGGGCGTGAAGAAATGGCCGCCGCGTGACCAGGCGGTGCGCGACAGCGGGCTGCTCTACCACGTCCACGGCGAGCCGGCGCAGAGCAGCGGGGTCTGGCCCGCCAGCGTGGAATTGCAGATCCAGGAAAAGGATTGCGGCGACCTCTATGCCATCGTCACCCGGGTGACCGTGCCCGCGCGGAGCTTCACCGCGCCGGACAACAAGACGCTTTACCAATACGATCCCGCCGCCGCCCCGGTTGATTTCAAGCAGGAGAAGCCCATCGGCAACCGCTGCGTGCGCCTCGCGGACTTCGAGAAACCGGTGGGTGAATGGAACACCATCGAGCTGATCTGCGTCGGCGGCGACAGCATCCATATCGTCAACGGCCATGTCGTCATGCGCCTGAAGGATGCCCGCCGGGTGGGCGAGGGCGGGGCCTGGCTGCCGCTGGCCGCAGGACGCATCGCGCTGCAGACCGAGGGGGCGGAGATTTTCTACCGGGACGTCGAGATGCGGCCGGTTACCGCCGTGCCGGCGGAATACAAGGAGTAGGGCGGGGTGAGCTTTGTCTGAATGTGGGAGGGGCTTTACGCCGCGACTAAACACATACGCCATCAAGCTGTCGGGGCGTACAGCCCCTCCCACATCCGAACCCTAACCCCGGGGTTGCACGAGTCCGCCAAACCTGTTTGCAACGCCCCTGCGTGAGCGAAACCACCCCAACCAATCCCGACCTTGTGGAAGACGGCGCCGTCCCGGTGCCCGCCGCCGGCAAGCCCATGGGCTTCCTCGGGCACCTCGAGGAGCTGCGCTGGACGCTGATCAAGTGCGCCATCGTCTTCGCCATCTTTGTGACCGTCCTGGCCTACAACCTGGACACCGCCTCGGGACTTCTCACCCGGCCGCTGGTGCAGGTGCAGGCGGAATACCCCAAGCTGAAGAGCGACCTCGTGACCAACAGCCCGATGAGCGTCTTCTCGGTGATCATCGACATCTGCCTCATGGGCTCGGTGATTCTGTCGCTACCCTTCTGGCTGTTTTTCCTCGGCCAGTTCGTCGCGCCCGCGCTGACGAAAAAGGAAATCCGTGTCATCGTACCGACGGGGCTGGCGGCGCTGGTGTTGTTCGCCGGCGGCACGGCTTTCGGTTATTTCCTGCTTACCCCGAGCACCATCCGGGTGGCCTTTGAGCTGAACCAGCTGCTCGGTTACACGGTGATGTGGACGGCCGATAAATATTACAGCCTGCTGCTCTGGATGACGCTCGGCATGGGCGCGGCCTTTGAGTTTCCGCTGCTGGTCGTGCTGGCTGTCTACATGGGGCTGATCGAAGTGGCGACGCTGCGGAAGTACCGGCGGCATGCCATTGTGGTGATCTTCATCATCGCCGCCGTCATCACGCCCACGCCCGATCCGTTCAACCAATGTCTCTTCGCCCTGCCGCTGATCGTGCTCTACGAGCTGGCGATCTGGGTGTCGGCCTTCATCGGCCGCCGCAAGGCGAAGGAAGCCTGACGGCGGACCGAAATGACGCCCGGCCCGGCCGGGGCCTGCATCATGCTGCCATAATGTTCGCCCGGTTACATTGACTTTGCCCGCTGTCTGTCATGCGCATTCTCCTGGTCGAAGATTCTCCGCGGCTGTCCCGCAACATCGCGACGGCCCTCCGCCGTTCCGGCTACGCCGTGGACACGGCCATCGATGGGGACGAGGGACTCTGGCTGGCGCAATCGCACGACTATGACGCCATCGTGCTCGATATCATGCTGCCGAAGCGCGACGGTCTGGAGGTGCTGCGCACCCTGCGCGCCAACGGCCGGCCGGTGCATGTGCTACTCCTCACGGCACGCGATACCGTGGCGGACCGGGTGACGGGTCTGCAGGCCGGCGCCGACGACTACCTGGTGAAGCCCTTCGCGCTCGAGGAGCTCCTTGCGCGCGTGCAGGCGCTCTGCCGCCGCGCCTACGGCACCAAGCAGCCGCGCGTGACCGTGGGCGACCTCGAGATCGATTCCGCCGCGCGCACCGTGCGCCGCGCGGGCCGGCCGGTCGAGCTGACCGCCCGCGAATACCAGCTGCTGGAATACCTGGTGCGCCGCCGCGGCGAGGTCGTTTCGCGGACCGACATCGAGGCGCACATCTATGACGGCATGGTCGACCCGATGAGCAACGTCGTCGATTCCGCCGTGTGCAGCCTGCGGAAGAAAATCGCGGTCGCCGGGGCCGCCGGCCCGCTCATCCACACCCGCCGTGGACTCGGCTACGTGCTTGAGGCGCCGGCCGTCATTCCGGCATGAACTCGCTGCGCCGCCAGCTCACGCGCAAACTGCTCGCGGCCTTCGCGTCCCTCCTCGGCGTCGCGCTGCTGGCGCTTTACGCCGTCATGTGGCTGGAACTGACCCGGGCCTTCGACGCCGCGCTCGAATCCCGCGCCCTCGGCGTCAGCGCGCTGGTCGAGCAGGAGGGCGGCCGCGTGCAGGTGGATTTTTCCGACAAGCTCATGCGCAGCTTCGCCGCGGGCCGCACGCGGTATTACTTCGAGGTGCGCGACCGGGCCGGCGCCCTGATCGCGCGCTCCCCCTCGCTGCGGGGCAATGAACTGGCCCGGCCGCCGGTCCCCGCCGCCGAGCGCCCGGCCTACTGGAACCTCACGCTGCCCAACGGCCGGCCGGGCCGCGCCGTCACCTTCACCCTCCAGCTCAAGCC